>CAYOFL010000102.1:0-10991 GCA_964403165.1 uncultured Ignavibacteria bacterium
GAAGGTTTGCCAAATTACAATGAATTGTTTCATATTGAAATAAATCTTTTTAAAAATTATATTTTTCTAAAAAATATGATAGAAAATGGCTTAACAAATCTTATTTCGACCGGAACATGCCTAGAATATGGTATGATAAATGGATGTCTGTCAGAGAATTTAAAAACTAACCCTACAACGCCTTATAGTTTGGCAAAAGATACATTGAGAAAATTTATTGAAGAATTAAATAAAAAGTATAGTTTTAATTTTAAGTGGATTAGACTTTTTTATATGTATGGAAAAGGTCAAAGTCCCAAATCAATATTATCTCAATTGGACCATGCATTAGACAATAACGAGAAAATTTTTAATATGTCTGGCGGTGAACAATTAAGAGATTATTTGCCTGTTGAAAAGGTAGCAGAATATATAGTAAAAATTTCAATGCAAAATAAGATAAATGGAATAATTAATTGTTGCGGCGGAAAACCAATTTCAATAAGAAATCTTGTTGAAAATTATTTAAAAAATAGAGATAAAACCATAAAATTAAATTTAGGATATTATCCATATCCAGTCTATGAGCCAATGGCTTTTTGGGGAGATAATACTAAATTAAAATCCATATTATTTGATAAAAGCGAAAAAGAATAGCATTTAAAAAAAAAAATTCAAATTTGAAAGTAAAATAGACGATCGATTATATAAAATGCACTTACTAAAATATGTTTAATTTTCTGTATTTTTCCTTTTTTTAAAAGTTGGATTGTTCCTTTTAGTCTTTAAAGAGAATTCCAATACCATAGCCCTCCTGATCCCAGTCTTCAACAAATTCTTTATATTGATAATTCACCTTAATTTCGTTCCAAAATTTATTTACCTCACAATTTACTTCTGGGGGATGAATAACAATATCATGAAATGCAGTTATTCCATTTTTTTTAACTAGAGTGCTATATAATTCAAAATCTTTTCTTACTCCATTATAAGAATGATCTCCATCAATAAAAAGAACGTTAACCTTTTTAATCTAAGAAATAGTTAAATTTAAATAAATTTGAAGTAATTGAAATTACATTATAATAGGTCAAAAATTAATAAATCAATGAGTTATACATTAATTTTTATATAAATTAGAAAAATTCTTCTTAATGTTTCATGAGTTTGATAAAAAACTGCTTAGTTAGTGTTGTTATGCCCTCTTATAATCATGAAAGTTATATTTCTGAGGCGATAGAAAGCGTACTACAACAAAGTTTTACAGATTTTGAGTTTATCATTGTAGATGATTGTTCTATTGATGCATCAATAGAAATTATTAATGATTATAATAAAAAAGATAAACGAATTAAAGTCTTATTCCATGAAAAAAATAAAGGAATTTCCACAACTATTAATGATGGAATTGAAATGGTTAAAGGAAAATATATAGCACTTATTGCTTCTGATGATGTTTGGGTTCATAATAAACTTGAACAACAAATTGCCATTTTAGAACATAACGAAAATCTTATTGTATGGTCGGAAGGGGATATTATTGATGAAAAAAGTAGATATACAGGAAAAAGATTTACAGAATTATATTGTTTGAATCAAAAAAAAAGCGGAAACCTTTTTTATGAGTTGTTAAATAAAAATTCCACTATTATATTTGGATCAAGCCTTATATTTAAAAGAAACAATCTTGGAAATATCAAATTTAATGAACAATTAAAATATGATAATGATTTTCTATTTTATATTGAGCTTGCAAATAAATTCAATTTTTATTTTATTAAAGAATCTTTAACCAAATATAGGATACATGGTGAAAATACACGTGAGCGAATTTCTTTACAAAAAAAAGAAAAATATAAAGATCGCGTAAAATTAAATTTGTATTTATTAGAAGTCTTTAAAAATGAAATTCCAAAAAAAATAAAATGGAAAATTTATTCAAGATTAATTTTAGCTCTTTTAGAACTTGATAGGAAGAAAGCAAGGATAACAATATATAATACAATAACTCAATTTCCTTTCAAATTTTTTGGCTATTTTTTTCTCATGAAAAGTTATATAAAATCTCCGCTTCTATCAAAAATATTTTTCAGAATTCAAAAGATGTTAAATATTTCATTATAAAATACTAACAAATGAAAAATTCTTTAAGATGTAAATTTAATCTAAATTAATGATAATCATTAATTTTTATATCATTCATTTCTAGCTAAATTCTTGAATTTTTCATAATCTCTAATATAATCATCTTTGTTGTAATATTCTGAAGCCAGAACTAAACTAACAGAACCAGATGAGAAATTGTTAAGTTCACGCCAAATCATTGATGGTAGATATAAGCCATAATAAGATCTATTTAGACTTAACTTTTTTCGGTTAAATCCATCATCTATTATAACATCAAAACTACCAGATGTAGCAATTATAAATTGTTCTAATTTTTTATGAGCGTGCCCTCCTCTGGATTCTCCTCCAGGAATATCGTATAAATAATATACTCTTTTAATTTTAAATGGTATATGGTTATTGCTTTCTATAAATGTTAAATTTCCTCTGATATCCATAATTTTTGGTAATTGAATAATTCTACATTTACCTAATTTACCAATTTTACTAGTCATTATTATTATTTTAAATAATTTTCAATTATTTATAATATCATGCTTATGATTAATATGAAGATATTAGAAGATTATTAAACTTTATAAGGATTTGCTCATTACAAGATGATTTTACTAAATTCTCTTTAGGAAAAATATTATTTAATAGGATTATTTGGTAAATTGAATGAAAGAATAAAATAATCCTTTAAATTAAATGATAAATTTTAAAAGGAAATAATTAAAAGATTTCTATTGAGATTATTACGGATATATAAGATTTCATTAGTAGTAATTTCATTTTAGAGTATAATTCACAAAAATTCAAAAAAATTTACTAATCTATTATATATCCTTCTCTTTTGAGTGATTTCTTCCAAGGATAGGGATTACTAATACCATACTGTTTTGCAAAGTTAGCACTCCAAGATATATCTTCCATTTTTTTTATAAATCTTGCTGGAATACCAAACCAGAGTTCACCTTTAGGAACATCTTTTGTCACTACACTTCCCGCACCAACCATCGATTCACTTCCAATGGTTATTCCAGGCATTAATATACATTCTGTAGCAATAATTGCAAAATCTTTAATAATTGGACCTTTAGAAATTTGGTGTGGTGGACATACATTATAGGGGGGGTATTTATCATTTGTTAATACAGAATAAGGAAAAATCCATATATAATTACCTATTTGTGAATGTTGTCCAACATGTGCACCATATGAAAACCTTGAATATTTACCTACATTTGCATATCCATCAAACTGAGAAAATGTCCCAACACTACAATATTCGCCAAAAGAACAATTTTCTCTAATTACCGCGTTATTTCCTGTTTGAAAACCTTTAGCTATAATATTACCAGCGTAAATTATTGTTCCTTTTCTAATTATTGACTCTGCTCCTATAATTGTGTGTTCATTTTCCTTATATTTATAACCTATTTCGACATTACCATGTATTTGGCATCCTTTTTCAATTTTCACTTTTGGTCTGATAATACAATGTTCAGATATAGTGCATTCTTCCTCAATAATTACGTCCTCATAAATAATACTTCCAAATCCAACTTCAACATTATTTGCAACTTTTGCATCTTTATGAATATAAATATCTCCAGGTAATCTGTCAAAGTCAGATAAATCTATTATTTTTACCATAATTCTAAATTTAGTAAAATTATTATTTATAATTTTTTAAAGGTAATCTTTAAAGACTTTTCCAAAATTAAAAAAAAGATATAGAAGGTTTTCAAAAATATGTAATTAATCGATATAAAAAAAGAAATTTTATTAAAAAACGATATATAACGAAGAATTAAAAATATGTTAAAACAAATTTATTATCTAATAATATTTATATTATAAGAGTAAATTTAATACTAAGAATTAGAAATCTATGGAATTAAAAAAATAATTAAGACGCTAAAAGTTATTATAGGATTGTTTAAAAATGATTCCATTTTTGGATCTTAAAAGAGAATTTTTTAAGATTAAAGAAGAGATTCAAGATGCTATATATAGAGTTATGGAATCTCAAAGATTTATTTTAGGTGAAGAACTAGCGAAATTTGAAAAAGAATTTTCAAAATATCTTGGAGCAAAATATGGTATTGGTGTTAATTCTGGTTCTGATGCATTATACTTAGCTTTAAAGTCTCTTAATATAGGTAAAGGAGACGAAATTATAACTGTTTCACACACGTTTATCTCAACTGTAGATGCAATCACAAGATGTGGAGCAAAACCTATTTTTATTGATATCGACCTAGAGACATACAATATTGATATTTCTAAAATTAAGCAAAAAATCACAAATAAAACCAAAGCTATAATACCTATTCATATTTATGGTAATCCAGCAGAGATTAAAGCAATTGTGGAAATTGCTGAAAGATATAATTTGTATGTTATAGAAGATGCTTGTCAAGCTCATGGAGCTGAATATCAAAATAAAAAAGTAGGCACATTTGGTTGTTTAGGATGTTTTAGTTTTTATCCATCTAAAAACCTTGGGGCATATGGAGATGGTGGGTTGATTGCTACAAATAATGAAGAGTTGGCTACAAAACTTATAATGTTGAGAATTTATGGCCAATCAAAAAAATATTATCATGATTTTGTGGGAATTAATAGTAGATTAGACGAAATCCAAGCCGCTGTTTTGAGAGTAAAATTAAAATATTTAGATGATTGGAATGAAAGACGAAGAGAAATTGCTAAAATCTATAATGATTTAATAAATAATGATAAAATCATAAAACCTATAGAAAAAAAATATGCAAAACACGTATATCATCTATATGTGATTCGTTCAAAATATCGACAAAAATTACAAAATCATCTTGAAAAAAATAATATACAAACCTTAATTCATTATCCAATTCCAATTCATTTACAAAAAGCCTATCTAAAAACCAAATATCTTTTTAATTTACCAATAACAGAAAAGATTTGCAATGAAATTCTATCTATTCCAATGCATCCTTGGTTAAATGATGAAGAAATAAGAATAATTACAAAATCAATTAGTGAATTTGATATTTCTTAAAAATTTGATTTTATTATAATTTTTTAATTTTTATTTAATTTTAGAATACTTCATTGCTTTAGGATTTTTATGTTCAATTTTTCCTAATAACAATTGGTTATACTATAATGAACATTGAATGATTAATTAGATATTAATTAGAAGAAAACAAATTATTTACAAATTATTACTCATAAACCAGAGATATTGGTAATTAACTTCAGTATATTAAAAAACAAAATTTTTTAAAGAATTAAGGCATTAAAAACATTATGCTCAAGAGAATCCTCGAGTTTACTAAATATAAAATAAGCAAAAGAGAGCCTATAAGAAGATTAATGAATACTATTTATCAGAGTATTAATATTAATTTTAAATCAGAACAAGAAATAAAAAGTGATATAATAAATAAATTTCATAAAATATACTATAAAGCTGGTTTTGTTGGTGGGACTTGGCAAGACACGTATTGGCTAGGTACTCTAATTCTGAAATATCCCTCCGATCTTTGGATATATCAAGAAATAATTTACAAACTGAAACCAGATATAATAATTGAGTGTGGGACATATAAGGGTGGAAGTGCATTTTTTCTCGCCACGATCTGCGAGTTGGTTAATAATGGAAAGGTATTAACAATAGATAGTGAAATACAAGAAGAAAGACCTCAGCACAACAGAATCCAATATTTTTTGGGTTCATCTACATCAGAAGAAATTGTAGAACAAGTTAAAAAAAAAATTAGTGAAAAGGATAAAATTATGGTTATTTTGGATTCAGATCACCATAAAGAACATGTTCTTGAAGAACTAAGAATTTATAGTGAGTTAATAACTAAGGAAAGTTATATAATTGTAGAAGATACATGCATAAATGGTCATCCAGTAAGGGAAGATTTTGGCCCTGGCCCAATGGAAGCAGTCAAAGAATTTTTAAAAGAGAATAAAGACTTTATTATAGATAATACAAAAGAAAAGTTTTATTTAACATCCAATCCAAGAGGCTATCTAAAAAGAATAAGATAAAAAATACATTTTTAAATTCTCTTATGACAAATTATGAAATCATTAGCTAAACATAGCTTTATCTTATAGATTTTAATATTTTATTACTTTAAACTAGATTAAATTTCTTTCAAATTAGCCAATATCTTTAACTTGAATCAAAAACTAATTAATTTAATTATATTGAATAATTTTCTCGTCAAAATTATTAATTTCTAAATTGTTTATTAATTGTTCTTTTTTTAATTTTCTACTTGCAGAATAAAAAAAAAATTTTGTTAACAATAATCCAAGCAGTTTAGTTATGAAAGAAATGGTAGCATAAATTATAGAATTTTGAATATTTAAAAAATCGAGAAAAAATGCTATAGATCAAATTAAGCCAAAATCTTGGTGATTTTGATATTTCCTTAATATTAATAACAATGTTAAACATTTCAAGAAAATCTTTTAAAGATTTAGTCAAGGTATAATTTAGAGTATAGTATATATGCCGTTTTTGCTCATTTAATAAATCATTTCTAATATTTTTCATTTTCTTTGTAACATCGTAAATTATTTTTATTTTAAACTTAGTCTGGTTTAATCGACTTAAGGGGTGACCATATGGTTTTCCTTTAAACAAAGGTTGTTCTGATTTATATTCATGTTCTCCTATATATGCAAATATTTTTGACGTACATAATGTATTCCCCGCAATCATAGCTTGAGCGACAAGAGCTTCCTGGAGATACAAAAATCCAATATATTTTGTTGCTTTATTAAAATCTAAAACGCTTTTTCTTAAAACAATACCTGAACCATGAGGATAATAAAAAAGTAGTTCCTTTAAAGATTCAGAACCGCGATGCAAAATTTTATTTTCAAATTTAAAATAGATTTTATTATAACCTGATCTTTTATCACCTATTGATCCACATAATTGCGCCAAATTCTTGTTCTCTTTAATTTTTTTTAAAATCCAATGAATATTTTTTATTTCAATATCATCATCATCCATTAAAAGAAACACGAATTCCCCATTTGCTCTTTTGATAGTCTTTAGCAAGTTTCCATCAAATCCAAGATTTTTTTTATTTCGATAATAATTAATTCTTGGATCTTTTATTTTTTTTAAAACTTCTTGAGTTCTATCATTTGATGGATTATCGTCACCAATTACAATTTCAATTTCTTTACTTTGAAAGGGAAGAATTTGATTTATAATATTAGATACCCTTTCTGGTCGGTTATATGTTGGTATACAAAAACTAAGTAAAACTTTTGGCATTATTAATATTATTTTTTTCTAGAATATCTTAAAATAAAAATTTAATTTTTATTTTAGTAAATTATACTTTATATAAATAACTAATGAATCAATTTTAGGAGTTTTGTGTTATATCATATCTTATAATTTCTCCAACAATTATCCAATAACAAAAATTCTTGCTTATAACAAGTTGATATTTTCATTAAATGCAATAAAGCTAAAGAAAGTGGTTCTATAATTATTCTATATGACAATAAATGGTAATAAAAATTAAAAAATGCATTTTTTATAAAAAATCTAATATTTCTACTACGTTAATTAAATTTTTCTCGATTAGAGATTCATTAAAAGTGATTAATAAAAAAGTATTTTCATCTTAATTTTACTTTGATTTTTTAAAAAAATTATGAATAATTGAATATATTAAATTAATCCAAAATCTAGGGGACCATGATATTTGCTTAATAAGAAAAACAATAGATAATATTTCAATAAATCCTTTAAAAGATTTTGTAGTATTTTTCCCGATAATATAATATATTTTATTTTTTTGTCTATATAATAATACTCTTCTTAAATTTTTCATACCTTTAGTAATATCATCAATTAATTGTATTCTAAATTTAATTTGATATATCCTATGTAATGGTTGAGTAAAGTTTGTTCCTTTAAATAAGGGCTGGCCAGATTTATATGATATTTCGCCTATATATGCAAATTTCTTTGATGTACATAATGTATCCCCAACCATCATAGCTTGACCTATAAGAATTTGCTGCATAAATAAAAATCCAACATATCTTAATGCCTTCTTTAAATCTAATGCTTTTCTTCTTAATACAACACCTGAGCCATGATAATAGTAAAAAAGCAGTTCATTTAAAGATTCATAACCGCAACTCAAAATTCTATCTCCAAATTCATGAAAAATTTTGCCATAACCAGGTATCTTTATACCTATCGTCCCACATAGTTGCGTTAGGTTTCTATTGCTTTTGATTGTTTTTAAAATCCAGGGAATCGCTTCCATTTCAATATCATCATCATCCATAAGTATAAACACGAACTCTCCAGTTGCTCTTTTAATCATTTTTAGCATATTTAAATCAAACCCAAGATTTTTTTTATTTCGAAAGTATTTAATTCTTGGATCTTTTATTTTTTTTACTGCTTCACGCGTTCCATCGCTTGATGCATCGTCACTAATTACAATTTCAATTTCTTCACCTTGAAAGGGAATTATTTGGCTTATAATATTTACTACCCTTTCTGAACGATTATATGTTGGAATACAAATGCTAAGTAAAACATTTGATATGCTTGAAGGCACCTTTTTTTACAAAAATATAAGCAATGATTTAATTTTAATATAATAAATATTCACTTTTATATAAATAATTTTATAAGATTAATATAAATTATTTGTTTGCTAATTAATATTGAAGATACACTCGTCTGATAATATAGTTTTCTACATTTTTAAAAATTTTTTATATATATTAATTAAAACCAACCCTAATAACAAAACGAGATATAAATTTCACAAATTAATTGAAATCTTAAAGATTAATAATTATTTTATCTAATCTTTCTCAAATATCAAAAATCATAAGTTTATAAAATTTTTAAGATATTATTTTGTCTAAATTTATTTTTATCCTATTATTGAATTTCATAAGATATGTATCTTTTACTTTTGATTGTTTTTTTAATTTATTTATTATACTTTCATAATCGCAATTATAATAGTTTTTATTTAATTATTAAAACTATTGATTTTGTTTATGTAAGATCTTTATATTTGCAATTATTTTTTAAATCTAAAAAAAAATCTCTGGATGGGAATAAAAATTTTTTATAAAAACAATTACAATTAATTTTTTATTTTAATTACTCGTAACTTAATGAAAGGAATGAAAAGAATAATTTTTATTGATACAATTAAACAATTTGAAATATTTAAAATTATAGATGCAAATTCTTCAAATTCAATTCCTACACTAATTTTTGCTTTAGAATTAGAATTAAGGCTTTATTTGAAAAAAAAAAATATAAAATATAAAATTCCTGAACAATATGTAACTGAAAAACAAGCTGTGGAAATGGATAAGGCAGCATTTAATATAGCTGAAAATTGGCATAAAGATTTATTTAAATTTAGAGGTATTTCTATAGGATTATTAGTACAATACAGTTTAAAATACTATTTTGCAAGAATTATTCGAAACATCCAAACAACATTAAATATTTTAGAAATAGAAAAACCCACTGAAATATATTCATTTAGAGATCAAAATTATCTCAAATGTGATTTTAATAATATTCTTAAAAAAATTTGTTTATCGAGAGGTATCGCATTAAAGTTTATTCCAATAGAAACTCTCACTTCTGAACATTATAAATTGAATCACTTTCATAAAAATTTAATATTGAAATATGTAAAAAGACTATATTATCAGATATTCTTTAAATATATATTAGGATTTCTTCTAAATTTAATTTGGTTTTTTAAATCATCAAAAAAACTTAAAAAAAATATAAGATCAAAAAACATCTTAATGATTGGTTTTGGTTATTATACCTCTTTAATAAATGAAATATCAAAAAATAATTATAGAATTCTCTTACTAAGCCCTAGAATCCCACCATTTATTAAAGGAAATTTTGTAAATGCTCTTTTAAGAAAAAAATCAGGATTTTATAAATTTTTGGATGATTATAAAGATAGAAAAATGAGAGCTCAATCAGTATTATTTATAAAAAAATCTATAGATAGATGGAAAAATATTATTAAATCACCCGATTTTAAAGAAATTTTTATTTTTAATGGAATTTCATTGTGGCCGTTTATTAAAAAGAAAATCTATCAGATCGTTTTTTTTGAATTTAAAAAAAAAATCGAACTTATTTTAGAGATTTTCAGGATTTTGAGAAAAGAAAAAATTGATATTATTACACTTTATGCTGACGTTACAGAAATTAATATACCTTTCGCGAAAATTGCTTCTAAATTGAATATTCAGACATTAGTAATTCAACATGGCATTATAGGGCATATTATTGGCTATTTACCATCATATTCTGATAAATTTGCAGCATGGGGTAAAATAAGTAGAGAAATTTTAATCCAAAATGGGATGCCAAAGGAAAAAATAGTTATTACAGGATGTCCTCGTTTTGATAGATACATATATATTAATCAAAATAAAAATCTTAAATCAAAAATTAAAAAATTAGTATATGAACAGTTTGGAATAAAAAAGGATAAAAAATTAATCGTGCTAACAACTAGCCATGAAAATTTAAATTATAGATTAACAAGTGCTGATGAAACTCCTTGGGATGTTGAAAAAATGTTTGTATGTGTTTTAAATTCAGTAAAAAAAATCCCGAATTCATTTTTAATTATAAAACTTCACCCAGGTGATCTGAATGAGGCAATCCCTAAACAAATGATAAATAATTTAGAAATAAAAAACGTTACAGTGATAGAGAACTATAATATTGAAAATTTATTAATTGCTAGTGATTGTGTAATTACTACAAATTCAGGTACTGGATTAGAGGCTATGATCGTTGAAAAGCCTGTAATACAATTAATATTTAAAAAATTTAGTACTTT
>CAYOFL010000103.1:0-10596 GCA_964403165.1 uncultured Ignavibacteria bacterium
GGCTATCTGATAAACGAGATCAGATCAGGTTATCCTGCCATCTGGAACGTGTTTTCTCATCCCACTTATGGAAACCACAGCATATGTGCCATGGGTTGGGGTCCTCCCGATACCACCTATATCTGTGTGCATGATACCTGGAGTTCCACCCCGGAGGAGAGATTGGTGAGTTGGTATGGCTGGTCAAATGACCGTTACACCGTGGGCATCCGCTCGGGTAGCGCCACACTATACAACTATAACAATATCCATGCTTCCAATGCCTCCATGACTGTCACCAACTATGGTCCCATAGGAGATGAATCGGGACAGGACTTTATGTGGAATGGGATAAACCAGCTTTTTGATGGAACCTTGATTTTAGCCTGGGTAGTTTTAGGTGATACCTTAATCGCCATGGACATGTTCAACACCCACATAAAAGATAGCTGGTATCCTTACGATAGCCTCATCATCAAGGACACCACCTTTGGAGAATTTGGAGCCACAGCTTTCATCGACACCATCGGTCTGGGGGTGGAGATAGAACAATATTCGGTGGGATCATCTGATCCTTTGTATGGAGATTTCATTCTTCAGCAGTATGTGATAAAGAATTTGGCAGATACCACCGTAAACGCACATGTTTCTCTTTCCTTAGACTGGGATGTCTTTGATGCATACAACAACGACTCCCATGGAGATTCGGTTCATAATCTCGCCTGGCACTGGTGTCCCAGTCAGATTCAGAATCAAAAATACAAATTCGGGGCTATGCGCATTCCCTCCGATGATGATCCAGTCGCAGGTTACGAGGCAGTAAGCCATCCATTTTTTATCTATCCTCAGAACGGCTGGAGGGACGATCAACTTTGGCAGCTTATCACCACAGCTTGTTGGCAGGACGATTCCTCCGGATACGACCTCTCACTTCTTATGACTCCGGGAATTTTAAGCTTGCCTCCGGACTCCGCTCATCTGGAGTCGTTCATCATCTTCGGCGTCGACACCACCCAGCATCTGATCGAACCCTCATGGTGGAGACCGATGCTAAGCTTCTGCGGCTTCTATCGTGGCGACGTCAATCAAGACTGGGTGCTGGACGTGGGGGACGTTGTCTATCTGCTAAATTACCTTTATAAATTTGGAAACGTTCCTCTTCCCTTTGCCGATCAGGGGGACGTGAACAATGACGGGATTGTAGAACTTGCAGACATTGTTCTTCTGATAAACTATCTTTTCAAATCCGGGTCTGCCCCCCAGGACGCTCAGCGATTTCTGCCCCAACCATGGAAAGACAAGTTCGAAAGATTCAGTCTGTTTCTCAATCCCAATTGGCAATAACCATTCTTTCAGCATCGCATAAGCTTAGTTTTTTTGCCCAAAACGCCTCGATTGGGCGGGGGTTTAACCCCCGCCCAATCACTGTTCGTCACGGATTTATCCTGATCTCGCCTTTGGCGGGAGAACGGACGAGGCGTCCGTTACCAACAAGGAAGATTCTTTTGACAAAATCCATATGCCCAGACGGGCACATCCGTGCAACAAGGGTTTTTGCCATCTTTAAATATTGGGGTCACTAATGGATTTAACCCACGCTCAATCTTGAAACTCCTGCAGGCGCAGAAAGAGTGCAGTGAAAAGGGTTAAAGCATCAAAAAAAACTCCAAAGAAGAAGACCTTTGGTATCTCCAACCGGATCGAATTCCTCCTGCCGATCTGTATCTTCATCTTAGCCTACCTGGTGAGGTTGATTTATCTGCTGCAGATAGAATCCCCGTTGCCTTTCTTTTACGCTCCCATAATGGACGAGCTCTATCATGATACCTGGGCGCAACAGATTGCCGCAGGCGACTGGATAGGGACCCAACCCTTTTTCCGTGCCCCTCTTTACGTCTATCTTTTGGCATTGACATATAAGATCTTTGGACACAGTCTCTTTCTGCCTCGGCTTTTTCAGATCCTCATGGGCTCCCTAAGTTGCGTTTTGATTTTCTTTATAGCTAAGAAACTGTTCAATAGAACCGTTGGGATCATCTCCGGAGTTATGGCATCCTTTTACGCCATGTTGGTCTTTTACGATGCCCAACTTCTAATCACCTCCCTGATCGTTTTTCTTGATTTGGCGCTGATCAGTTTGCTTTTCCTCACAGCTGAAAAACCGAAACTTTTGAATTGGTTCTTTTGCGGCGCAGTCCTTGGACTTTCCGCCATTGCCCGCCCTAACATCTTAGTTTTTGTCCCTTTTATTTTAATATGGATGTTATTTCAATTCAGAAATAAACTCCTCACGAAAACTATCCTTATTCGTTGGGTCATCCTCTGTCTGGGGGCCCTGTTGATGATTGCGCCGGTAACTTTACGGAATTATTGGGTGGGCAAAGATTTCGTCCTTATCGCCTGGAACGGAGGGTATAATTTTTACTTAGGCAACAATCCTCATGCTTCCGGCTGGTCTGCTACCGCGCCACAAATAGACAAAACCTGGTGGGGCGGATATAAAGATGCTATGTGGCTGGCGGAGAAAGAAACCGGGCAAAAGCTAAAACCTTCCCAGATATCCGATTTCTGGTATAAGAAAGGAGCTTTATTCGTATTATCTCAACCCCTAAGCTGGCTTAAATTGATGGGCAGAAAAATAATCTACTTCTGGAAAGGGTATGAGATAGGCAACAACCAGAGTATATATCTTTATAAAAACTTTTCCTCTCTTTTTAATTCTCTTTTAGGAAAATTCGGCATCTATTTTCCTTTCGGTCTGATGGGTCCACTTTCCATATTGGGTCTTTTAATCTGTCTCAAAGATTTGAGAAAACATCTTCTGGTATATCTTTTTATCCTGTCATATTCAGCTTCTGTGATTATATTTTTCATTTGCTCTCGCTATCGAATGCCCATTCTTCCTTTTTTGATCATGTTTGGTTCCTTTTTCATATGGTGGCTTTTTCAAAAAATAAAAAACAGAAAGACCTTTCCTCTTGTGATCTCCTTGGTTGTGGTAGCCATACTTTTAATGACATTGAACACTAAACTGGAAAATTTGGTGGGACCTCAAGCTTTCATAGATCATTATGTGCTGGGAATAAGCTATCAGAATTTGGGCAAGTTGGACTTAGCTTTAGAGGAATATAAGACCTCTCTAAAATACCGTCCGGATTATGCTCCTCCCCGCAATAATCTGGCTAACATTTATGCTCAATTGGGCAAGACGGATTTGGCTGTAGAGGAATATAAAAAGGCCATCCTTTCAGATTCCTCTTATGAAAAATCTTATTACAATTTAGCCATCCTGTATCATAAAAAGGGGAAATCGGATTTTGCCATCCAGTATTATTTGAAAGCAATTGAAGTAAACCAGCGTTACGAATTGGCTCACCTCAACCTGGGAAGAGTCTATCATAAGAAAGGACTGGTAGAATCTGCCAAAGAAGAGTGGCAAAAAGTTTTAGAGTTGAATCCTGATAATAAAGAAGCGATGAATTTGTTGAAGAGTAGATAAATTACTTGTTAGTTCGGGCGTCATCATTCTGAACCATAGCGTTGTTGCAGGGTAAGATACCCTGAAACAAAAGTAGAACCTCACCCCCATCCCCCTCTCCATTTCATGGAGAGGGGGATAAGAGGGGGAGAGGTAAAAGATAACCACTTCTCTTTTGTTCGTCACAGACTTTGTCTGGGCAGGGATTTAACCCCTGTCCAATCTTTTTTGAATCCTATCCTGTTGTTCGGGCAAACCAGCAGGAAACCACTATTTTTGTTCTTTTTTTTAAAAAATCGGTAAAAAAACGGTGTGCAAAAAGTACCCAAAAATGCAAGAAATTCTGCCCGCCTTTTTAAGTGCCCTTCTATCAATCGCTTAGCCTTTTGTGGGCGATCCTTCATATCTTAAAAAAATAAGGATTTTTTGCATTTTTTACTTGACAAAGATTAAAGGAAGGTTATATTTTACTTAGACGAGAAAAGGTTCTCGTTAAGAGCAAAAGTTAATAGCAAAAGTATTGGTTCCTATCCCAACCTTAAGTTCAAATTAATCTCTTAAAAAGGCATCTTTGATGCCGATAAAGAGAAAGAGGATATTTTTGTCCTTCTTTCGATTTGCGGCTTCGAGTTGTCCCTTCTTTTCCCGCCTGTGGCGGGATCCCGTTTTGCGGGACAAGCAGTCAAATTTTCCTTCAGGGACGAGGGACGAAAGGAGGCGATGCGTTAAAAGCAAAAAAACAACTTGGTTTGATAATCAAACCAAACTTTTGAAGATTTAACCTTGTTGTAAAGGAGAAAGATAATGACCAAAAAACTCTTTGTAGTTCTGGTCGTAATTTCAGCCATGCTGATCAGCTTTTCGCTGTTGATGGCAGCGAAGAGGGCACAAAAAGGGACACCGGAGGCATACGTCAAGCAGACCATAGCTCAAAAGCAGACTGTTACTCCGATGCCCAAGGGAAGTCTGCCCGAGCCGCTAAGTCCTGTACCGCTTGCTACCGGCAACCAGTCAGCTGATCGAGTGATCGGCTTCCCCTTTAAGACTGCGGATCCGGGTGACATCCTGTGGTGCTGCCCCGCCGAGGAAGGGACTGACGACCAGATCCTGGGGTGCGAGGCTCTCAATGACACGATTTACATCACGGGTGCTGGCGGCACTACCACTCCAGATCCGAACTACGTTTATGCCTGGCTGAGCACGGGCACCGATGTTTGCACGTATCTGTATAAGCACCCACAGCCCACCGGCGCCGGCTGGGGATGGCGTGACATCGCCTGTGACGGACAATTCCTCTATGCCAGCGACAGTTATACACTAGAGTGTTTCTATATGACTCCAGGTGCGTTAGTTCCAGTTCCGGCAAACGACATCCCCAATGGCCCACTTAGCCCATGGCGTGCCGTGGCTTATGATGCAGGCCGCGACGCCTTCTGGACTGCGAGCTTTTCCAGCCCCATCTATTGCGTTGATCGATCTGGAGCTGTGGTGGCTGGACCATTTGCCAACACCCTTCCGCTATACGGGATGGCATATGATGGCACTTATCTCTGGTGCCATAGCCAGGACAATACCAAAGCCTATCAGTTTGATGTCAACTCAGGAACCTATACCGGTGTGGTCTATGCCGGTTGTCAAGACGAAACTGGCGGTATTGCCGGGGGTCTTTCCCTGCTGGACGTGGATGAGGGCAAACAAACCCTCACGCTTATCGGCATAACTCAGGGCACCCCGGACGCACTTTATGCCATGGAGATCGAAGTTGGTGGTGGACCCATAGGGTGCTGTCAACTCACCGGCTCTTGTGACATGATAACCGAGGATGAATGCAACACCGCAGGTGGAACCTGGTATGCTTCACCCTACGAATGTATCGCTAACGTGTGCCAGATTCCCGTGGATACCATCTGCCATCTGCAGTGGGATAATGGATCAGCCACCTGGTTCGCCTCTATCTTTGCCACAGGCGATCAGCAGGGCAACTATTTTGATCCGGAAGACATGTGCGACGATTGTGGTCCGGACGTCTATCCCTTCCTGATTACCCAGATTAGCGGATTGATGTACGACCATGCGGGAGTCGGTTTTGTGGACGTGATCTTCCACTTCTATGCGGTTGGCGATGATACCTGCAGTGGTCCGGGAGCGGAGATCTATTCCTTCCCTGCCACCATCACTGACTTCTACGGCACCGAGTTTGTGGAGCCCTTGCCTGAGGTGCTTTGCCTGGAAGAGGACTTCATTCTGACTGTGGAACTCACCGGAACTGAAGGCACCACCCCCTGTCTGTTGTGGACCAACGAACCTAGCATGTTATCCTGCATCAGTTGGATCTGGCATCACACCTACTCACCACCCTGGTATGCCATGGAGGATTTCTGGAGTGGCATAGGATACCACATGCTCAGAGTTGACGGTGTCTGCAACTCTGGTGCTTGCGTTCAGGGCGTGGTGTGCGACATGATGCAAGGCAGTGGCGTGTTAGCATCTTACTTCGGCTCATTCGGCGTGGAGGATGGGGTGGCTAAGTACTACGATCCTGAAGAGTACTGCACTCCTCCGGTTTATCCGTACAGGATTGCCGATGTGGAAGTTGCACTGTACGACTTTGCCGGCACAGGAACGGCTGATATTGAGGTGGCTATCTATATTGAGTGTCAACAGCCGTGCGACGGTCCCGGAACTGAGATCTACCGGTCTGATCCGTTCACCGTCACCACCATGTATCCCAGCCTGGCGCACATCGACATCCCGGATGTAGTCTGTATCTATGAGCCCTTCTTCGTTGGCATCCATTATGCCGCCGGAGTGCAGGGAGAAATACCCAGCGTAGGGTTCGATAACGCCGTGTGCGACACCTGTCATGCATGGGCCTGGCTGCCGACATTTGGAATGTCACCCCCGTGGATTGAGTGGTATGATCTTTGGACTCCACCCACTCCGGGAAATCCCATGATCTACGTGAGCGGTTATACCGAAGATCCGGCTTGTGATCCTCCGCCGTGCGGCGTCCCCTTAGAGAAGCTTGCCGGCGGCATTGCTGCTACCTACTACTGGGATATTCCGGACGCCTACGGAGATGACTTCTTCAATGAGAGATTTGAGATGCCGCCAGATCACGGTGGACGTTTGGAATCCTTCCAGATCGCCTTCTATCAAACATCTGCTGTGGGCACGCCCGATCCAGATTTCTATGTGTGGCTCTCTGACGGGCTGTTCCCTCTGGACAACAACCCACCATATCAGGCTATTGCTGATTTCCATATCACCTACGGCGACATAGTCTGGTATCCGGGCTATACTTCGGTTCAAGCTTATTCTCATGCAATAGAATTTGACCCGGGTGAGCAGTTCCATATCGGATACTCTCATGCCGATCAGGTAAATGATGTCTTAGCGACACTGAGCGATGACGGAAGTGCGGTTTCCGATCGTAGCAGTGAGTGGTGGGGCATGTGGGGCACCATGCTGGATGACTGGGGTCTCGGTTGTGACTTCTTGATTGATGCCTTCATCTGCCCGTTTGCTCCTGAGGGATCCACCTTCACCATGCAGTGTGCTCCGTCTGTTGCCTTTGGCACTCCGGGTGATGTTGACGTTGATCTGTATGACGTCACGATAGGCGCGGTGTTGGGTTACAACCTTAATGTCGACTTGAGTTTACTGTCACCGCCGACTGGCATCAGCGCCACGTTCGTTCCCAATGGTCAGCCTGCGCCTTATGATGCAGATGTGCTCATAACCATCACCGTCAGCCCTCCCGTGCCTTATGATGATTACACCCTGACTTTCCAGGGTGTGGGAACCGATGGACAGACCAAGACCTGCGATGTGACCTTAAGAGTCCAGCCGCCTTATGACGAAGGTATCGTGAACTTCAATCACGGCTTCCAGAGGACTTCAACCTTCGGAGCGGTAGGAAACGATGTTAAAGACAACTTTGTCTGGTATGGCACCAACTACCTGTTCGATGGTAGCATTATCTCAGCCGTCGCTGGTGATCCACAGCGGGATCATTTCGCTCTGGATATTTACGACTGCGAGCATGTCGGGTTCATACCCACCCAGCATCTGGTTATCACCGATGAGCCATGGTGTCCGGGAGGAGGCATCTATGAGGAGTATTACGGTGAAGTAGCTTACTCCAACTTCTATACCGAAGAGGACGTGATCTCCTGCGAATATGACTCCCTGTTTGTGATCGGACTCAAGCACGTGGATTGCACCGACTTCTCCATCAAGATCAAGATCTACTACAATCCGACTGACACCGACATCCCGGAGTTGTGGATTGCCCTGTTCGAGGACTGGGACATTGGCAATGCTTACAACAACTGGGTGGACATGGATCCGGAACACAACTTGGTCTGGCAGTATGATCCACTTGATCCTAACTTCGTGTTTGGAATCTTCAAGGCTCCGTTCTACAATGAGCCCATGCACAGCATCAGAGGCGTGAACAACGCCTACTACGTCTGGCCCAATGCCGGATTCTGCACCCCGGATGCATTCGATGGTTTGGATTCTCTGTGGTACCTGATGACCACTGCCGGATACTATCCGCCTTATGACATCAATGCGGACAGCAACGACATGTCGTTGTTGATGGTTCCGCCGCCATTCCCGCTGCTTGCTGATCCTTTAAGTCCTTTCAACAAGCACATCGAGATCTGGATCGACTTCGGCAGGAACTTAGGTGATGGAATGACCTGGGAGCAGTGGTATCACAAGATCTTGAGGTATGCCGGCTTCTACAGAGGAGACGTGAATGCTTCGGATACTCTGGAGTTGCCTGCTCTGGATATAAGCGACCTGGTTTACCTGATCAACTACCTGTATAAGGGTGGTCCGGCGCCTCTGCCGTTTGCTGATCAGGGCAACGTGGATGGTAAGGGTCCGCTTGGCGGTGCGCTGGATTTAGTGTGCCCCAAGAACAACGTAGATGTGCAGGATGTGGTTTACCTGCTTAACTACATCTATAAGAACGGACCTCCACCGGTTGACTACGTCCGCTTCATCGAGCAGTACTGGAGCAGAGAGAGCTTATTCCTACAACCTAACTGGTAATAGGCTCGACCAGAACAACTGGCAAAAAAAATCACCCCTGCTTTTTTTAGCGGGGGTGATTTTTTTTGGACTGTTCTTCTGTTGGATCGGGATGCTGTTATTGCGGGGTACCCTTCGGACTGTGTCCTCAGGACAAGCCCTTACCCCGCAATCTTTCTGATTCGGGGTGAGGGTTCACCCTGAAGGGATTTCCCTCGATCCTGAGATCTTCGGGATCGAAGGACACCCTGAAGGGCACCCCGAACCAATGCCTATACCTCTGGCGGGGGTTTCGGACAATTAACTTTATAGGGGCGGGATATGCGTATGCATTCATACGAAAATTCCCGCCCCTATGCTATGCAGGAATGACCTATCAATCATAGGGGAGGGTTCATCCTGAAGGGATTCACCCTGAAGGGCATTCAGCCCTCCCAAACAGAGTTCTTTTGTGTTGTGTCAGGACCGTAGTTCCTATGGATCTCATTTGAGTTCCTATGGATTCAAATGAACAACTGACCTGCGGACCTGACACCTTTTCCTGAAGCGCGTAGCAGAGGCTTTACACTTCGTCCTGAGCTCAGTGTCGAAGGATGCCTCTGGGCGGAGCCGTAAAGGCTCCGCTACGTTCTTGCTTCCCGTTGGTGAGAGCACCAATGGAGAGCAGATGGAGAGCAGAGACGAAGATTGTTCCTCACGTTCCCAATTCCCAGGCGGCAAGATATTCTTTTTGTTCCGGGGTGAGACGATCGATTTTAACACCCAAAGCCTTCAATTTCAGGCGGGCGATCTGGGAGTCTATTTTTTCAGGAACTACATAAACTTTATTTTCCAATTTATTGCCATTTTGCACCAGATATTCAGCGGATAAAGCCTGATTGGCAAAGGACATATCCATCACGCAGGCAGGATGTCCTTCTGCCGCGGAAAGATTCACCAGCCGCCCATGGGCTAAAAGATTTATCCTCCTGCCGTTGGGCAGGGTATACTCGGTCACAAACTCCCTTATCTGTCTTTTTTTCTTAGCCATCTTCTTTAAACTGAGAATATCGATCTCCACATCGAAATGCCCGGAGTTACACACCACCGCATTGTCTTTCATCACTCGGAAATGTTCTTGCCGGATCACGTTTATATCTCCGGTAAGGGTGCAGAAGATGTCTCCCACTCTGGCCGCTTCTATCATTGGCATCACCCGGAAGCCATCCATCGCCACCTCAATAGCCTTTAAGGGGTCCACCTCGGTAACGATGACGTCTGCCCCCATTCCCTTAGCCCTGGTAGCAAATCCCCGGCCGCACCAGCCATATCCTGCTACCACCACCTTTGATCCGGCTAAAAGAAAGTTGGTGGCGCGTAAGATACCATCTACGGTGGACTGACCTGTGCCATAACGATTATCAAAGAAATGCTTGGTCTTGGAATCATTCACCGATATTAGCGGATATTTCAACACCCTATGCTTTTCCATGCTTCTTAAACGAACCACTCCAGTGGTGGTCTCCTCGGTTCCACCCAACACACTCGAAAGCAGTTTTTTTCGTTTAGAGTGCAAAGTTGAAACTAAGTCTGCTCCGTCGTCCATGGTTATGTCAGGCTCAATTTCCAGAGCACTCATGATGTGCTGGTAATACACTTTATTGCTCTCCCCTTTGATGCAGAAAACCGGTATGCCCAGATCGGAAACCAAAGAGGCGGCTACGTCGTCCTGGGTGGATAAGGGATTGGAGGCACATAAAGCCACCTTGGCACCACCTGCCACCAGAGTGTGCATCAGATTGGCGGTCTCCGTGGTCACATGAAGACAGGCGGAAATCTTGACCCCTTCAAGCGGTTTTTTCTTGCTGAACCTCTCCCGGATTAATCTCAGAACCGGCATATTTCTTTCCGCCCATTCGATTCTTAATCTGCCCTGCTTGGCTAACTTTATGTCTTTGATATCATGTTTCATGGCTTCCTCCTGGCTAATTGCCGTTTTGGTGTTTAGGGGTGTTTAAAAAATGTTTTAGAAGGAGTGCGAAAGCTTGTCGGAGCGAAGCGGAGATCCCGCCCAGACGGGCTCGGACGAGCCCCCGTCTGGGGGCGTCCGTCTG
>CAYOFL010000104.1:0-10527 GCA_964403165.1 uncultured Ignavibacteria bacterium
CAAACCTCTCTCCGGTGGCGGCTTCGGATTGAGCGATCTCATTTTCATGATGGGGGAAGATCAAATCCACCCCTCCGGTGTGGATGTCAAAGTGCTTGCCTAAATATTTCATGCTCATGGCAGAGCACTCGATATGCCATCCCGGTCGACCCTTTCCCACCTCAGTCTCCCAGAAAATCTCTCTATCCCTTTCCTCCCATCCTTTCCACAATGCGAAATCTGCTAACTGTTCCTTTTCGTATTCATCAGATACCACTCTGGCGCCAGTCTTCAGCTCCGACATATTCATGTGAGATAGCTTGCCGTATGCAGAAAAGGAGGTTATTCGAAAGTAGGTGGAATCATTATTCACATATGCATATCCCTTCTGGAGGAGGGTTTTGACCAAAGCCACCATATCTTCTATGTGTGCGGTCGCCTCAGGATAGATGTCGGCTGGCTGGACGTTCAGGCTTTTCACGTCTTCAAAGAATGCTTCCTTATACCTTTTGGTATATTCACCCAACTTAATTCCTTCCTTCTGTGATCCAGCGATGGTCTTATCGTCGACGTCGGTTATGTTCATCACGTAGATAACCTTATAGCCTTTGTATTCCAGATAACGATGCAGGATATCTCCGAAAACATAAGCTCTGAAATTTCCGATGTGGGCAAAGTCATATATTGTGGGACCGCAAGTATACATTCTAACCTCGCCCGAATGAATGGTATAAAATTCCTCTTTTCTTCGGGTTAGAGTATTGAAAAATTGGAGCGCCACGTTGATCCTCTCATTTTTTGGTTCTTATTCTAGGTTGGAAAAATGTAGTTGCCCGATTCATCGGGCCTTACTTGCCCAATAAATTGGGCAACCACGCCGCCATCATATTTTTTTCCGGCTTACAAATGTCTTATCGCTCAGTTTTTAAAAAGACTTAACACCGCTTCTGGTAATTCTTTTAATTGATCTATTTGTGCATCCGGGGTTATGGAAGCCGAATAATCTCTTCCCTCATGATATCTCAAAATTCCTCTAATCCCCACCTTCTGCGCCCCTCCCACATCCTCGATTAATCTATCCCCCACAAAGACCGCCTGTGAAGGGTCTATGTTAAGCTCATTTAGGGCTTTTCGGAATATCTGAGGATGAGGTTTTCTCACTCCCACCTGAGAGGAGAAAAGGTGGTTATCCAGATAGGGATAAAGCCCAAATCTTTTTAGCTCTCTTAGGTGAAATCTCTCAGGGAAGATGGTGTTGGAGATAAGCCCGATTTTGAAATCCCTCCCTTGGAAATATCTCAAAACATCTTCTGCTCCGTCTATTAAGGTCAACTGATCGGTGACTGGTTTGTAATATACCTCTAGGAAACTGTCATAAAGTCCATCAGAAGTGCTCAGCTTCAAAAGGTTGAAGAAATCCCGAACCACCTTCTCAAACTTAAACTCCTTGAGATTTTCCTCTACTTCGCTTCGAGCCTTTAGGTATTCACTCTCAAGCAATTTAGAGAATTCTTCTAACTTCGGCAGATTCAAGTTATTCTGCCTCAAAAACTCATATCCTTTTTCTGCGCACACTCTTCCTAAAACATCCCAGGTAGAGTTCTCGAACTCAATAAGGGTGCTTCCCATGTCAAATAAAACGGCCTTTAGCTCGGTGTTCATTCTGGTTCCTTAAAATCTTTCAAAATTGAAGACAATGTTGGCTTCAACATCCTACAAAAAGAATTACTTTACATACGGTTTCAGGAAGGATTTGTTTATCTTTTTGACCATTAGTGGCAGATTTTAAAAGATGCCTAGTCGGAGACAAGCTCCGACGCTACATGGATCTTCCTTAAAATATAGCGTGGCACCTTTATTTACCCTGAACGCAGGTGAAGGGCGTGCGACGTGATTCTCTATTTCCCGTTGATAAAGCCTGCCAGCCATGCACGGATGCCCACCCATAGGGGTACCTGCCCGTCTGGGAAACACTAACGGAAAACAGAGTGATAATCTTTGCTACTTCTGTCTTTTCTTCAAAGCCAACCTGGCAATTCTGTCCACCAGTTCCGGGAAATTGATGCCAAAAGCCTTAGCAGCCTGGGGCACCAGGCTCAGGGAGGTCATGCCGGGAAGCGTATTCACCTCCAGACAGTAAAATCGCTCGTCTTCTCCGTATCTAAAATCCACCCTGGCATATCCTTCACATCCCAAAGCCCTAAAAGCTTTCAGACCGATTGCCTGAATCTCTTTGGTTTTCTCTTGAGGAATTTCAGCCGGACATACATAATTGCTTTTGCCGTGGGTATATTTACACTCGTAATCATAGATTCCATGTTCCGGGATGATCTCCACCACAGGCAAAGGGGTATCCCCCAGGATACCAACCGTAAGTTCCCTCCCCCGGATATAATTTTCTATCAGAATGTGGCTGGAGAATTCTCGAGCACATTCAAATGCTTTTTTCAAATCTGGTTTTTCGTTCACCACAGTAAGCCCTACGGTGGAACCTTGATTGTTAGGCTTGACTACACAGGGAAAGCCAAAACCTTTCTCAATTCTTTTTTCAATGGTTGCAATATCAGAAAGTTCGGAGTCTTCTATCAAAAACCACTCCGGGGTTTTTATGCTTTCACGCTCAAAGATCTTTTTGGACATGGCTTTGTCCATAGCCAGGGCACTGGCTAACACACCGGAGCCAGTGTAAGGTTTCCCGGTCAGGTCTAAAAGAGCCTGAATGGTTCCATCCTCCCCCTGTCCCCCATGAAGTGCCAGAAACACCACGTCCACCTCTGAAAAATCAAAAGAATGGATAACGTCTAAGGCTAACTGTTTCCCCTTCAACTCCAGTTTGGTTAAATCCGGCGGCTTTTGTTTCACCCCTCCGGGTAGATATCTTCCATTATCCGAAAGAAGGTTTTGATCCTGTGCAGTATCTAAAGGCAAAACCTGGTGTCCCGCATCTTTCAGAGCCTGGACTATGGCTTCGCCTGAAACTAAAGAGACGTCTCTTTCAGCCGATGTCCCTCCCATTAAAACCAGTATCTTCAATTTTGCTCCTTTAATTCTGTAGTCGCTTTATCACCAAACTATTTCTTTGACTGATGAATCAGGTCTCAAGATCCTGCGGACAACTACACTTTATCACTTAGTTTTTCTGGCTGGTTTACCTCTAAAGACCTTCACCACCCAGACTAAAACTATCAGCACTACTATCGTCAATACAACCTTGTTATAAATCTGGATCATCCTAAGAATCTCTCGCCAGTTCTGCTGAACCTTAAAGGCGAAGAAAAGTATTATGCCATTCCACAGGATGATGCTTATGGAAGTGTAGATGGTCATTTTCTTCAGATTCACGTTTCCCACCCCAGCGGTCAGAGCGATCACAGATCTTACCCCGGGCAAAAATCGGCTCAAGATGAGAACCTTCTCCCCATATTTTTTAAACCATCTCTCCACTTTTTCTAAGTGTGCTCTATCGAAAATCCTTTTCCCGTTTTTCAAAAAAATCTTTCTTCCTTTATTCTTACCTAAAAGATAAAGGATCACGGCACCGCTCAGGCATCCCAGACAGGCAGATAGAAAAACTAAAGGAAAGGTCAGATGATTGGTCCCGGCTAAATATCCTCCCATAAAGGTAACCGTATCTCCCGGGTAGGGAGGGAAAAAATTTTCAAACACATTGCTTAAGAATATAAAGACGTAAAACCAGAAAGCTCCGTGGCTCAGAGCCAAGTTTAAAATATTTTCTACTTTGATCCAGAAAAGTTCACTCATACTTGTTTGTGGGTCAAGACCTCACCCCCTATCCCCCTCTCCACAACGTGGAGAGGGGTTCACCCTGAAGGATTTCCCTCGATCCTGAGATCTTCGGGATCGAAGGACACCCTGAAGGGGAACAAGGGGGAGAGGTAATCCGTTTATTTACTTTGTCTCCATAAGAACCACCGCATAGGCGACCATCCCTTCCTTTTTTCCAACAAACCCCATCCCTTCGGTGGTGGTCGCTTTCACCGAAACTTGATTTATATCAACGTTCAAAACATCAGCGATATTTTCTCTCATCTTCAAGATATGCCCAGACAATTTCGGCTCTTCTGCCACGATGGTCGAATCTACGTTTATGATCTTAGCATTTGCCTCATCTGTCATATCATTGATTATGGACAGAATTTTCAAACTCGAAATGTCCTTGTATTGTTGATCCGTATCTGGAAAATGTTTGCCCAGATCGCCTAAAGACAATGCGCCCAGGATCGCTTCGCCAATGGCGTGAGACAGAACGTCTGCATCCGAATGCCCCAAAAGCCCTTTTTTATAAGGGATTTTTACGCCACCCAGGATCAAATTCCTTCCCTCTGTCAATCTATGTGCATCGTAACCGAAACCGATTCTAAACATCTTTTCCTCTCTCAACTAATGACGTGCATCAATTTTCTTCTTTATTAAGAAACGTCTCAGCTATGGCCAAATCTTCAGCCGTAGTTATCTTTATGTTTTCGTACTCTCCTTCCAGAACCGCAACCTTATGCCCTAATCTCTCCACCAGAACGGAATCATCCGAGCCGGTGAAATCATTCTCTTCAGCTTTTTCGTAAGCATCAAGAATAAGCTTATATTCAAATACTTGCGGTGTCTGTACCAGCCACAGTTTCTTTCGGTCCAGTGTGGTTACGACAAATCCACCCTCTACCCTTTTTATGGTATCTTTAGGTGGAACAGCTAAGATAACAGCCTTCTTTTGTTGACACAATTTGATCGAATCTGAAATCTTCTCCGAAGAGATTAAAGGTCTGACCCCATCATGGATGGCAACAATCGAGGTATTGTTAGGACATGCTTTAAGTCCCAGATAAACTGAATCAAATCTTTCTTTTCCTCCACACACAACTCTTTTGATCTTCGCAAAAGAATATTTATCCACTATCGCTTGAGAGCAATATTCCAGATAATCTTCAGGCACCACCAGAATGATTTCATGGATCAGCCCACATTTTTCGAATTTCTCGATGGTATGTGCCAGAATGGGCTTATCTCCCAAGGTCAGAAACTGCTTGGGTAAGTTCTCTTCCCCGCCTGTGGCGGAATCTCCGATGATTCTTTTCCCCAGCCCACCTGCTACTATGATAGCAACTGTTTTCAAAAAATCTCTCCTTTTTCAGGTCGGATGTCCTTCAGATCCGTAGGAAATCCGACCACTACGAATTTCATCCGTTCAATCCGTCCAGACGGACGCCCGTCCGGGCGTCCCATCCGCTGACCAATCCGCTTAGTGTTGTTGCGGGGTGCCCTTCAGGGTGAATCCCTTCAGGATGAACCCTCACCCCGCAATTCATTTGGTTCGGGGTAAGGTACCCCGAACCAACAGGAATCCGCTTAATCCGTTGACCGATCCGTTGACTAAATTATCAGCATTGCATCTCCATAGCTATAAAATCTATATTTTCGTCTGATCGCCTCCTGGTAGGCATCAAGAATTAACTCCCTTGAGGCAAAGGCAGAGACTAAAAGCAAAAGAGTTGAACGAGGAAGGTGAAAATTGGTGACCAGAGAATCAACTATTTTGAGCTCGTAGGGAGGATAAATGAATTTTTTTGTCCAACCTGATTGCGTTTTTATCTTTCTCTTCTCTTCGCCATCTGCCCCTGTTTCCAAGGCTCTCACCGTGGTGGTTCCCACCGCCACGATTCTTTTTCCATTCTTTTTGATTTCATTTATCCTTTCAGCGGATGTGGAATCAATCTTGAAATATTCGGATGCCAGGGTGTGATCCTTTGGATCGTCTGCCCTAACCGGTCTGAAGCTATCCCATCCCACATGCAGGGTTATGGCGATCTTCTCCACACCTTTGCCTTCGATTTTTTCAAGCAACTCCTCGGTAAAATGAAGCCCCGCAGTGGGAGCCGCCACCGCCCCGGTCTCTCTGGCATAGACAGTTTGATAGGTACTCTTATCATCTGCTTCCACTTCTCTTTTTATATATGGAGGGAGAGGTACCTTCCCGATTTTTTCCAAGACTTCAAAGAAATCACCACATAAGTTAACTTTTGCCAGCCAACTTCCCGACTTTGTGCGCTCCAAAATCTCACAGGTCAAACCGTCCTGTTCAAAAGAGATCAAAGAGCCAAAAGGAATTCTTTTGGAGGGCTTGATCAGAACCTCCCACAGTTTGTCATCTATTCTCTTTAGAAAAAAGACTTCGATTTTTCGATCATTTTTCTTAACTTTGCCGAAAACCCGGGCGGGGAAAACCTTAGTCTGGTTAATGACAAGACCATCACCCTCCTCAAGATAATCAATCACCTGGTAAAAAAGCTTATGCTCGATTTTTCCGCTTTTTCTGTCTAAGACCAGAAGCCGGGATTGATCTCTCCTTTCGGCTGGATATTGGGCAATTAAGTCTTTGGGGAGTGGATAGTCGAAATCTTTTAAAGAGATGCTCATTTTTTTAACCAAAAGAAAAAGGCTGAGAGAATAACTGACAGAAGGATGCTGGCGACGATACAGGTAACTATGGAAAAATGGAATTCGCAATTCTTCTTCTGAACATGAATGTCTCCGGGGAGCTTTCCCAAAAAGCCGATCTTGCCGAAAACAAGCAAGATCACACCAATTAAGATCAACAAAACCCCGAAGGCGATCAGTATCTTGGCAAATGTATAATACATATAAAGAATTTTCAGTATGCTGGGATTGTACTAAGATAACTCATTTCCTTACAAAATATGTTACTATCTCACTTTCAAACGTCTTTCTTAAATAATGCCCATGTTCTTCCATAGAGACCACCATCGTCATATCCACCGTTCAAAAAACGATAGCCGCTCTCCTTCAGTTTGGGTTTCCATTCATCCTCAATTATCTTATAGCTCTGTTCTTCTGCATATTTGAAGCAAGCTTCCTCTCTTTCTTCTTCTGCCTCCTCGCTCTCAATAACTATCCCCATTCTCTCCTGCTCTTCTTCAACCTTCGCCCACACTTCTTCTCCACAGACCCCGCCCCAGCCTTCATATTTGAGCAAATAGCCTTCGCTTAAATCATCCTCCCCGCTTTCGTCCGAAATTTCATCTAAAATCTCCCATACCAGTTTCCAAATTTTAGGTGATGGCATCGTTTCTTCATGATTTGCTTGTGTTCTCAGTAGAATTGGATCTCAGGCTTTTTTCAAATTTCCCACCTTTGTTCTCTTCAAATACCGTTCCTTCTCGCTGAATATGCACCCGCAGTATTTTTGACTGTAAAGGCCTAAGCTTCTGGCTTCATTTTTACCTTCGTAGAAACCCGGGCGGAAATCAGAATAGAAAAATTTGATTCCCAAATCCGCCCCGATCTTCTCACCTATTTGTTTTATCAACTCATGCTTCTGATAAGGACTGACCAGAAGGGTGGTGGTGAAACCATCGAAGTTTTTCTCTTTTGCAAAATTAGCGGTCTTTATCAATCTTATCTTGTAACAGAAACCACAGCGGTTTTCCACGTCTTGTATTGTAGCTTTTAGGAATTTTTCCAAATCATACGAATCATTACAGAATACGGGAAAATATCTTTTCTGTTCAAGGGATTTGACCGCATCCAGTCTCTTCTGATATTCGGTGAAAGGATGAATATTAGGATTATACCAGAATCCAGACACCTGATGCCCTTCCTCTGAAAGTGTTTTAAGCGGATAAATAGCGCAATTGGCACAGCAGACATGCAACAGAAGTTTCATTTATTCTCGTTCCTTTAAGAGAGGAGAAGTTCTTCTTTTCCCATCTCTAAGAATGTAGGGGTAGAGCTTCAGCTCCACCCATTTTTCGGGAGGACCTAAAGGTCCTCCCCTACAGGTTCTTTATCGCCTTTTCCTCCCAGAAGAATTCCGATAGGCTGAAGAGCTTCTACGTGGTCACAAATCACCTTGGCAGATGCAGTGATGGGTATGGCTAAGATTATGCCAATGGCACCCCACAACCAGGTCCAGAACATCACTGAAACCAAGACCGCTAAAGGACTCAAATTCAATTTATCTCCCATCAACCTGGGAGTGATTATGTTCCCTTCTAAATTTTGAAAGACCAAAAATAAAATAAGCACCCAGATGACCGGCATCACCGCCTTGAACTGCACCCCCGCCACTATCAAAGGAGGGATGGCACCGATGATGGGTCCTACATAGGGTATCAAATTCAATATACCGGCTAAGGGTCCCCAGATATAAGCATAGTTAACACCTATGATTAAAAGTCCCAGGGTGAAGATCACAGCAAGCGCAAAGGAGGTGCCAAATTTCACCAAAAGAAAACCTTGAATCTGTTGACTTATCTTTTCTAAAATCTCTGCCCCGGTCTCCTCCTTCGATCTGCTAAATGCTCGAATTAATTTCCTTTTCAGTATGTTCTGATCATTAAGAATAAAAAAGGTCAAGAACAGAACCAGAAGAAGACTGAACAGAAAAGATATGGTGGAGCTTATTCCCCTGAACAGATACTTGGTTACACCGGAGAAGTCCTGTAGTTGTAAACTTCTTAGATCAAAATCTTTTGCCTGGGGGAAAAATTCTTTGTATTCGTTCAGAAACTTGGCGAAAAACTCTACGATGGTGTTCCAGTACAAAGGAAGGTCAAAAATCAAGCTGTTGGCTTGAACGAACAAAAGATACCCTATCACTCCAATGATGAAAAAGCTTATTATTAAAACCAAAATAACCGCTAAAGCATGAGGTATTTTGATTTTTCTTAAAAGAGAGACGGCCGGGCTTAAAATGTAGGCAAGCGAAACTGCGATTATAAGCGGAATGACAATGGGACTGGCAAAATACAAAAAGACCGTAGCCGCTCCCACAGCTATAAAGGGAAGAGCAACATTCTGCAAAGGAAGGTATTGTTTGTATTGTTTCATAAAGGCGTTTAAGGTTTAAGGTTTAAGGCTAAAAGGTAGCCGCACCCTTTCCGCCAGAGGCGGATCTGCCTATGGCAGACAGGGTGCGCTCTGTTGTAACGCAGGCTAAAGCCTGCGGCTACCCCTTCCGCTCACTGGTTCTAATGTTTCAGCCATTCCAAAAGTTTAGATAAAGGTAAGGTATTGATTACATCCTTTGGCTCAATCCAGCCTCTTTTTGCGGTGGCTATACCAAAGCTGATCCAATTCAGATGAAGATCCCGGTGGGCATCAGTGGAGATGGCGATTTTGATCTTCTTCTCTTTTGCTTTACGACAGTTAAGGTCAGAAAGATCCAATCTCTCAGGATAGGCATTGAGCTCTAACACCTTTCCACAAGCTTTGCAAGCATCCATGAGCTTGTCCATATCCACCTGATAGGGTTCTCTCTTTCCAATAAGCCTGCCGGTGGGATGAGCGATTATGTCTACGTATGGATTCTCCACAACTTTTACAATCCTTTTAGTCATCTCCGCCTGGGACTGGCTGAACTTGGTATGAACCGCCGCCACCACTATATCCAGTTCCTTTAATATACCATCCTCCAGATCGAGCTTCCCGTTGGATCTGATGTCTACCTCAATCCCTTTTAGTATTCTAAAATTCTTGCCACCCTTTTTTTGTGCTACTCTTTTATTAAGTTTATCTATCTGTTCCATCTGTTGGGATAACCTCTCTGGGGTGAGTCCGTTGGTGATCCCAATGGTAGGAGAATGATCACTGATGGCGATATATTGATACCCCCTCTTCTGTGCCGCCTTTGCCATCTCTTCAATGGAATTATTACCATCAGTCCAATTGGTGTGGACGTGAAGATCGCCTTTCAGATCTTTCAGTTCAATCAGATGAGGAAGCCGATTTTCTAAGGCGGCCTCTATCTCTCCTTGATCCTCTCTTAGCTCTGGAGGAATGAAGGGAAGTCCCACAGATTTGAAAACATCCTCCTCCTTCTTGCCGGCAATGCTTCTCTTTCCCTTAAACACTCCATATTCATTTATCTTCAACCCTTTCTGCACTCCCAGGGATCTGATCCGTATGTTATGAGCTTTGGAACCAGTAAAGTAATGCTGAGCCGCTCCAAAGCTCTCCGGCTTGACCACACGAAGATCAACCTGAAAACCACTTTTGGTCAGGATGCTGGATTTGGTGCTCCCCTTTGCCACCACCTTTGCAGTCTGGGAAAGATTGACAAAGGTATCCATCACCTTTTTGGGCTTATTCGAGGCGACCAGAATATCAGCGTCCGCTATAGTCTCTCTCATCCTTCTTAAAGAACCAGCTAGAGTCATCTGTTTTATCTCTTTTACCTTTTTCAACTCCTCAATAATATTCTGTGCACGGGGATAGATGAAAGCCAGAGGAAGTCTCTCCTTATATTTTTGCACCTGCTGAATTCCCTGAAGGATATTTTGCTCTACCTTCTCTCCCAGGCCAGGAAGTTCTCTTAAGCGTCCTTTCTCTGCCGCCTTCTTCAACTGTGCTGTTGTCTTTACCCCCAACTGGTCATGCACCAGTCTGGCATGCTTGGGACCCATTCCCGGAATCTTCAGAAACTCGGTCAAAGGGGCATATTCGGACTTTTTCAAATCCTCATAATACTTCAGCTTTCCCGTCTCCAAAAGCTCTTTGAGCTTCTTGGCGATCCCC
>CAYOFL010000105.1:0-10487 GCA_964403165.1 uncultured Ignavibacteria bacterium
TGAAGAAATGGGCAAGAATTGCCAACATTGCCGTTCCTGATGTTGAAGAGGATGTTCCCCTGTCCGTCAATGACGAAGAAGATGAGGTTCCGTTCTAGTAATAAGGAGGCATAATGCAAGAACCAAAATTCAAATACTTCAACTGGGGATTTATCTTGGCTTTGCTCTTTAGCTTAGGTGTTTGGGCATTGATATTATGGTTGATATTCTAGCATGAAAAAGGAGGATATGAATGAAACCACATGAAATTCAAATGAAATATTGTCCATCTTGTAGTGAAAATTTTTATAATAATCACAATCCTTATGGTATTAAAGAATGTTGGAATTTAAAGACCGCTAAAATTATTTGGGGGAAAATCATAGGCACTTGGCAAAGTCCGCCTTATGACCATATTCATAATGTTAGACGACCAAATTGTTGGCGCAAAAAAGGGGTGGTTTTTATAAAAAAGGAAAATTAGTATGACAACTCAGCCGTCCCCGTGGGTTTTTGGACTCTTTCCTCCTTTTCCCGTCCTGGAAATACAGGTTGCGGGGGCGGCTTTTTTTTAAGGTGAGATGAAAAAAATAAAAGATATTATTAACAAAATCTATTGTGCTGATTGTTTAGAATTCATGAAAGAAATGCCCTCGAGTTCAGTTGATTTTTGTATAGCAGATCCACCCTTCAACGTAGGTAAAGATTACGGCAGTTTTAATGATAAAAAGTCAGAAAAAGAATATTGGCATTGGTTAAAAATCAGATTAGAGCAGATTTTTAGGGTTCTAAAGGAGAGCTCGAGGCTTTACGTTTTTCATACTGATAAGGGAATTTTTAAATTAAAACCAGTTTGTGAAAAAGAAGGATTTATATTTCATCAACAGCTCATTTGGTATGGACCTAATTTAGGAGGAGCAAAAATTAAGGCAGATTGGGCTTATTCACATGAAATTATACTTTTATTTCATAAGGGAAAACCTAAAAAAACAGGGATGATAAACGCAATAGATTTTTCGACTACTTTTTCAGTTCAAGTTCACTCCCGACCACAAAGAAATTATAAAGAAGGTCGTGATCATCCAGCTCAAAAACCTGTATCATTATTGGCTGCCATAATATCAAGAACGCCTGGGCAAATTATTTTGGATCCTTTTTGTGGAACAGGAGCTACTCTCATTGCGGCAAAAAATCTAAAAAGAAATTTCATAGGCACCGAAATAAACCCCGACTATTGCAAAATAGCTGAGGAAAGACTTGCACAGGAAGTGCTTTAATGCTTGTAAGAAATAGACGAACCAAAAAGGTTTATGAGGTCATCGGCAAGGTCAAATATGTCAATAAGCCTGATGAAGATTCGGGGCTGCTTGATGTTGTGACGGAGGATGGACGCTTTCTGATGGTGAGGGAGGAGGCGGTTGAGGGGATGACGAAATAGCTTGACAAGGTAGGTTGGGTTTAATAGAATGGGATTACGATGAGTCAGAGAGATGAAAAAGAAAGATAATAAGCCCTCGCACATGTCTGTCCTTTTTGCCTTTATCGGCAATTCTGGCTCATCCAAGGCGTTGTGCGGGGGCTTTTTTATTTGAGGTGATAAAATGGAAGATGTCATCATTAAACATATTAGAAAGTTAGCTTATCCAAAAATAATTTCTACTATAGTAGAAAGCTATATATTTAAATTACTTGAGATCCACTTGGAGATTGAAAGCCCGATGGAAAAGCTGTTTTTCATTGAATGGCATTATAAAAAATTGGACTTGGATATAAAACAGGAATTAGTTCCTCAATTCCATGACGAATCCACCGGAAAATATTTTATAGATTTTGTGGTTTTCTATATGAATGACAATCAAAAAATAGGCATAGAAATAGACGGCGATTGGCATGAAAAATCCAAAGAACAAGTCCGGAAAGACAAAAAAAGAGAACGATTTCTAGTTTCAAATAAATGGAAAATTATGAGATTTTCAGGAAGTGAGGTTCATAAAAATCCTTCTACTTGCGTGGAAGAGGTTTTAAGTATAATAAAAAGCGCAGATGAAAAATAAGCCACCTGCATTCCAATTTTATCCAAAGGATTTTTTGGCTGATATTAATGTTTCTGTGATGAATATGGAAGAAAGAGGAATTTACATTACTTTATTAAGTTATTGTTGGCTTGAAGGGTGGTTGCCAAATGCTTCAACCAAATTGAAACGAATATGCAACAACCCTCCAAATTGGAAGGAATCGTGGGGAAATGTTAGGCGTTGTTTTTTCAAAAATGGCGATAAATTATATCATAAAAGGCTAGATGAAGAACGTGCTAAACAATTAGAATGGAGGGAGAAATCCAGAGAAGGTGGTATAAAAAGCGGTGAATCTAGAAGGAAAAAGAAAGTTAAAAGGAAGGGTGGTTCAAAAATGGTTCAACCAAATGGCAACTCTTCAACTCTTCAGTCTTCTATTAATAATATAATATGTTCTGAAAAACATTCAGAACTCGCAATATTCATGGAGTCAAAAATCAAAGAAAGACTGCCTAGATATAGACTAATTGGAAATTATATTGAAAATTGGTCAAATATCTTCCGTTTAATGATAGTAAAAAAAGAGGCAAACGAAACGGAAATAAAAGAGCTTATAAATTGGATATATAAACATGATTTTTGGTATAAAAACGTGCTTTCGGCTGATAAATTTAGAAAGCAATTTGGAAAACTATGGGCTGAAATGAAGGACGAAAATAAGAAAAAAAGCATAGAATCACCTGAGGAATTTTCAAAAAGGACACGAAAGGTATTAAAATGATAGAAACAGAGAAGGCAATCTTAGCAACAATAATCGAATACCCTCAATTTGTGCCTATATTATTTGAAAACTGCACGGTGGATTTATTTGAAGGCGTGAATAATAAAATAATTTTCAAATTAATTGAAAAATTAAAAGAGAAAAGCCAACAAATTGACTGGCTAACAATGTTTGACTTATTGAAAGGGAAAACAACAGAGGGCTATATAGCAGGGTTATTGAAATGTACGGACGGAATATTCCCAAGTGGGGCCGAACGATGGTTGTTGGAGAAAATCAAGACTCTCAAAAAAGTAAAAGCAAAAAAAGTCGGGATGCTGGAATGTATGAGAGAATTAGAAAGTCAAGATCCGGACTTTGAAAGAATTATCAAGATTGCCGAACAGAGTAAAATAGTCGAGTTGGCAAAAGAGACCGTTGACTTTGAGACGGCATATAACGAATATCTAGACTGGAAAGAGAGAAAGACAACTGATGTAGATTTGGGGATTCCATCATTCGACAGGCAAACCGATGACTATAACTATGGCGAAGTAATAGGAATAATGGCAAGGACTACAGTTGGAAAAACATTCTTGGCAATAAACATTGTTAATCGACTGATTAATCTGACAGAGCATAAAATAGGGGTATTTTCACTTGAAATGTCAAAGGCGGCCCTAATAGAACGAATGATGCAAGTGTTTTTTGAGATGTCGAGATATGAGGTAAACGATAAAAGAAAGGAAGGTAGCTTAAATATTGATGAATTCATGAAAAGACACGAGAAGCTGAATATTTATAGCCGGATATATTCTGTTTCTGAAATTTCTAGGCTTGTGGAGAGAGATGGATTGAGAGTTGTATTCATTGACTATTTGCAACTTTTAAGGAAAACCAAAGGCCGAAGCCTGTATGAAGAAACCTCATATCAAATGGAAGAGATTAAAGAGCTTGCTAAAAACAGAGAAGTTGTCGTATTTTTGTTGATTCAGATATCAAGAAAAGGCGAGGGAGGATGGGAAGTTGTGACTATGGATATGGCAAGGAACTCTGGAACGATTGAGGAACACTGTGATTTTCTTATAGGTTTATGGAATCCCAGCTTGAAGGAGAATGCAGAGGCATACTGGAACAATAAGATTGCAGTGAGGTTGCTCAAAAACAAACGGGGAAGCATTAAAGGAGTTGAATGCCATTTCGACAAATTCACTGGAAGAATAAGGGAAATTGAAAAATAAAAAGGGAGGCGCCATGAGCAATGAACTTCTAGGCTATATAGTCCTATTTGCCGGCGTCGTGATCGGTTGGGGCCTGTGCTGGCTTTGGAGGAGCGTGAGGGAGAGGAGAAAGAGAATTGCTGATATTCTATTTCGAACCATTCAAAAAGGTTATTTAACATTTAAAGAATTCGAATATGCCAATAAAATGGCTGACGCATACGCAAAGATGGGCGAAACCAAAGCTGTTGACCTCGAATATTCAGATGGGAAACTCAAAATAATAAAACAGAAGAAAAAGGAGAAATAAATGGCTTGGTATTGGGTAATCCTAATCGTTTATGGAGGAATCGGATTTCTCCTGGGTGTATTTATTTCCATTCTGGACTGGCAAAATGCACAATATGGGCCACTTTATATCGTAACCCTTACCTTCATTGGAGTTCCGTTATTGCTAGTTGGGATTCTTGCATGGATGATTTCAGGGGAAGGATGAAAGAGGTGGAGAAATGAAAGAGCTATCAAGCAAAGAATTGTTAGAATTTTTAAATGAGTGGACTAATTTATATAAACATGAATTAGATTGCTCTGAACAATCACTTGAAACATCAGAAAAGCATGAACAAGCCTACCAACAAATCCGCAAGCGGATAGAGGAAAAGCCAAAAGTGACAAGGGAAGAGGTTTATAATTTCTATGAAAAGTTAATAAGTATCGCAGAAGATGAAGGGATGTCGGGTTTAACCGAATTAAGATTGCTGAAAGCTATATGTCAATTCATTGAGGATAACACGACTTTTTCAAGGGCGGCTGGAACAATCCAATCTGGTAGGCAAAAGGAATACATTAAAATTTGGCTTAAATCGAAAGGCGTGAAGGAGGAGAAATGAATAAAAACCAAAGAGAAAAACACAAAAAAGAAATAAAGCGGTTTATGGAGGCTAAAAGGAAGCATAATAAAGAGGGCTCCAATGAATTAGAAAGGAAACGATTAGAACACAAAAAGACAAGATTAATAAAGTTAAATAAAAGAGAGAAAAAACGACTGAAAAAATTACAAAAAGAAAAAGTAAGACGAATAAAAAAGGAATATAAAGACGGCAAGATAGACAAAGCTGAATATAAAAAGAGGATAAAGGAACAGAAATGACAATACAGTTCATCGCCTTAATAGCTAGTATGGTATTCAACGTATTTCTGCTATTTGTCATCGCCTTGCTTTTGGATAAGAAGGGGAAGAAATGATTGATAAGCCTTTAAAGTCTTGGGATACAAGGGTTGTTGTTTCTAAAAGCCAGGAAGATATACGCAATCTTCTTGCCCGCTTTGGAGCTTCAAAGGTTAGCTTTGAAGAGAATTTTCATACAGGAACTCAAATTCTGCGATTTGAATATCCAATCAAGGAAAAAATAACTGTTCCTGTGCATTTTATAATAGAAACCAAGGGGATTCATGATTGGTTAAAAGAAAATGGACGCTTATCTTGGAATAATGATTATTTGATGAAACAAGCAAAAAAGGTTGCTTGGCGACACATTCTTGATTGGGTTAAAGCAAATATTAATTTAGTCGAATTTGGATTAATTCCATTTGAAAACATATTTCTCAGTTATTTCTCTCATGTTTTACCCGATGGTACATATAGAAGTTTGGGAGAAGCGATTTTGCCTCAATTATATTCAGGTGAAATTTTTAAAAAACTTCTACCGGAAAAAATAGAGGAAAAGGAATGAAACCGACATTCAAATCAATAGCGATATTTTTCTTGGGGCTTATCATCGGTCTAGTTGCCTCTATTGTAATTATTGAGAAACAGTTCTGGTTCTGGCACGTCGGAAGAGACAGGGAGATGATCCGGCTGGAGATACGGAAAATCAATCTTGAGAGGCAAGAAATTGATGACTTGGTAAAAAGTCTCAAAGGCTATCTGAAAGAAGTCGATAGAGCTTTGGGGATAGAGGTGAAGAAATGAGATTTGAAATTTCCTTCGATTCGACTATATTCAATGCTGTTCCTGTCATCTTGAAATTCCCCAATTGGAGAACAATTGGAATCTGGTGGTTTTCTATAAGCTGGCAGAGGTTTGAGAAATGAAAGAACTATCACCGAAAAGGCTAAAAGAGTTATTACGCATGATGCTATCTTATTGTATTGCTTACATAAAAAATGCAGGAGCCTCAGAGAGAGCAATAGAAGAGCTTAAAAAGGCTCATAGACAAATCCGCAAGCTGATAATGGAGAAGCCGAAGGTGACAAGAAAATTTATTGAAACATGGGCTTGTAATATTAACGATGTCTGGGCGGGCAAGATTAAAGAGAAAGATTTTATAATTAAATTACTTAAAGAGGCAGGCATAGAGGTGGAAAAATGAAAGAACAAAATATAACACCAAAAATTATTGAACTGGCTAGAGAGATTGCCAAGCATTAGAAAGGGCTTGAGGAGGAGAAATAAATGTCCTGGTTTCAAATAGTATTGATTATTTATTTTGGGATTAATCTAATTATCGCCATTATTGCGACTATCGTTTTTGAAGGATTGGGTTATTTTCATTATGCTCCTCCAAACTGGGGGAAAGCGGCTTTGGTATTTATTGTTCTAATGATTATCGGATTGCCTGTGGCGATAATTGGATCGATTGAGTGGCTTTTATCTAGGAAGTGAAGGAGGATAATTAAATGCAAGAAATAAAACACAATGGCTCTGAAGGAGTCTATAAGGAAGGAGATTTAAAAGAGTTGCTTCCTGAAATTGAAACCTCAATGAAAAAGAAGAATGTAAAACAAGTTGTTGTCTCAAAAATACCAGGAAGGAAAAAACTTGGGGGTATTTCAGAGGATAGAATTCGTGAAATTGTCAGAGAGGAATTCAAGATATTGATATTGCAACAGGATAAAACCTTCAAGAAAATTTTAAAGGAAATAGAGGTGGAGAAATGAAAGAGTTATCAAAGAAAAAGTTAAAAGAAAAATTAGATATATGGTTTCAGGGATATGAAAATAATATGGAAGAATATGGATGTGAAGACGAAATAAATTATAAAGAACACAATCAAGCCATTAAACAATTCCATAAGCTGATAGAGGAAAAGCCGAAAGTGACAGAGGAATTTGTGGAGAAGTGGCATGATAAATTATGGGGTTTTAAATCTGAGGACTGTGGAGATCCTGATGCAGAACGATTTGCCCTTATATCGTGGGAATATTCTCATTCAATTTTAAAACAAATGCTCACCGAGGCAGGCATAGAGGTGGAGAAATGAAAGAGCTGTCAAGAGACGAGCTTTTAAATCTATTAAGAATGTGGCTATTAGGCTGTAAACACGATACTGAAATAGTTTATGAAAATTGTAGAAAATGTCCCAGTAGAAAAGAGTGTAAACAAGCCTTTAAGCAAATGATAAAGCTGATAATGGAGAAGCCGAAGGTGACAAGAAAATTTATTGAAACATGGGCTTGTAATATTAACGATGTCTGGGCGGGCAAGATTAAAGAGAAAGATTTTATAATTAAATTACTTAAAGAAGCGGATGTGGAGATAAAAAAATGACAGCACAATTCATCGCCTTAATCATTAGCCTGGCTTTCAACATATTCCTACTGTTTATTATCATCCTGCTTCTGGATAAAAGGAAGGAGAAATGAGCACATTTAGAGATTTAGCCAATCAGAGATTTGGAAGATTAACAATAATTTGTGATGTATTTATAAATGCAAGGTTGCGAATATTCAAGGATTGACAAGGTTTTGGTGTGCAGATTTTAAGGGGAAATAATGATACAAAAGACTAAAAAAGGACAACGGATAGAAAAGGCATGCGAGGATGAACTTAAAAAGGAGGGGTATATGACGTGGAAAACCATTAGGGTGAAATATCAAAACATTAAATGGATCTGGGTTTGGAAAGACAGAAAATATTAGATTAAGGAATTTTATGATTAAATTATTAAAATAGGAGGTAAAAAAATGTCACGAAAAACAATCGGTTTTGTGGTGGCGATCATCGGCGCGATCCTCATGGCTTTTCAGAAGCAATTTGGATTGAACCTAGATCCTACTGCTGTTGCGGCTGGAATTGGAGCAGTTCTGACTTACATTTTCTTTGAGGCGAAACTAGATTTGACAGCGCTCAAGACGCAACCAGAAAAGTGGGTTGATCCGAAATTTTGGATTACGGTTATATCGGCAATTCTGGCAGCAATAGAGGTAACATTCCAGTTAGGAATTCCAGTGGAAATAATCGTTTCCGCTTTGACGGCGCTCGTTGCTTTGTTGTTTGGGAAAAAGTTCAAACAGCCGATACCATATTAAGGAAGTTTTAAGACCCAGGAATAAAGGAGGTGGTGCCACACGAAATTTGAGGTCTAATTAAATACTGTTGCAAAGCCGGGACTTTCCTTTTAACATTTATTTCCTCCTTCCCTTTAAGAGTTATAAGGTCCCGGCTTTTTTTTGAAAAAACCCATAAATAAATTTATCCCATATTTTGTTACTTAGAAAGGATTTTGAGGGCAATTTGAATGAAAAAAGAAAAACGTTATATTGAGACATTAATTGAATTATACTACCAATCCGATAGGGAATATTCAGATAAAACTTAAAAATCTGAGTATTTAGGAAAATACCGTATCGCTGTTTTATGAAATGATTGGCAATCATATGAATTAGGAATAGATGAATAATTTGCTAATTAACAATATTCTCTACTAATTATGTAGTCTTAAATTCGTATAAAAAGGAATGGACTGCATATTTAGGATGAAAGCGTATCATCATTTCATGTTGTGCTTAAAATTTGGATATTTTGAAAACATGTAATATTTCAAGAATTTAATTGGATGCCACTTTTGTGAGACAATAAAAAATCGTATGAAAAAGGGAAAGGTTGAATGTTCATCCCGAAAGCGTTGCATGGTTTCACGAAACGGAAAAATGTTAGATATTCTGCAAAAATGTAGCCAAAAATAAAAAAGTGCGCCTTTCCAACCTTTTTCTCTTGGGGAAAATCGCTTTTTTACGATATTTTCCAGAACTTTGGGTATTTTCAAAAAAGTGCCGAGTTTTGAAATAAATCGGCGGTCGTTTCATGAAGGCGGGAATCCTTAGATATTTTAAAAAAACGTAATAATTTAAAAGTTGAAAATATTGTCTAGTAATTATGTAGGGATTGAATTTAAGGGAAAGGGCAAAAGCGTAACGTTGAGACATAAAATGTGTTATTGTTTTACAAAGCGAGTAAAAATGAGATATTTTGATAAAAGCGTAATAATTGAAGTTTAGATAATTTATACTATAACTATGGTAGGGATTAATTTAGATGAATCGAAAAACGGTGCTGAATCAGGATTTAGAATTAATGTCTAGTAAATATGTAGAGATTATTTTAGATGAAACGGGAAAAATTGAATATTCCGAGCTTTCAGAATATATACGACTATTATACTAGGGTTTATTTGTATGGAAAAGAAAAATCGCTTTAATACTTGACAGAGAGGTTATTTGCCTATATTTTTAATATATGCGAGGAACCTCCGCATTCTATCTTATTCGTGTATCATATGCAAAGCAGGGGACTTTTGGAGTACTGCTGGATGGAGACATTCCCTTCTGCGTCACCCTTGAAAGACCTTGGCTGAATAATAAACGTAACATATCCTGTATTCCTTCAGGATCCTATTTGTGCAAAAGAGTCACTTCGCCTAAATTCGGCGAGACCTTCAAAATCTCGGATGTCCCTGGACGTTCTCATATCCTTTTCCATAAAGGCAATATAAGCGAAGATACCCACGGGTGCATAATTCTAGGGGAGGAATTTGGTTTCTTGAAAGATGAAGTCGCCGTTCTTTCATCAGGCCGTGCATTCCAGGAATTCATGGGGCGTGCCAAAAGCGATTTTCAATTAGAGATTAAAGGAGAGACATAAATGGCAAATGAACTGGAGCTTCTCGAAGGGCCGCTGCTGTTTCTACGCACATTCCTGGAGCTCCTGAAGATCCTGAAGAAGGATGCCTCAAAGAAATTTATTAAGGAGTGGAAAAAAGATGAGAAAAAATTTATCAAAGCATTGGCTGACGGCGATGCTAATATTATTAATTTTTTGTTTTCTAAGTATATCAATATGCTGTAAAGCGCCAGAACCGATTATAATACCGGTTGAGGCTGGTGTTATTCAAAGACTTGAGAATGGCAATTGGGAAGTTACGGCTTCATTTCTTACCAGGCATTTCAGAACAGCAGCCCTCTATCAGTTGATGAAAATAAGTCTTGGGGAATGCGAGAAGAAATTGAAGGAGAAATAAATGGCTGAACCATTGACTATGGGCGGAATAGTTGCGTTGTTAGTAAATGCGATTGTAATGGGGATCAGGGAATGGAAGAAATCCAAGACGTGGAAGAAAAACGGAACAGCGCTGGAGGAGATAAAGAAGTCTGTTATGGGTATAGACAAAAGCATGGGAATAATCCAAAGCGAGATGGCCAATTTGTATAATAATTGCGAGGCGACCGTAAGTA
>CAYOFL010000106.1:0-10464 GCA_964403165.1 uncultured Ignavibacteria bacterium
GCACCAGCCCTTTTTCTGAGTTGACCGTTTGGGTGAAGGCGGACGCCCCGTCTGGGATAGAGGGTTGTTTGGCTGACCATGAGCCGATGAATTCTGAGCCGTTGTCTGTTTGGAAGTGGGAATCTGTAAGCTCCACCCCGCATTTTTTCAGGTGGTTGATTATAATCTCTGCGAAGAGGGTTGCATATGTAAGGGTGCATTCGCTGGCATAGCTCACAAACATCATTCCCAGACGGGGCGTCCGCCCGGAGACCACCTCTCTGGCCGTGTACTGGAATAAGGGCAGATTGTGTCTTTTCATCTGGATCCAGTATTCAGAGATATCATACAGATGCTTGGTGTCGATATCGACCTGTTGGAAGAGTCTCCATCTGGCTTTTATCTCTCTCAAGTCGTTTTTGGTTCACCATGAATGGTTCACCATGAATGGTTTTGTGCTTGCGCCGTTTCCTTTTAAGCAGTCCTTCTTCTTTCCAAATCTTGCGGATTCATCCTGAACGGATTCACCGTGAACGGATAGCTTTATCAGAGATGGTAAGGCTAAAGTCTCGTTTGATCCTTTGGGCACCCCATGGTTTAAGCTTTCCTTTTAGCTGGATGGCTAACTTTCTCTGTTTTGGGTCTATTCTAGATGGTCTGTTTTTGGGCACCTTTCTTCTATCCTCCCCCCCTGCCAATCTTTGGCGGGCAGGCAGACCCCTCAATGAGCCAGGCTGCCATCTTGAAAGCCATTTGCGGACAGTCTTAGGGGTAGTATTGAAAACTCTGGCAGCTGGCTTGACGCCGTGATCTCGGGCATATTTGACCATTTCGTAGCGAAGCAGTTTTGGGTCTTTACTTAATCGCATATTTGTGTAATATTTGATCGGACACATCTCTTCATCCTTGGTGATTTGGTTTCTTACACCATCCCAAAAACCATCATATGGAGAATGTGTCCACACTTTCTTTCAGCCTAGCCTGGGCAAACCCCCTTTCCTCCCACTCCCCACCTCACGAACCATTCTTCAATCCACATCTTGCCATTCTTCCCCCACACCAGCAAGGAGGGACCTTTTAACTTCCGTTTCCCAAAATAGATATCTTTTACCCTTGCTTTTTTGAAAAATGGACGTATAATGTTTGTGTTTTCATGAGGAGAAGGAGGAGCAGATGTCTAAAGTGTGTGAGATTTGCGGAAAGAAACCCCAGTATGGAAATGCGGTCAGTCACGCCCATAACCTGAGCAAAAGAAGGTGGATTCCTAACCTGCAAAAAGTGAAAATCATGAAAAACGGAAAACGAACCACCATTAGAGTTTGTTCCAGTTGTCTTAAGGCAGGAAAGGTGGACGCCTTAAGGTAGGTTTTATCCGCAGGCATGAACCGTATTAATCATACCGTTTAAATGATTCCCAATAGATCAAAGAATGAAACAGGTTTTCTTATCCTTTAATCTGTTTCATCTGTTGGGAGAGTTATTTCATCATGATCCAAGACACAAGCTGTGTCAAGCTTACAGTATCCTCATTCAAGACCAGATGCGATGAAAAGACAAACCCCGATTGATGCTTGATTGTCGGCTGGTCCACTTCTGAAAGTGAAAGCGCAAGTTATCTTCAGGGACGGACAGTTTGCTTTTCCCATTCTGCGACAGTCTTCTTAGCTTTTTCAAACTCTTTTATCAGAAAACTCTTACTCACTCCACTGTCAATCATATCCCAGGGAAAAAGATAATTCAACTTCTTTGGTTGAAAAACAATCGAATCCGTATCCACACCTGCTTTTTTCCATGCCTGGCGAAAGTTTAAATTTTCCTCAATTGTATAGAGCAACCCCTCCCCCACCTGGCGATTCCCCAAAGAGAATATCCCCTGAAGAATTGCCTGCCGGATGCTTTTCCTTTCAAAATGAACCTCTTTTAGATCTTTGACCCCAGAAGCAATGATATTTAGCTTTCTCTTTAACTCTTTTTCACAATCCATTCCACACCATTGAAAAGGGGTATGTGGTTTGGGGATAAATGGATTGATGGAAATCCTCAGCTTTCTCAGAACACTCCTCTTATTCTTATGCACTCTGATTGGGCGGGACTCTTTTATAAAAATCCGATGCACCTGGCGGATCAGATCCACAACTCCATCCATGTCCTCCTCTTCCTCAAAGGGAAGTCCAATGATAAAATACAATTTTAGGTTAGGGATTTGTGCCTCAGACGCCAGCTTTGCGGATTTTAAAACTGCTTCTCTGTTGATCTTCTTGTTGATCACCTTCCACATCTTCTCTGTTCCTACCTCGGGAGCAACGGTAAGCGTCCTCATTTTCGAATCAACTAAAATCTTCAAAAGCTTGGGGCTGATCATATCCACTCTCAAAGACGAAGTTCCGATCTCAAATCCATCCAGGTAGAGAGCCTCACAGATTTCCTCTAACTCTGGATGGTCAGATATCAAGGAGCCAATCAATCCGACATGTCCTGTGGGGCTTGCAGATTTGATGTCACCTGCGTATTTTTCTGCTTGAGAGAGAATGGATTCCTTCTTGTAGAATCTACAGGGTTGATAAATAAATCCTGCCGCGCAGAACCGACAACCGCGGGCACACCCTCTTCCCACCTCGATTAAAAACGAATTCTTGAAATGAGCGTAAGGGGAAGTTATGGGAGAAAAAGTCTCTATCTCCTCCAGATTCACGCTTCTTTTCTGAATCACCGAGGGGACGCCTTTTTTTACATTTATTTCCTTGATACTGCCGTCTTTGTGGTAACTGGTCTGATAAAATCGGGGAACGTACACTCCTTTTATTTTGGAAAGCTCAAATAAGACCTCCTCTTTTGAAATTTTCTGCGAGTGCAGTTGGAGGTATTGATCCACTAATTCTGCCAGCATCTCTTCTGCTTCACCCATAAACAGGCAGTCAAAAAAAGGGGCTAAAATCTCGGGATTTAAAGTTGGCGCAATTCCACCAGCAATTATCAAGGGTGTATTCATCTTCCTTGCCGTGGATAAAAGGGAAATGCCAGAGAGCTTCAAAAGTTTCAACACATTGGGATAGTCCAACTCGAAAGGAACCGAAAAGGAGATGAGATCAAAATCTTTGATATTATGATTGGACTCTAAGGTTCTGGTCCCCTTGTTTGGAGGAAAATCGAACAGAAAGAATCTTTCACAAAGCACCTGATCCAACTGGTTGAGCAGACGATAAATGGTCTGAAAACCCAGATTGGACATTCCCACCTCATAGGTATTGGGAAATCCCAAAGCCACCCGGAAAGCAGACGACCTTTTGGTCATTCTGCCTTCCTCTGTTGAAAGTAATCTTTCTCTTTTTTGGGCAAAGTCCTTTATTCTTCTTCTCATAGAAACATCTACGTTCATTCGGTTCCATCAAAGGATACAAAATTCCTTGTAAATTAATGTTCTTCTGAAGTCTTTGTCAAATCAATTTGAAGTGATGTGGGAGGCACATGTAGGGGCAATGATCTGCCATCGCCCTAAAGTTGGGCGGACACGGAGGTCCACCCCTATAAATTTCAGAAAAAGACCAGAACCTAACTTAAGTTAGGTTCTGGTTCTACACTATCTCTTGAGATTGTGCTCTTGAAATAGCTAAAAACAGTCTCTTCGTCAAAAGGCAAACAAAGTGTTTAAAACAACTGAAGAAATGTAATACAAAGGGCAAATTCTCTTTTTATTCCATAGCCATTATTAAGGTCAAACCGTGCAAACCAAGTTCTTTCCCCGACCTTTGGCTAAATATAAAGCTTGATCCATCTTTTCGATCAAATCCTTGGGGGTGCTTGCGTTTTCCGGGTAGGAAGCAACTCCTAAGCTCACCGTAATTTTAACCCTAAAGTCTTCAGCCTCGCTTACGAAATCAGCCGAATCCACCCTGCGCCTGATTCTTTCTGCAATCGTCTGGGCATTAGCTTTTTTGGTCTGGGGAAGGATCACGGTAAACTCCTCTCCACCGTACCGGCACACCACATCCACGTCCCGAACCGACTCTTTGATTCTTTGTGCCAAATCCTGCAGGACTCGGTTGCCAAAAAGATGCCCGTAGGTATCGTTGCATCTTTTGAACCAGTCTATGTCGACCATGATAAGAGATAAAGGCAGATGGTATCTTTCCGCTCTTCTGATCTCAGTTTTCAGTTTATTACTAAAATAGCGATAGTTATAAAGGCCGGTCAACTCATCCACTATGGTAAGCTCCTGGGTTTTTTGATGCAGGAGCGCATTTTCAACAGCCAGGGCGGCTGAGCCAGCCAGAATGGAGAAAATTTTCTCGTCCTGATCTAGGAATGCTCCCATCCTGACAGAACGTGCGTTCATCACCCCTATCACGTTTCCTCGGGAGATCATGGGGACAGCCATAAAGGATTTTGTCCCCTCCAAGTTCGGGTCAAAATCCGGATTTTTTGTCACATCGAAAATTCTCATAGATTTTCTGGTGCTTACCACTTCTCGCAGAATTCCCTTCAGCCGCTTGGGTTTTGGCTCCGGGTATTTCATTTTTTCACCTTCCTTGATTTCTCCCAGAAGGGCAAGGGTATTTTTTTCGGTCAAGATGAAAATAGAAAAGAAATGGTATCCTATTGTCTTTTGCACTATATTCAGGATCTCTCCCACCACCTCATTTAAATTTAATCTCTCTTCTAAGGTGCGTGAGGTCTCATAGATGGTCTCGATTTGAGCCTGTGATTTCTCCAGTTCATAGGTTCTCTGATTCAAAATATCGAACATCTTCAAAAGTTTTGACCTGGAGTATTTTATCTCCTTCACCACAATGCCTACACCGATAGCCAGAACCCACAGGGCCGCGACCTTTACCAGCATATGGCTGGCAGAAAGTCCGGCAAAATCTTTTGTATTTATAGAAACATAGAAGAGGGATGAGAGAAATGCTAAGGAAAATCCGGGGATGAGACCAGCCACATAGCTTGCAAATGGCACCACCAAAAAGTAGAGGAAAAAGAATCCACTATCCTTTCTATCAGTTAATAGTCCCGCCAAAGTGATCAAGATTATGTCCAGCAGGCTGGTGAGGAAATAAAGTTTTTCGCCTTTGGTCCTCCTGGTAAAGATGAACGCAGAAAAGGAGTAAACCAGAAAAAAAGCCAAAAGCATCCATATTCGATGGTCATACTCAGGAGCAAAAAACATCCAGAAGACGAAGCTTGAAAAGATTACTCCTCGAATCAAGCAGAAAATCCATCTGGGCTGTGAAAGAAGCGACCAAATTTTTGTCTCTTTCTCTGCAGGCATAATCATATCCTTAATGACTAAAAATCAGTCAGATATTTTTATGTATCGGTAAAAAGCTTACGTTTTGAAATCTTGTAGCGCACAAATCCCATTTTGAATTGAAACCATTCCGCTTAAAAATAAGCAAGTTACTAAGAGGAGCAGGAAACAGTTTACATCTTGTTATTGATTTTTTCTCCCACACCTGCTTTTGGCTTGACTTGAAATCCTCCTTTAGCAAAGGGGGATTTTCCAAGTTTCAAATCCCCCCTTCCCCCCTTTTCTAAAGGGGTGATGTAAACAATTATATGCTCCCCTTAATAACTCTCCTTTGAATTGTGCTTCTCGATCAGATCAAGAATAGCTTGGTTCCATCCTCGGGGACCGATACGTTGAGCCCTGTAGACCTTCAGCTTACCAATTATGTTCTTATCGTAGGATTTATCTTTTTTTCTTATCAGCACAGGAATATCCACCGATTTAAGCAAAGGAAGATCGTTTGAGCTATCGCCCAACCCGATGGACAAAAGATCATCTCCCCAGTTGTCTTTGTATATTTGGGTTAAAAGCTCAACCCCTTTTCCTTTATCGTTGCCTCCGGTAAGATGAAAAAGTTTTCCTCCGGTAGTCAAGCTCAGGCCGCTTTTGTTGAATTCTTTCTCCGCCAACCTGATCTTCTCTTTTTTTACCTTCTTAAGGAAATAAAATGGCTCATCATATTCTCTTTCTCTGGCTAACTTTGCCTCAGCTTTACTAAGGTTGAGCAAAGAGGAGATATCTCCGGCCCTCAGATCACCAAAGCCTACCGCTTTGAGGTTCAATTTGTCAGAAACCTCCAGAAATTTTCTCCTTATCTGCTGGTAAGGGGTTCCCAATTCCAAAACCAGAAATTTCCCCCTTTTTTTGAGCTTAACAGGTATCTGGCGAAAGTACCTCCGGGGAATGAAAACTGCTCCTCCGTTCTCGGATATAAAGGGATCTTCTATCTTCAACTTTTTCTGATAAAGTTTTAGTTCTGCTTTTGTCTTGCTGGAACATAAAATCAGAGGGATTTTTCTTTTTTTAATCTCTTCTAAGGCAGGGAGTGCTTCTTCAAAAGAATAGTTATCCGCATCCAGCAGGGTGCCGTCCAGATCGGTGAAGATCAAGATTTTTTTCCTACAGATCCTGTAGATTTTCTTTCCGGTCATATAACCTTACAGATGAGAGAACTCATCCGGTTTGGATTTCTCCTCCTTGGGCATTTTGAACCTTCTCTCCAGTATATCCTTAGCCATATCCTTACCCCCCAAGCCGAATGCGATGGCTGATGCCAAAACCACCCCCCCGAAAGAGATGGCAAAGGTAGCCACCACGATGCCGCGGGCGATTCCTAATTGTTCTATAGCCATGGCAGAGAAAAGTATGATGATAAGTATCTGAAAAAGGCTGGCTATAAGCTTGGCAGATCTCACCTCGGCGTTCACCAGACCTATGAGAATCGCTCTGCTCAAGAATCTGGAAAGAAAGTATCCCAAAAGGAAAACGAAGATGGCGATCACGAAACGAGGGATGTAAGTGAAGATCGATGTGACCAGATGATCCACAGCGTAGAGTTCTAAAGTTCCCAAAGCGATCAGAAAGAAAAGCAAAACAGCACACCAGTAGATGATGATTCCTATCACCTCGCTGGGTGAATGGGTAATACTGGCTTTGCTCAAAACTGATGTCATCCCCACCCGGTAGCCAAATACATCGAACTTAACCACCTTCAAAACCTCTCTCACTATCAACTTCAGCAACCAAGCGAGGATAAATCCTAAGATGATAATGATAATGAGTTGCAACGCGTCGGGGGCGAACCCAGCGATCTTTTTCCAGGATTGAGTAATCGACGTACTCCATGAGGACTCCATCTGGCACCTCCTCTGGGCTATGGTTTAATTCCCTTATCCCAGTTGGCTAACAGATAAATCTTTTGTTTTTCAAACTCCTGGTTTAAAGCTTCTATTCTTTCTTCCACCTCTCCTGCATCTGATTCCATGGTCTGGTTGACGAAGGAGGCGATCCATCCCAGATAGAGAGGGGTTAAGGATTTCAAAATATGAGTTGGGGACATCACCTTTCGATGATATGCCAGGGCAAACTCGTATATGATCCTGACCCAAGTGGCATCGGGAAGATGAAATTCAACCACATGATGGGAGGCGACCTCTTCTAATTGAATCATCAAGTCAGGTGAGAGAACCTTCTTCCATATCGGGTTAAGATTGGACAACCCATGTTTAAAGCTGTCCACCATTCTTTCTAAATTCACCCGGATCGGCTCCAGCCCCACCTCGAATTTAAAGCCAAATTCCTTAACTGCCTCTGAGTCAGCCACCTCAGACCAAACCGGGTAGTAGATCTCCATCAAGCGAAATACCGTGCCGATCACCTGTGCCAGCATCTCGGAGAGATCAGCTCCCGGGTCTTTTGGTTGGTGGATCTTAGCCCCCAGGAAGGACTGACATACCTTGAACCCGTCTGCCACGGCGGTAGTGGTCATCCATATGTCTATGCCAAAGCGGGCGACGTCAGTGTCGTACACTCTCTTCTGAAGATAGTGCTGGCCCAATCTGCCCGAGAACCCGAAGTCACCCCCGATGGGCTGTCTGATTCTTTTGCCGTACAGCGCCCTGGTGAGGGGATAGACTATGCTGTTGGTGATGGTACCGTCGTACTTGTGGCGCTTGTAGTAGGGGGCAACGAAGTCGTACCCGTGAAAGAGAACCGGCTCGATCAGAAGTTCAATCCACTCAGGCGTTATGCTCCTTAGATCCGAGTCGACCACTGCGCAGGCCTTAGCATTCAGAGCGGAAGCTATCTTAAATATTGTCCTGAAGGCGTTCCCTTTTCCGGGCATGCCATGGTGGGGCGTGACTATCTTGTGAACGGGATACACAGGATGTTCCATCAGCAAAACGTCCAGATCATCCAGAGTGGTTTCCTTTACTGCTTCCTGAGTGCCGTCTGTAGAGCCCCCATCCGAGTTGACCAGAAGGGTACGATATTTGGGGAAATATTTAGTCAGTCCGGCTGAGACTGCTCTCACCACATGAGGAATGGTTCGAGCACTATTGTAACTCGGTATCCCCACCAATACGTCCACTTCCCCAATCTGCTGGACCTCTTTTTTTACTTCTTTGGACAATATAGACCTTGCCATACTCTACCAACTTAAAACAGTGAAAATGATCAAATTCTGCTTTCCTCGTGAAAGTTAAAATAAACTTTTTCAAAAAACAAGTCTTTTTGATATTTTATTTGTAGTTAGTGATTCCCTATGTAGGGACAGGGCTTGTCCCTGTCCTAATCCTAATGCGGACAACCATCCCGCCAACGGCGGGATCCCTATGACAATTTCCTTTAGCCAATTAAAGGGGATTAGGCTTTTTCAACAGTATCTAAAGGTTCTCACATACACTCCTGCCCCATTGGGTGTGCTCATTTTCCAACCAGAATCAGATGGACATCCATCACGTTGGTGTGGGTAGGTCCGGTAATTGTCAGATCGCCTAATTTCTGAAAAAAGTGATAGGAATCATTTTCATCTAAATACCGTTTTGGGTCCAAGCCCTTCTTGAGCGCCCTCTTTACGGTTTCTCCATCACATATTGCTCCTGCCGCATCTGTGGGTCCGTCGGTTCCATCTGTTCCCGCAGAAAGCAACACCACGTTTTTCATCTCATCTATCCCCATGGCACCTACCAGAGCAAATTCCTGGTTTCTCCCTCCTAATCCTTTTCCCTTAATCTTCACCGTGGTCTCCCCACCGGAGATAACGCAGGCGGGCGGAGGCACCGGGACTTTGGCGGCAGCAATTCTTTTTACCAAATCTATATGTCGTTTTGCTGCTTTCGTCGTATCGCCAGCTACAAGCCGGGGTAAAACAAAGGTGTTGTATCCTAAATCCTTTGCCTTCTTTTCTGCCGCCTCCAGAGCTATTCGATTTGATCCGATTATCACATTCCGCACATTTTTGAAAATTGGATCACCCGGCTTTGGCGTCTCCTCTATTTTTCTTTCCGCACCTTTTGTCAAATGGGAATATATGGATGGCGGAATCTTATTTCTCTGTTTATACTTCGCGATGATCTTCAGACAGTCCGAAAAGGTGGTGCTATCTGGCGCTGTGGGTCCCGAACCAATGAATTCTATTTTGTCTCCGATCACATCGGATAATATCAAGCTGAGAACTTTTGCTGGTTGCGCCTTTTCGGCTAACCTGCCTCCCTTGACCTGAGATATATGTTTGCGAATGGTGTTGATCTCTTTGATGTCGGCGCCACATCTTAAAAGCTGATCGGTGAGCTTAACTTTATCCCTTAAACTTATTCCCGGTATAGGGGAAACCAGAAGTGCAGACCCACCGCCGGAAAGAAGGAGAATAATCAGATCGTTCTTGCTCGTCCCTGAGAGGAGCTTTACGATTCTTTTGGTGCCCTGCCAACCCTCTTTGTCGGGAAGAGGATGTCCTCCCTCAACCAAATCAATGTCGCTACACAGTGGAACACGATGGGATTTCTTAGTGATGACTATCCCAGAGGTTTCATAATTTAAAATCTTCTCCACGATTTGCACCATCCGGCCGGAGGCTTTACCTGCACCAATTAGCAAAACTTTTCGGGGTGGTTTAATATCGTAGGAGACTCGTCCCACCAATAGTTTTCCCCCCTCGACCTTGACGTGCCTTTTGATAGCGTAAGAAGGATCACAGGCTTTGATGGAGAAGCGCAGAATCGATAAAGCGTCTCTTCGAAGTGACTTCACTGTCTTGAGCATAGGCGAAACTTAACGGTTATCCTCCTCCACCGCTTCTCGCAGTTTGTCTAAAAAATCCGGGATGGCGGAGGTGACCCGGTTCCAGTTGGGAATGTCAGGAGAGCTTAAAGGATCGTCCAAAAACTCTTTAGCGGCTATCTTGATCCCCTTGCAGAACGCCTCCACTGCTGAAACCTCTGTATGTCTGTCAAAATAGAGCTGATTTATGGAGGCATCATCCTCATATCTTTTTATGGTATCCTGTGCCGTCCTCAGATAAGCGGATTGCAGCGTGCGTAAAAGTCCGGCGGAGATGATCACTCCCTCGGTGGAAAGGGTCCTGAAGATGGTTTTGGTAACGTCCACACACATTTTTAAAAGACCCTTCTGAGGATCGCTTTCGGAAAGCTCCTGATGTTTATGTTCGAAGCTTTCCACCAGATCCACCTGACATATCC
>CAYOFL010000107.1:0-10437 GCA_964403165.1 uncultured Ignavibacteria bacterium
GTTCCACGCTCGGCGATCCCCGCGGGACCGCCGAGCGCCGGACCGGTTCAACTCCATCTCACGCCGCGGCCGTACGCAACACAGCCATTGCTTCCCCGACGGCTTCCTGAACGTCTTGTCGGGGGACCGCTTTCACTGCGACCTGGTCCTCCAGCCACTTGACCTCGGTGCTGCGCTCGATGTTCATAGCCCGGCGCACGCCGAGAATGCCCCACGCGAACAGCGAACCGAAGGCAATGAATTTCGTGGATACGTCCGAATCGGTGTCGTCCGGGAGCACGGTTGACTCCACGACCTCATAGCCCCCGATCTTCAATGGAAAGCCTTCGGTCGGGTGCATCCAGAGCGGCCGACCTTCACCATCGCGCATCTTCTCACAGACACCGGCAATATCAGGCGACATGAAGTAGGCACAATCGGGCAGGCGCCGGACCCAACTGGGGACGGCGCGCTTGAGGTCGATCAGGTCTTCGTAGTCGAGGTCGCTAAACCCGGTGTCGCCGGCACCCATAGTGACCAGCGCGGCGTTGGCGCTGCCGAACACGCCGGTTATCCCGCCGTAAGCGGCGGTGCCGTCGCCCATGAGGGTGTTGGTGTCCTCCGCCTCCGCCAGGGCCAGGGCAATCTCCAGCGCGAGCAATTCGCCAAGGGCCACGACGGAGTCCTCGTCAAGCTCTTTACTGAAGTAGGTTAAAATCGCCCATTTTTTGGCAGTGAGCGTCACTTTCCCGAGGGCCAGGTCGCTGGCAGTCGGCACTACGCCTTCGTCCGGGTAATACACGGTAAAGCCGCCTACCCTTTTTGGCCAACTCTGGCGCTCGGTGCTCATAGGCACCTTGGTCAGGCGCTTGCGGGCCACGCCGAAAAGCTCGACGTGGCGGATGATGGTGCGGCCGAGTTCGTCCGCGACCAGGTATCCGCCGGCGGTGTCGGTGCCCTCGCCCATTGCTTTCACGTAATCGTCGGCGGAGACGAACTGGCCCTTGGCATTGCGCAGGGTGAGGTTGCTGCCCTTGGTGAGCGTTTCCGCACAGGCGCGGCGTACGTCGCCGTTGGGGTGGGAGGCCGCCAGCACGGTGCGCCCGAACTGGGCGGCGCGCTCCTCATTTGGCCAGAAGCCCGCGTACTCGCCGTCCCGCTCACCGCCGCGGGGCGACGCCAACTGCCGGCTGTAGCGTTCGACGTGATTGCGGATTTCCAGCACCTGGGCCTCAAGCGCCTTCCGCTTGCCGGTTTCGATCTCGACTGTGTCGAGGATGTTCTTCACGCGGTCCCCGACGCGCTCCAACATGGTTTTCAGTTCGGGTGTCATTGGTTCAGCACTCCGTTGCTATGAAGCACGCCGCGACGGTGTCAGCGGGTGCCTTCGGTTCTGTCTGACAACTGTGCCGCTCGCGCGAGCGGCCCGGCGGTGCTGCAATCCACGCCGACTACGTTCGATCCGGCGCCGCCGCCATTCCTATTCGGCGCCGTCCCCGCGTCGGTGTCGGTGAAGTTCCTAAACTTACTGGTGTTTCGGATGCCCAAGTCTACACTCCATTGCTTCGGGCTGTGGTGCCGTTCCGTGACACCACGCCCCGCGTTCTACTTGCCTTTCCGTTTCCGCACCCGCTTGACGGTCTTCCTGGCCTTCGCCTTTGTGCTCTTGTTGGCCATCGGCTCGACGCTGTTCTGCTTGCGCTTTGCTGTAGCAGCCTCACGCCGCGTCCGCGTACTCCGCTTCCGCTCACCAACCGGGCGTGGTTCACGGTCCGGCTCGGCTCCGTCGGCAAGCGGCATTTCGTGCAGTGATCGCAAGTACTGGATGCAGCGCGCTGGATCGACGACTGACAACTGCCACGGTTCCGCTAGAATGCGAAGTCTCGTGGCTTCGCACAGGGGCACCGTCGCGAGTTCCTGTTCAAGATCGTGCTTGCTACCCTCGCCAACGTTGTAGTGCGTGCGCAGCAAGAGAAGTATGCACCACCAGAACGGAGACTGCATCGCGTACAGCGCGTCGCGAAGCACTCCTCGGTCACGGCGCGTTCTCAGGGTGTCGGGATGGGCACGACCAACGGTGGTGAGGGCGTTCATGTCCGTGGAGTCAAGATCACAGAACCACAGTGGACGTGACTTCTGTCTCTTGCCCTTACGCCAGCCCAGCCACAAGTAAAACGCCAGGGATCGTTCGCCGACCGCCGACACGACATCCATGTCCACGTCATTGACGCCGTACCCCTCTTGGGCGTCGGTAGTTCGGAACCTCAAGGTGAGCCGCGTCGTCAGACCGTCCCCGCGACATGTCCAACATTGAAGCTCCTTAACGATCTCGCGGGTCCGATCGAGGTCGCCGAATAGGAGGTCTCGGTATGCATGGGCCATCACAACGCTGTGGTTCGCTACGTCTTCGAGTTCCAGGCGATTGATCGGCCCGCCGGTAAACAGGCTATACGGAATCTGAAACTGTTCTGGAGCGCCGTCCGGGAAGACGGTGGCGTCAACCGGTGGAAGGGCGCCTATGCGAACCAGGTCTTCCGGCCACGCGATGTGCGTGAACGGCGGGAGAATGTCCCTTGTGGCGGCGTGACGGGCCAGGACCCACCCTATGGCATCGAGCAACTCCGACTCGGGTTGGTGCTCGGGCGTGGGCTCTTTGGGTTCGGCGGGCCACTCATAGCCGTCGATCCGCAGGAGTTCGTGCAGCAGGTTGGCGTGTGCGTCTACGCCGAATGGATTCTGGAGCATGGCCGCCTGTGGGACGGCGCGTTGGTCCGCCAGCCGGAATAGCTTGCGCCGTTCCGGCTCGGCTAGTTGAAGCACTTCCGCCACCCGAATCAGAACCTCCCGGTTGGGTCTGAGGTTCGCATTGCGCTCCCAGTCACCGATGTAAGTCTTGGACTTGTCGAGCTTTGCGGACAGGCGATCGCCGGGCATGTGCCGCTTGTTACGGAGCGAGCGGAGGTAGCTGCCGAACTCGTCTGGGGGCTTTCGCACGTGTGGAATCATACGCGATTGACCTCAGTTTGGAAAGATACCGGACCCGCCACGGGCTTGGGAAGCCCCAAAGCTGGAAATAAATCCATTTATTGGGTTGACAAGCTGGGTGACCGTCCGTTACCGTCATGCCGTTATGAGCCCTGCCGATCAACCAAGCTTCCGGGCGGCGGCGATCCGCGAACTGATGGTCCGGGACAACCTTACGTTGGCCCAGTTTGTGAGGAAGAGTAGATTCAGTCGCCAACTGATCGGAGGTTGGATCAGCGGCATGGTACAACCAAGATTCGACAGCGTACTCCTGCTGGCATCTCGGTTCGGCGTTGACGCGAACTTCTTCGCTCAGGGTCTACCGGCGACGAGTGAGGCAACAGCGTGACTGACCCGCAGCAACAACCTGAACCGTCACCGCTGGCCGTCCTGCTGCTGGAACTCCTGCAGCGCCTCTACGATGAGCGGCCGCTGGCCGCGGCCGAGATCGCCATGACGCTCGGAATCAGTCCGTGTGGCAACGCGACAGTGGGTGTATGTTACGTTTCCTGCTCGAGCAGGAAATGTAACAGCCACCCGTCGGTGCAGAGTGCGCCAGTTGGTGTCGGAGTTGCGGGACAAGGGGGAACGTGTCTGCGGGGCCAACGACGGCTACTGGCTCGCTCGCAACCTGCAAGAGTGGCGGGGCTACCTGGAAGCGGTCCGGCGAAAGGCACGATACCGGTTTGTAGCCGCGCGCAGAATGACCGAAGCGTCAAGCGACGCGGCGACCGGACAACTGAGTTTACTTGAAGGCGCGGTGCGATGACACCCAAGCCAGACCACACGGCGGAGTTGCTCGAGCGCGTGGCGCAGGCTCGCGACCGCCATCGCAACGTGATGGACACGCTCGGGGCTGAGGTTGAGGCGCTCGAAGGGATGGCGGCGGACGCCGGGACGATCGTATTCCGGTTCCGCCGTAGCGCATACGAACTCGTTTCCTTCGCGCTTCGGTCCGCCGGCCCCGAGGAACTGATCGAGACCTGGTGCAGCGATAGCGATCCGCCGGCCGTACGTGAGGAGTTCGCCGCCCTGATCCGGGCGGTGGCGGCCGGCTGCACGTTGGGGGATTTCCTCGAATCGGACAGCGCCGTCAGTTGGTTACGGCAACACGTGGAGGGTACGTAAACATGGTGGACACACGGACACGTGACGAGTGGGTGCAAGCCGCCCAAGGGTTCGGTGCCGCGATGCTGTCACTACTTGACCGCCTGGATGCCAACCACGGACGAATCCTAGAGACGCTCCAAAGGGTTGAAGCGGCGCGCGAGCGGGCGATCCATGCCGCAGACCGCAAAGCCTTCAAAGCCCGTGTGGGCTACTACCGGGCCGTGACCGAGATAGTCCAGAAGTGCGGATGCCAGGCGGTGATCGAGCACTGGCGCGAAGCGGCGCGCACGGATGGCACGACGCCCAAACGACTGCGAGACTTCGAGTGCTTGGTCCGGGCGTGCGCGAGTGGCATGACGCTGAGCGAATACCTGGAGTTCGACAGCCCGCGTGCTTGGTTTGCCCGTCAGACCGGCGGATCAAACGGAGTGCAAGGCGAATGATGGGGGCGAACAGGCAAGAGGCAAGAGGCAATAGGATGAGAGTCACGACAGCCCGAAAGCGCAAGAGAACGCCCAAGCCTCCGAACTACACTGCCGAGCCGGCGGAGAGATTCCCTTTGCCTGACCAGCCGGCCGCGTGGGCGCATGTGCCGTGGGCGGCGGTGCGGCGACAACTCGACGAAGGAAAGGCGATCGGTTTTGCGATCGAGCACGGGGCGGTCTTGGGTTTCTGGAAGTACGCCCTGGCGATGGTGGGGCGGCCTATCATCGTGCGCTACAAGATCAAGCGCCAGGTGCTTTCGATCATGCGTGCTCCGTGGTGTGGAACCGTGGGGCACCAGGCCGGCCGCCGCGAGCGGCTCCGGCTTTACGCCACCGTGCTGCACATACTCGCCGACGCCGACGAGTTTCGCGAACGAATGGAGATGGATCAGGCGGAGGCGGACACGGTGTTCGCCGCGAATCGGGGGGCCGATCGCTATCCGGTGGCGTTTGATCTTGAAACGCTCCGCCGCTGGCGTGACGAAGTTGGTAAGAACGGGATTCCTAATCTCCGTCTGCGATACACGGGCGCCGAACCGGGCGCTCACACTAAAGTCCCTATGAAAACGAACGCGCCACACGGGTGGCACCCGCAACCAGATACTGGGGTACAGAGTGATAACGAGCAGTTCAACACGCAGGAGGAAACACAATGAGCACAGCGAAAACCAAGCCCAGACCGCCACAGGCCCAAGAGATGGAAACCGGACCGAGGCGCCTGCAACCGAGGGAGATTGAACCGAGGTACGTCAGCGAGCCCATCCGCTATGACGACGTGGAACACGGCGCGGTCCACACGCCGGAGCGGGCTCTGCTGTGCAGCCTGCGCAGTCTCGGGCTGCTCAGCGAGGCGGAGTTAGCCGAGACCACCGGCTTCAGCGCGGACGTGGTGAACGATCTACTCGACGGCAAACGCCGCGTGCCCGTTGCGGTGTTCACCAACATCCTGCGCTGGGCGCGCCGTGCGGGAGTGGGCGGGCCGGACCGACGGGCGGCGCTGGAGACGCTGGTCGCGATGGTGACCGCGTTCCTCTTGGGCAATTGCGACTCCACCACGATGCAGCCGCCCGCGTCCGAGGACGACGCGGCCTACGATGAGCCGCCCGTACTGAGCATCCACGATCCGGCGGACGTGACGTTCCCCACGGCCCGCGCGCGGTGGGAGTATCTGCTGGACTGGGACGGGGTGGTGCGATCGCTGCGCGGCCGGAAGATCGTCAAGCTCCTCGTGTACCCCGAGGAACTCGACACCGTCTTGAAACTGGCCGATGAAGTGATGACCGAAGAGGGGGCGTGTCTGCCCCAGTCGTTCTACGACGGCGAACGACGCCAACTGTGGCTGTGGGATGCGCAGACGCGCTTGTACGAATTCACCGAACCGAACGGCAGGGACGGCGCGCCGGTCCAGGCATTGGACGATCCCGACTCGGGCTTCACCCGCCCGGCGGTGGTCAACGACGCCGAGCCGGCCCACTCGGCACCGAACCGCGACCGTGAGGACCACGGGTATATCGAGTGCTGCGCCGCCGAGTTTCGGACGCTTGACGCCGACCGCGTTCCGTTTCCCGAGCGGGATTGGACCGTGGTGAGGAATCGATACTTTGCGATGGATTGGGAAACGGCAGAGTGTGCTTTTAACCGCGGCAAGGTCGTGGCCGTTGCTTGCAAGCGGGAGGAACGAGCGGTTGTCGAGGCCGTCGCCCTATACGCATGCAGCAACGACCTTCTCTCGCACCAGTACGGTGATCTGCTGTGGCTGCGGAAGCGGGATTCCCAGGCAAACGCGACGCAAAAGGCAAAGTGACGCAATGCAGGCACTCTCGGCAATCGCGACACGTATCGAGGGTCGGCCCGGCGTGGACCTGCCGGCGGGGTGGGTTGCCGGTGACCAGCTTGGAAAACCGAAGGAACACGTTGAGCGGCTGTACCGGAAACTCCGGCAGAGCGGCCGGGCCAAGCGGATCGGCCGGGCGTGCTTCTTCGATCCGCACACGCCGACCGTCGCCCGATTGCTCGCCGTAGCCGGAGAGGACCGCTCCTACGCGGACCTGTCCGGATTCTCCGCCAGGCAGATTGAGGACGCCCGGCGGAAGGTGAGGATCCTCGAACGGAGCCGGATCGAGATTGCCCACAAACTGGCGACTTCGAGGATGCAACGCACGACGGCGGTGGAGTGGTACTGCAAGGTCCGCTGTGAGCAGCTTGGCTTCGGCAGCATATCGGTAGGCACGTTCAGCCGATGGGGGCGCCGCTACCGCCGCGGCGGTCCCAACAAGCTCCTGGCACTGGTCGACACGCGCGGGCGCAAGACCGGTGCCGTGGTGTCATGCTCGCCCGAGGCGTGGAGCTACTTCTGCGGTTGGTACTTGGACGGGCGCAAACGATCCGTCCAATTATGCTACGAACTCACCGCAGAGCGGGCCGAACAGCGTGGCTGGGCATGGCCGGGCCGGCGCACGATCCTGCGGAAGATCAGCGACATCCCGCAGGCCGCGCGTGTCCTGGCCCGCGAAGGCGAGCACGCCTTCAAATCCAAGTGCCTGCCGCGCATCCGGCGATCATACGAACACGTGGCCGCCGGCGACGTGTTCTGCTGTGACGAATGCACCTTGGACTTGTACGCCCGCGCCCCGGACGGGAGGGGGGGCTGGAAGCGGGTGCGCCCGATTCTTACCGCCATCCTGGACGTGCGCTCGCGGATGTTCGTGGGGTGGCACATCGGCGCCCGGGCCAACAGTGACACGATCGTGGCCGCGTTCAAGATGGCCGTGCAGCAGTTCGGCCCGCCATTGGACGTCGTGTGCGACAACGGGGAGGACTATAAGTCCGTGGGCGGTAGGCGCAAGAAGTGGGTGGAGTTCGACCAGAAGCGCCTGGCCAATGTTTACGCGCAACTGGGCTGCACGGTGCGCTGGGCGACGCCGTACGCCCCGTGGGCCAAGATGATCGAGAGCCACTTCCGAGCAATCCATGAACGGTGCGACAAGCTGTTCGATACCTACTGCGGTAACAAGCCGGAGAATCGACCCGAGGGCGTCGAGCATATCCCGGTCTGGCAACTGCCCACCGTGGACGAAGTCCGCGAGCGGTTCGGAGAGTGGCTGCCGGCGCATCACGCCCGTCCGCAGACCGGCGATGGCATGTTCAGCCTGTCGCCCGACCAGGCGATGCAGCAGTTCCGCAGCAAGACGCCCCGACAGCGGCTCTCGGGCGACTTCCTGGACTACCTGTGTGCCAAGGTGGTGGGACCGGTGAAGGTGACGCGCGACGGCGTGCGTCACCAGGGCATCCACTACGGCCAGGGTTGTGAGGAGTTGCTACGCCGTCAGGGGCAACAGGTGCTATTGCGGGTACATCCAGACAGGGCGGATTACGTGGACGTAACTGACCTGCAAGGGCGCCCGATCACGAGGGCGGCCAACTCGCGGCTTACCGGTGTAAGCCAAGACGACATCCGCGAGGGGCAGAGCCGCCGGAAGCGTGCCCGCCGCCTGGCGCGGGAAGCCCGCGGCGAGGCGGTGTACGCCCTGAAGCATAACAACGTCTCCGCCGCGATCGCCGCCCAGCGAAACCGCAACCGTTCCACCCAGCAGGACGTGCCCGCGCCCGACCCGCCGGCCGCAATCAAGGCGGTGCGTCCGGACCTGCGCGAGGGCGTCGAACGAATCGCCGCCGAACATCGTGCGGACGGTGCTCGAACCGCCGCCAAACGGCGTGTGGCCGCCGTCGATTTCGCGGCGATCAATCGAGCATTATTGGGGATCAGACCGAGTGAGGGGGAGCCCATCCCCGCGCGGTCTGAGCGCCGGATACCGCGGCGCAACGTGGACGCCATTCTGGCCAGCGGCCGTCTGGATGACGGCCCGGTGGAGGACACGGACATCGACGGCGATGACGGATCGGCGCCGCTCGATGCTTTCGAGGCCATAGGGAAAACGATCCATGAACACCGAAAACGAGCATAGAGACACATTCAGTGTGGTCGGTCAAGAAGGCCGCCTGGCGAGGACGTCAAGGATGATAACGGCAGACGAGAAGCTCACGGACGGGCGCAAGTGCGACATCGCCGAGAGGGTGCGGTCATACGCCGACAAGCACGGCATCACGCTGGCGCAGATCGCACGACAGCTAGACACGAGTGCCAGCACCGTGTCCGAAGTGCTGCTGCGCAAATACGCCGGGCGGGCGGACAAGCACCTTCGAGCGCTGAACAACTGGATGGAACTCGACGCCCGCCGGCGCAACATCGTGCTCGACCGCCAGTTCGCGGAGCACTCGGTAGCCCGCGATATCATCACCGTCGCGGAGATTGTCAGCGAGACGTGCAAGATCGGCGTGGTGTTCGGCCCGGCGCAGATCGGGAAATCGTTTACGCTCGCCGCGCTGGAAGGCAGTGACCGGCTGGGCCAGCCGGTGTTGATTCGCATGGGCGAGTCCGCCCAGCGACCGAAGGCGGTGTGCCGCATGGTATGTGCTGCGTTCGGACTAAAGACGGAGGGCACGTTTGACGCCCTCATGCGCCGCCTGGTGAAACGTCTCCAAGGGACCCGAAGACCGATCTTCGTGGACGAGGCCGACGATTGCTCGTATCGCGTGTTGGAGTTCTTGCGCGAACTGCATGACCGCACGGGGTGTGGCCCGTTGCTCTGCGGGAAGCCGGCGATCTATCAAAAACTCGGCTTCCGCGACGTGGGGGACTTCCGCGAAGTGACCGACCAGCTATCCGCCCGCGTGGTGATTCGGCGCGACCTCACCGAACGCACGCGGAGGACGGAGCATCCTACACCGTTGTTTACCAAGGATGACATCCGCGCGCTCATAACGACGGCCAGCCTGGAGTTGAAGGTTGCCCCCAGTGCGATTGACTGGCTCCAGGCCCGCGCGTGCGTCATCGGTATGGGTGGGTTCGGTATGGCGGTAATCAACCTGTACCTGGCGTACAAGTTCGCGGTCGGCTCCGGGGCAACCGAGATCACCGCCGAGCACTTGGAGGCGGTGCAGCAAACGACGATGGGCCACGAAGACCTGGAGCGCATGGAAGAGGTTGTTGCCGAGTCGTCCGGCACGCGGATTCGCCGGCTGGCATAGACGGCGCGAACCGAGGGACAGCATGGTGTCAGCGACGGAGAGACCAGAGCCCGGAGACATTTACCTGATCCCCGACGATCAGGGTCGGTGGGCTTTCGCGCTGCGCTTGGTGAGTTTGCACAACGGTGATCCTCACGTCGGCGTGTTTCAGGATGATGCCGGCGAGACGTACGTGTGCGGATTCCAGGAGCTACGGCCCGCCCGGTTGGCGTCGGCCGAGCAAGCAAGCGACGATCCGGTCCAGGCCGCCGAGGCACGGCGTTACCGCCAGCGCTCGCGCGTCACGGTCCAGCAGCGGGCCAAGCGCAAGCTCACCCCCAAACAGCGGGCGGCGATCTTCGCCCTGGGCAACCAGCGTGGACTGGACCTTGACGATCTGCGTTCGATGACGCCCCAAGGTTCGGTCAGCAAGCTCACCATGCGCGAGGCCGGCGAGGTGATCGACCGTCTCAAGGGCCGGAGGGTCGGAACGTAGGCAGCATGATGGGGAACGCGGACAACACGGGATCGACACCGAGCCGCCCGGCCGAACAGAGCCGGGCGCTCGTGCAGACGATTGAAGCGCTGCGCGGTCTGGAGGCCGCCGCCCTGGATGCCGTGCAACCGCTGTTGGCGGACCTGGCCGGCATTGGTGAGGAAGGCTTGTCGCGCGCGGGACTGCGCCGTCTGGCAACGCGAATGTACTGTGTACAACGGTATCGCGTACTCCGCCGCGCGGCGGAACACGACCGGCAAAGTTCGCGCGTTCTGT
>CAYOFL010000108.1:0-9851 GCA_964403165.1 uncultured Ignavibacteria bacterium
CCCGATCATCACCACATCCACCTTGGTTTCGATTGGCTCCGGCTTCATGGCTGAGGTGCCCAGAAGATAAAAGGGATCATAAGCCCCAATCTCCTCCTTTCCATATTTTAAAGCCCGTTTGAGAGCCTGCCATGATCCGGGCTCGATGAGAAGATCCAGCGCATTTACGACCAGATAACCCCCATTGGCTTTAAGATATGATCCCGCCTTTATCCTGGTGAAATCCGTCCTCCATATGCCACCTCGGTCTGCCACCCTCTCGATGGTGCCAAACAGATTCTTGTAAGAGGGGGTGGTTTCGATCATTATGGGGACGGTTTTGGTCTCGGAGTTGTCCACGATGACGTTTACCTGGTATTCTAAGAATTCATCTTCGGGTTTGAAAAATGGAAATCCGGGTAGGGGCATCTCCGGCGTTTTCTCTTTGGCTGGTTTGAACCTGTCTAAATTATTGATCAAACTTTCTTCTACTTCATCTAAATAGGTTTGGAGTTTTTCGTGTTCGTATTTTGCTTTTATCTCTTTGATCATATCTTTAATCAGAGGGACTATAATCTCCCTATCTAAAGCGTCCAATGCTTTTTCTAACTCCTTGACTATCTCCTTCCCCTCTTTGAAAATGTCCTCCATCAACTTTGCCAGGGCCTCGGATTTGTTCTTTAGATTTTCGAATTTGTCCTTGGGGAAATTCCCTGCCTTAACCTGCTTCTCCAGTTTTGCCAGGCTTGTGGGCTTGCCCTCAATAACCGGTTGAACATCCGGCTTGACAAAGGGTCCCATCTGAATCTGCACCAAAGCAAAGCCTTCTTTTTTCACCTGTTTGTCAAATTCCTCCAAGATCGCTTTCTGCCCCTCCTCAGACTCCTTGACGAATTCCTTTCGTTTCTCCTTGTAAGCTTCGCTTTCAAACATGGTGGGGATGTTCCTCTTAAGAGCGAGAATAAGGTTTTCCATATCTTTTCTGAAGAGCTTCCCTTTTCCCGCCGGCAGGCTTATCACCCTGGGCATGTCCGGATTTTTGAAGTTGTTCACGTAACACACATCCTCCGGAATACTTCCCTTCTTCTCCAGCTTTTCTAAAAGATGTTTGATCGCCGTCATCCTGCCGGTGCCCACGAAGCCGGTCACAAAGATGTTATAACCCATGCTTTTGATATCCAGTCCCAGTTTGATCGCCTTCACTGCACGATCTTGTCCGATGATCCAATCACATGGCTCCACATCGTCGGTTGTTTTCAAGTCTAATTTCTCCACCGGACAGCGCCAGCGGAGTTTTTCTATGGGGACCTCCTCAAATTTGAGATTCTTTGCCATCTTCATCACGCTCCTTCTTTTGCTTAAATAATAGGTTATGTATCATCGTAAATTTTGATCGCTTTTTTGATTGGGATTTTCTTTTTCTGAAGGATTTGAAACCTCACTTGAACTTGCGCCCCTCGTTTTCTCCGACTCAAGAATCTTGCCTACTATTTTGCCAGCCACATCCTTACTACCTAAGCCAAAAGCCAAAGCCAATCCGAACGCTAAAGCTCCGATGATTATCAAAACGGAGTTCACCAGAATATGGGTAGCAACTCCTAATTCTTCTAAAGACATGGCAATGGTGAAGAATATTATAATATATTGCACAATATTGCCAAGCAATTCCCTATGAGTCAAGTCATAACTTGAAGCGGCAACCTTGACCACTCTTTTGAAAAAGGAAGATAGAAGTACCCCGATGATAATTATCAGGACAGCCGTGAACAGGTTGGGAATAAATGATATTATGCTGTTTATCATATCCTCGATCAAACGCAGCTTTAGCACGTCGACAGCAAGATCGATGAAGAAAAGAAAAATGATCCAGAAGAAGACAGTCCCTAAGATGTCCGCCAGGGAGTGCTTGATATCTCCTCTGGATAAGAATTTTGACAGTCCCGACCTTTCGCTAAATTTTTCAAAACGCACCGCCACCATAAGCCTAATTAAAGCGGCTTTTAAAATCTTTGCCAAAAGCCAACCTAAAAACAATATCACCAAAGCTCCCACCAGGGCGGGGAGCAGGCTGACAATCTTCTCGCCGGTTGTCTTCAGTGGTTCCAAGAACAATTCTTTGGGATCCATTTCTCTCCTCTTATCTTTTGGGTGAAATTCGCTATTTGATTTTGACCTTTTTGCCTGCAATAATTTTTTCCACCCACGATCTTTCCCGGGGTTGAAATTTCTTGAAGACTATTATTGGCTGAGATGTCTGTTCCTCCACCTTCTCTGGAACCGAAGTGAAGATAAGCTGTTCTAAGGCTCCACCCTTACTTTCCCCCATGAGAAGAAGGTCCCCCTCCTGAATCTGTTCAGTTATAGCAGAAGCTGGTTTTTCAGCTTTTAGAATTTTTCGCTCACTTCTGATCTTTAAGTTGGCTTTCTCCACGAAGGAATCGACCCATCTTTTTGCCTGAGTTTCCTCCTCTGGACTTAAATCTTGAGGAATGACGTGCAGAATTGACAGCTCCGCCTTGAATTTGTCCACCAGGGCAGGACTTAGCTCTGCAGTCAATTGAGAGTTGACATTATCCGTGGCGGCGATTATTATTCGTTTTATCTGATCCATCTTTTCACCGCATACCACAGCCACATTACAGGGTGCTTCCTTGAGCACAATGTCCATAACAGTGGTCAAAATCTTCTCCAGCATCTTCTCTGGTTTGGAACGTCCCATAATGATGAAGTTGCAATCCTCCTCCTCTGCCGTCTCCAATATGCCGTAAGAGAGACGGTGAGAAAGTTTAATCAGCTTGTCAAATTTCACCTTTTCCTGTCGGGCTACGTTTTCTGCCCGGGACAGAAGCAGTCTCTGCTGGGAAAAGTCCGCTAACCCCTTTCTCAAGGGAGTTCGATGGGGCACCTCCACCACGCTTAGTGCGATCACCTCCCCGTCGAATTTCTTGGCGATGGCACAGGCGGTAATCATAAGCATCCCCACCGTTTTGGGATTGGCTAAAGGCACTAAAATCTTGTATTCTTTCCTCTCCTCTCGTTGCAGAATCTCCTTCAATCGCCGGTGTTTTTCAACAGTTTCCTTCTGCCCCTTGGAATAGACAAGATAAACCACGCTCCCCACTCCCAACCAACCAGCACCCAGAAGGTAGGTTTGAGGCCTCATGAAAGCTAAGATCAAAACGTTGCAGGCGATGGCTAAAAGTGGAATCACCGGATGCCAGGGCAATTTAAAGGGACGTTTAAGCCGGGGCTCCTTTTTGCGTAACATGATAACCGACAGATTCACCAGAATAAGAGCAAAGAGGTAGCAGAAATTAGCCAGATGAGCCACAAATTCCACCTCGCCGGAGAGGGTAAAGAACAAAATCACCACCCCCACCGCGGCAACTGCTGTATATGGAGTTTTAAATTTGGGATGCAGTCGGAAGATTTTGCCCGGGAGATATCCGTCCCTGCCCATAGCGTAAGTCTGACGCGCCGCCGCCAGAACAGTGGCGTTTAAGGCGGAGATGGTGGCCAAAAGCCCGGCAATCAAAACGAAAAGAAGCCCGTATTTCCCCAATACCTTTTGGGCGATCAAAACCAGAGGAGCGGCGGAGGTTCCCAGGGTCTGATAATCCAAAATCCCCACCGAGACTAAAACCACACCTACATAGATCAACATGGGGATAAAAAGCGAAAGCAAAATCGCCTTGGGAACGGTTTTTTTGGGGTTTTTAATCTCCTCCGAGGCGCTGGAGATAAGTTCAAAACCAAAAAAGGATATGTAAATTAAAGCCGTGGCAGAGATTATGCCGGTAAATCCGAAGGGGACAAACGGCTTGAAGTTTTGAGTTTTCACAAAGGGAATGCATAATCCTATGAAGATAATAAGCATGGCTACTTTGGCAAGGGTGAAGAAATTTTGGGTCTTTCCGCTTTCCTTGGTGCCCTTTATGTTGATCAAAAGTAAAAGCAAGGCTATGGCAAAAGCGCTGAATTTGATAGAGGGTGAAATCTTTATCACCAGATCCAAAAGCGGAGTGAAATGTTCGGCAAAACCTAAAGCATAAAGAGCACAAGCCACCACGCTTCCGAAGATCAGCGCCCAACCGCTTAAGAATGCGATATAACCACCCAATCCCTGATGGACATAGGTATATCCACCTCCGGCTAAGGGAATGGAAGAAGAAAGCTCAGAATAGGAGAGGGCGGTGAAGAGGGTCATTAGCCCGCACAGAATATAGGAGACGGCGGCCGCTGGTCCAGCAATTCCTGCCGCCATACCGCTTAAGATAAAAATCCCCGCCCCGATCATGGCTCCCACCCCCAGGGTGGTCGCCTCCAAAAGTCCCAACTCCCTGCTGAATTTTACTTCCGGCTCAGTGGATGGAGCCTCTTTTGTTTTGTTTTTATCCATAAAGATTAATACCCCTTTTCTCTCTTAACCTTGATGAAATCGGCCTTCTGTAGTTGCCCAATTTATACCGCTTTTATCCCGCCGGAGGCGGGGCAAAGGCGGTGATTGGGCTTTCTTCAACTCGATGAATCGAGCAACCGCAGATTGGGTGATGGTGAAAAATATATAAATTCCTGATCGATTTTCAATCTTAAAATACACCCCTCCAGATTTTTTGTTTTTAGTCTCCAAAACATGTTCCAATAGCTTTAGCGGCTTGGATTAGGGGAAGATCTGGCGTCACCATCTTCTGTCTGGCAATGCCAGACTTTATGGGGACGGAGGTTATCTTTCCTCCCTGCAGGCTGGTCATATAGCCGAATTTTCCATCCATGACCAGATCCACTGCCTTTTTGCCGAATTGGGTAGCTAAGATGCGATCGAAGTCAGTCGGCTTTCCTCCCCGCTGAAGATGCCCCAGGATAATGACCCGGGTCTCCAGTCCGGTGACATTCTCGAATTGTTCTGCAATTCGATAACTCACTCCACCCAGCCTGATGGGATCGGTGCTCGCCTTCACTCTTCTTTTGATAACTAATTTAGAATCCCCTAACTTAACTCCTTCCGCCACCACCACAATGCTGAATCTCTTTCCGATTTTGCTTCGTCTGATCAACTCCTGGCAAACCTTTTTGATGTCAAAGGGGAGTTCCGGGATAAGGATCACATCCCCCCCACCTGCCACCCCGGCATACAAAGCCAGCCACCCGGTATATCTTCCCATCACCTCCACGATCATCACCCGATGATGAGATTCAGCCGTGCTGTGAACGTTGTCGATGGATTCTGTGGCTACTGCTACCGCTGAGTCGAAACCGATGGTGAAATCGGTGGCTGAAACGTCATTGTCTATGGTCTTGGGTATCCCCACAATGGGCAGTCCCATTTCAGTTAGTTCCTGAGCTATGTGCAGGGTTCCATCTCCGCCTATGCAGATCAAGGCATCCAGCTTCAGGCGGCGAAAGTTTTTGAAAGCAACTTCAGAGACGTCTTTTTTCTTCTCTCCATAGGCAAAAGGATTAGCTCTATTTGAGGTGCCCAATATGGTGCCACCTTGGGTTAAGATTCCAGAAACATCCTCCCAGCGCAATTTTCTTGTCCGGTTTTTTATCAACCCCTCAAAACCATCACAGAAACCGACCACCTTGGCTTTGTGGCAAAAGAAGGCGGTTTTGGCAACTGCCCGGATAGCAGGATTAAGTCCGGGACAATCCCCTCCCGCGGTTAGGATTCCGATCCTCTTTCTCCTCCTCATGTTTGCTCCTTCAGGATAAATCCTTTTATCTTTTGTAGATCATGATAGCTTAAAATTTTTAGTTTATCAAGCACATTTTTGGTAAAAAGACGAACAGGGGATGAACTGTTGGTCAGGGGTACCTTTACGGGATTGTTGAAAAAGCGCCTCACACGTTTTCCCAGACGGGTCTCCGTAAACGGCGAGAAGAGATTATCATAGGGATCCCGCCGTTTCCAGAACCTAACTTAAGTTAGGTTCTGGCAATTGGCGGAATGGCTGTCCTGCTTTCCCCCGCCCTTCAACAAGTTCAGGGCAGTGAGCGAAGTCGAACTGCCAAAGGCGGGACATATCCGACCTACAATTGGGTTGCTGGGTTTCTTGCACACCAGTCTTTTGTCTGAATACTCCTACCCTTGACCTCAATTTGCATCAGGGTAAGGTACCCCGATGCAACGGATACACACAGACCTTATCGGGTATCTTGCCTTAAAAATCTTGCTCTTTGGTTATTATTTAAATATCTTGGGTTATATAAATATTTGAGGACGAAGCCGAAATCAATATGGGTGGTATATTTTCAGGCTTAGACGAAGGATTAGTCTTACCAGTGGTATTTTGCTTTAACCATTACCCGGAATACACGAAATGAATAAGATCATATCCACATATATTCTGGTTAGCTTCTGGCTATTTTTCTCATTTTGCCCTACTCTTTCTGCTGAGGAGACCACCGGGGAGCCCATCCAGCTTTTAAACGCTGACTTTTCTGAGCTAAGATTGGAGAAAGATAATGTGATGGTCAATCTGATAGGAAACGTAATCTTTAAACATGGTGACTTAAATCTGAGCAGTCAACGAGCAGTGTGGTATCGCACTGCCGGTCAGGTGGTTTTTATCGACAGTGTCAGAATTGAAGACCCCGATCAGGTCCTTACTGCCGATAGGGTCACCTACTTTAGAAATTCAAGAAAGGCGGTGGCAGACGGGAACGTGGTTCTTTTCAGCAAAAAGGAGGAGGCAAAGGTAACCGGGGGGCATGGAGAATACGAGAGGGCCAAGAAGTCAGTTTCGTTTAGCCAGTCTCCGTCGTTGATACTCAAGCCGGATAAAGGCGATAGCACCATCACCGTAACAGCTGAGTTCATGGAATATCTTATCGACGAAGAGAAAGGCATAGCCAAAGAAAAGGTGCGTATTATCAAAGCTGATATGACCGCCACCTGTGATGAAGCTACCTGGATAAATCGGGAAGACAAAATAATCCTTTTAGGGAAACCAGAGGCAGAGAAGCAAAATGATCGTCTCACCGGTGAGAAGATGGAGATTTTCATTAAAGATAACCAGGTGAGGAAAATCGAAGTGGAGGGCAATGCCAAAGCTTCTCATCTTGAAATCATCGATTCTTTGAATCAGACCACAAGGGAAAGTTTCTTAGCTGCAAAGAAGATGCTCTTCTTGTTGCAGGATGAAGAGTTAAAACAGGTGAAGGCTTGCGAAAACGCCATCAGCACATATTATTCCCAATCCACGAAAGAATTTGAGGAAAAATCTTCGGTTGCTAAAAATGAAGCTTCTGGCGATACCATAGATCTTTTTCTCTCCGATGAACGATTGAATCGGGTGTTAATCAAAGGGGGGGCTGTGGGAACATACACTTTTCCCAAGGAGAAAATAGAAGACAGTTCAAATGTAGAGGATACCATCTGGTATTCAGCAGAAGGCATAGATTATCAGATAAAAAGGGATCTGATCACCCTCCAAAAAAACAGCCACCTCAAATATGGACAGATCTCGCTTTCGGCTGGAAAGATATTTTATCATACCAAAGAGCAGATTCTGGTGGCGGAGGGGATAAAGACCAAACCCGGTGAAGGGGAAGTATGGGAGGGCTCTCCGGTGCTCCAGGACGGGAAAGACGAGATAAGAGGAGACCGGATGAGCTATGATCTGCGCACCAGAAGAGGAAAAGTCAAAGCAGGAGTTACCAGTATTCAAAGAGGAACCTATAAGGGAAAGCTTTTAAGAAAAATAACCGATGAGGTGCTTTTAGCGGACAGAGGCATCTATACCACCTGCGATTTGTCTGAGCCCCATTTCCATTTTTACACCCGAAGGATGAAGATCATCGCTAAGGACAAGGTGATTGCTCAGCCAGTGGTATTATACATCGGTCACCTCCCGGTTGCCGCCATACCCTATTATGTCTTCCCCATCAAACCAGGAAGACATTCCGGATTTTTAACCTTTGATCTGGGCAATTTAGAGGCAGGGGAGAGGTTCATTCGGAATCTGGGCTACTACTGGGCGGCTTCAGACTATTGGGATTTGAAGACCGCCTTCGATTATTACGAGGGATCAGGATGGCTGATAAGGTCGCAAGCTCGCTATGCCAAGCGTTATATCTTGAGCGGAAGCGTGGCGGGATCTTATAACCGTCGATCAAGCTGGAACCTGTCCACTTTGACCAAAAGCAGAAGTGACCGCTGGGATTTGACCTTCAATCATCGGCATACCATCTCTCCCTCTCTTTCCCTCTCTGCTTCCGGCACCTTCTTAAGCGATAAAGACTACTGGCGCGATCTGAACTTAGATCCGGTGGAAAGAAGGAACAGGTCTTTGTATTCTCAGGCTAATTTGAGCAAAAGATGGAGCACTGCCAGCGTCACCTTGGCTTTGGATCACAGATGGAATTTAGACACCGATGATCGTACCCTCAATCTCCCGGTTATCAATTTTACCCGAACATCACTGCCTCTTTTTCCTGCAAAAAGGAAAGACGAAGGAAAAATCGAACGGAGATGGTATAATTCAATTTACTATTCCTTCTCCTCCAATTTTATCAATTATCAATACCGGCGTAAAAGGGAGGGATATTTCGATAGAAAAGAGTTTGCCGTCTCCGACAATTCGCTTTCCCTTTCTGCTCCCCAGAAACTTTTTGGCTGGCTGGTTCTAAACCCGGGCTTTTGCTATCAGGAGACCTGGTATTATGTCTTCAAAACCAATCTTTCCCAAAGTTTCCCCATTCCCGGAAACACCTCTGCCCGAAGAGGAGCTTATTCTGCCAATATTTCCGCCAATACAGTTCTTTACGGCACCTTTCATCCCCGGATAGGAAAGCTTTTGGGAATAAGGCACGTGATGACGCCAAATGTGAACATCTCCTGGCAGCCTGAGTTTACCCGCAAGAAGGAATATCTTTCCTATACCGGAAGGGGAGGCTCAGGAGCAAAACGAAAGGCGGCAAGTTTCGGACTGAGCAATCTCGTTCAGATAAAGACCAAGTCCACAAAAGACGGAGGTGAGGTGGAGAAAAAGACAAATCTTTTTAATTTGAATTTCTCCTCTGGATACAACTTCTTAGCCAAGGAACACAAACTGTCCAATCTTTCCACGGTTCTGCGTTCGTATGCGGTCAAGAATGTGGACTTAGCTTTCTCTGTGATCCACGATTTCTATGATAAGTCCGGTAAATTGAAACTACTATCACCCCGCTGGTTATCTTTCAGTTTGGATACTCGCATAAATCTCCGGGGAAGCTGGGAGGAATCAAGCTTGGGAACAAAAGAAGGACATGACCAGAAGACTTTTGGTGAAGCGGAAACGTCTGAGAGCGGTGAATATGAAGCAGAGGGTTTTTTAAAGAAAGTAACTCAATCTTGGAGTATAAACGTCAGCCATAGATATAGCCAAACCAGAGGAGGAAGCAAAACGCACTGGGCCACCGCTTCTTTGCGTCTGCCCATAACCCGGCACTGGCTTTTAAGCTACCATAATCGTTACGACTTTTCAGAAAACAAAATCACCGAGCAGACTTTTGAGTTTTACCGGGACATGCACTGTTGGGAGGGAAGATTTACCTGGATCGCCACCGGATACCGAGAAGGTTACTATTTTAGAATCAACATAAAAGCCCTGCCCGAAATTAAAATTGAGAAAAGCCGGGGTGGGCTAAGAGAGGTATTCTTTTAGAGTTCTTTGAAAAAGATGGAGAAGGGGTTGTTTTGGCAGATTTCTCCACTTAAGCCCACAGAAGATGAACCACTCTCCTCTAACCGATAATATATATGTTGACAACCTTCTTATTGCCACTTACTATAATCTCGAAATCTTTTGTTTTAAAGATTGAACCTTTGAACTTTTGAACCATTAAACCGGAATTTTAAAAATGCCTACCTTAAGAAGAGACCCTATCAC
>CAYOFL010000109.1:0-9755 GCA_964403165.1 uncultured Ignavibacteria bacterium
AAGCACAGACGGAGGAGCAGGGTAAGGAGAAGCACGTTCCCGTGATCGAGAAGACAGATAAGGGGGTTTTAGTCAAGGTGGGATCGGTGCCGCATCCCATGGAGGAAAAGCACTATATTGAGTGGGTGGCGGTTGATACTGACCGGGGAACCTTCAGAAAGTTTCTGAACCCAAATGAACAGCCTGAGGCTGAGTTTGAAATCAAAGAGGGGGTCATCGGAGCCAGAGAGTATTGCAACGTTCACGGACTGTGGTCCGGAAAAAAGTAAAGAAGGGAAAGGATGGCCGCTGTGTCGGGGTAGACCTCAAACGACTACTCACGGGACAGTGGCTATGGCAATCCAGACAAAAGAGTCTGATTCTGGTGAGCAATTTTAATAGAAGACCAGAAGGAAGGAGTGTTAAGAGAGGCTAACCTTTAACTGGAGGAAAAATGGAACCCAATAACTTCAAAGAGATCATCACCTTTGCCATTCGCAAGGAGGCAGAGGCTTATAATCTCTACACCACCTATAGCCAGTTAGCTAAGTCTCCAGACGCAAAGCTTATGTTTCAGGAGTTGGCTAAAGAGGAGCAAAAACATCGGGAGGTCCTTGAGGGAGTAGAAAAGAAGGATGTTTCCGAATATAAGCTGGAGGAGATCCCCGATTTGAAAATCGGTGATTTTGTGGATGAGGAGGAGTTTTCGTCAGATATGGATTATGCGTCCGCTTTGCGATTGGCCATAAAAAGAGAAGAAAACGCGCTTAAGCTTTACAATCACATGGCGGAAGGGACAGATGATCCTGAGCTTAAGAAACTTTTTTCGGCTCTGGCTCAGGAGGAATCCAAGCACAAACTTCGCCTGGAAAGCGAATATGATGAAAACGTCTTGATGTGGGCTTGAACAACAGTATTCAAGGAGCGTTGAAATGAAAGAAGACAAGAAGAAGGTTTACAAAGAGGCGGAAGGTAAAATTACCCCAGAAATGAGTGCTTTGGAGGCTGTATCAGTAGCCATCTATAACGAACAGTTCGCCTTTGATTTTTATACCAAGCTTTCTAATACTATCAAAAACCAAAGTGGGAAACAGAAATTCAAATTTCTGGCTTCTGATGAGAAGAGACACCGAGAGCTTTTAGAAAATCATTATAAGAAAATAAGCAGTGGGAAGGAATTTTCTTTTGATCCCGGTAAGCTGAAAAAGATTCAGGTTGAAATCAGAGATAACACCACCGCTTCAGAAGCTCTGGATATCGGAATCAAAGCGGAAAAAGAGGCATACGAATTCTACAGCAAAAGTGCAACAGAGACCAAGGATCCCGAAGCCCAAAAAATGTTTACGATGCTGGCAGAGCAGGAGGATCGCCATTACAACATCCTGACAGCGGAAAAACAGGCTTTGACAGGCCAGTTTTACTGGTTCAGCCTGGATACGCCTGGAATAATGGAATACTAATGTTTGAGCGGTCTGCCTATAACCCTCTCAAGCTTTTTGAGGGCATACAACAGATTGCGCTCAATTAATGCAAAATGGAGGTAAAAGAATGAAAAGCCTGAAAGGAACCAAAACGGAAAAAAATTTGTTGACCGCTTTCGCTGGAGAATCACAGGCGCGGAATCGCTACACCTACTTCGCTTCGAAGGCAAAAAAGCAAGGGTATGAACAGATATCAGCAATCTTTTTGGAAACAGCAGATAATGAGAAGGAACACGCCGAAAGAATCTTCAAATTTTTAGAAGGTGGTGAGGTGGAGGTTGCGGCTTCATTTCCTGCCGGTGTGATCGGAGATACGGTAGAGAACCTGAAAGCCGCCGCTTCTGGAGAAAACTATGAGCATACCACCATGTATCCGGAGTTTGCCCGCATAGCAGCAGAAGAAGGTTTTGACGAGATATCTGCCGTTTTTAGATCAATAGCGAATGCAGAAAAACAACATGAAAAAAGATATCTGGGATTGATGGAGAACATTGAGAAGGGCAGAGTTTTCAAGCGGGAAAAGGTGGTAAAATGGAAATGCCGCAACTGCGGATATATTCATGAGGGTACCGAACCACCGGATGAGTGCCCCGCTTGTGCCCATCCAAAAGCATACTACGAGCTTTTAGGTGAGAATTGGTAGAGACAGCAACATCGCCTTGCTGTTGTCCGTATCTATATTCGAGCTTCGCATATCTCTCCAGATCCGGGGGATGCTGATCGGGCGGGGGTTCAACCCCCGCCCGAACCAAGAGAATTACCTTGCACCTTTTCCGTGATTGTCATAAATTATGCCGTTTGATATAGCAGAGTTTGTGTTGTGTCAGGACCTCAGTCCTGACACCTTTTTAAAGCGTCAGGAGAGGAGTTCCTGACGCAACTGTGAATATCTTCCTTCGGGCTCCTCATGGCTGGCGAGGCAAGTCGGCAGTCAGCAAACCACGTGGACATTGTGCGAAAATGAACAATAGAGTTATTGTGAAAAATAAAGACCAGGAGCAACGTGGGGATGGTTCCAATCAGATAAACAAAACATCGAGTAGATTGATCAGGGGGCTATTGATTATTGCAGGAACTCTTTTCGTGGGGCTCGGAGTTCTTGGAATATTTATACCTCTTTTGCCTACCACTCCCTTTCTCCTACTTGCCGCTGCGTGCTATGCAAAGAGTTCTGAAAGATTTTACCATTGGCTCTTGAACAACAAATGGTTTGGAAACTATATCAAAAACTATCGAGAAAAAAAGGGGGTTCCATTAAAAGTAAAGCTCTCATCCATTTCTTTATTGTGGATCACAATACTATTTTCAGTCGTTTTTATAGTTGACATTCTTTTGTTTAGGATCATTTTGATTTTGATAGCTGCTGGCGTTACCATACATATCCTCTACATTCGAACTTTAAGACGATAAAGAGAAGTTATAATAGATGCTTGAAATGGTTTGGGATCAGATAAACTTTTATGACTTAGCGCAACAGCCGACATGAGATTCATCCCGATGAAAGTAGGAATCCCCCAAATGCCTCTCCCCGGCTTCGCTTCCTTCGGTTTCTCAAGGCAGTCCCTTCGTTTCCTCAGGACAGGCGGGACAAGTCGGCACTTTGCTAACACCCCAGGCGTTACTTGGCATAAACATGTCATTTATGTATGCAATTAAAATGGCCAGTTGGAGTGAAATTGAAATCTCGTAAAAGATGTTGACTTTCACCCAAAAATTACATAACTTCAAATTGCTGGTTTCATAAAAAGGAGAGATTGAAAGGGAAACCTGATAAATAAGGGAAGGAGGCACTGAAGGAGGTGGCAAGAATACTCAATCCTTCGACTACGTTCAGGGTTGATTCTAAGTGAAATCGAAGGGTCGATCAAATCTTGTTAAAACTTGTTTTTAATGAAGGTTCTCTTGGGTTTAATGATGTGGTCATTGGAGAGGCCGGAATCGCTATCTTGCCCACAGGGTCCCAATTCGGACTTCTTCCTCCAAAAGAAACATTATTAGACAAAGAGGAATAAAAAAGAAATGGAGGTAAGAATGCAGGGTAGCAAACTGTACGTGGGAAATCTTGGTTACTCTGTAACCAAGGAGGAATTGGAAGAATTGTTTTCCGAGCATGGCGAAGTTAAGCAGGTCAACATAATTGAAGGTAAAGGTTTTGGATTTGTTGAAATGTCTAACTCATCGGAAGCTGAAAAAGCAAAAGAGGCATTGGACGGTTCCGATTTCAAAGGACTTACCTTGAAAGTTGACGAAGCTCGTCCACCTAAAAATAAAGGAAGAAGGGGTTATCGAAAATATTAGAATAATTGAGAGATAATCCAGCTTTAGTAGTAGATCCATTATGGTAATTTGCCAGCCATGTTGCATTGCTGTATGGCTAGCCACTTCGTATAACGCGGGGGTTCATGCTACGCCGTCTGTTGGCGGCTCGCCATAAAGGATATCCTCTCGCTAGCTGAGTCGGCTCGTCCTCGCTATGTGCAAACACTGAGAGTGAAACTTCGCCTGTAACGCTTGTGGACGTCGTAGACCTGGGGTAAGGAGGGCGACGTATGACTTGGGTGGGCAAAAAAAGCATAAAAACTTTATTGACCATCAAAGGGGATTTTTAATTATGGAAAGAACTCGCACTCATTTTTCGAAAATCGCACACAGATACAAAGATTTAAGAACCACAGATTTGGAACCAATTCTATTTATTAAAAAGAGACTGCAACATCTGAATAAAATTGAAGCGGTGGATGTTGGTTGTGGGGTGGGGAGATATGATATAGAGTTGTTCCATTATTTGGGAGAAAGACTCTATCTTACTTGCATTGATGACAATGAGAAGATGCTGGATGAGCTTACTAAGAATCTAAAAGAACACAAAATTAGAAACTTCAGATCAATAAAAGCACCAGCAAGGGCTTTGCCATTAGCCGCTGATTCTTTGGATGCTATCTTCACTTTCAACGCCATACATCTTTTCATATTTTTAAATTTCCTTAAGGAAACATTTCGAGTCCTAAGAGATGAAAGACATTTGTTTATTTTCACTCGCTTACGAAGCCAAAACAAGAGGAATGTTTGGGGAAGATTTTTCCCCAACTTCCATGAAAAGGAGAAACGGCTGTATGAACTAAGCGAATTGAAAGAAACGTTAAACAAGATACCAAATCTAAAATTAGAATCCATAGAATATTTCAAATATAGAAGAATGGCTAAATTAGAGTGGCTCATAACACAAGCCACACATCATCATTATTCTACATTTCATCTATATGATGAAGACGAGTTTAAAGAGGCTTTAGGAAAATTTCAGGGGAATATCACCCACCATTTCAAAAACCCAGATAATATCGTTTGGGACGATGAGAACATAATGCTTGTCATCAGAAAAAAAGTTGGATGAGGTTTTTGTTCTGCTCACCCTTGTGGCAAACTGCACCCATAGGTTTATTTTGAAAGACAAGGTTTGGGCTTTGGGATAAGATCAGTTTTCCCGACAACTTAGAAAACGTCGGTTAAATTCGTAAATCTGCATTATGTTACAAAATTCAGCACCGTATCAGATTTTCGGCTGGTTTTAATGCGTTTCGTTTGATTCGTTTAACGGTAACGAAACTCGTATCGAGGCTCGAAGTTCGAGATTCGAAGCCCGGAAAGTCAGTTCCTCACGGAATTTGGAGAGGTTGTGCTCCATGTTAGTCTCCGTGTTTAGCCATGCGGGAGTGTATTCCACATTTGTGCACCTGTTGGGGCATGATGTCGTCTGGAAAAAAGAGGGTTAAAAGATTTTTCCTTCAGGATGAATCCTTCAGGATGAATCCTTCAGGATGAATTCCTTTAGTTGCTGAAGGATTGATTTTACGGTCTTTACGCCACACAGCATATGCTCATCATACAAGAAAAAAATCATAAAAACTGTTACGGAACCCAAAATTTTTAGATACCAAATTGAATTCATTCTTGATATGAAGAACAAAACAAAAAGCTGGATCGCCTTTATCGTTTCACTGTTCACAATACTAACCTGTTGTTCTGCAGCACCTCTCTTAAAGGAAAATAGATACATCAAATCAATCAAGTTAGGTGGTGAGTGGTTCTTGAATAATCAAGACGAATCTTTCCTTTATTACCAATATGATGCAAAAGAAAAACAACACCCTAAAAAACATCACTCATTAAGAGAAACGGGTGCATTGTGGTCTGTGGCAAAATTGTCAAATTTTCTTAATGATCCAAGATATGATTCACTTGCTTTAAAAGGTTTTCGATATTTTGAAGAACATTTCGAATATGATAAGGAGAAGGATTTCTATTTTGTTAATATTACGCCAAATAAAATAAAATTAGGCTATTCGGCTTTTATGATCTTGACACTACTTGAGATAGATCACCCAAGAAAGGAATACTATCTGGATAAGTTTGCAAACGGCATAATGCTCATGCAGAAGAAAAACGGATCATTACGAACTTTCTTCTATTCAAATAGGTCAACCGGAACTGATTATTATCCGGGAGAAGCTCTTTTGTACTAATGTCACTTTATGAGCATAAAAAAGACAACAGATACTTAGAAACTGTAGAAGATGCTTTTCCTTATTACGTTCGATATTGGAGGGGCAATCCTAATACCGCCTTTGTTCCCTGGCAGACGAGAGCTTATCAAAAATTATATAAGGTAACTCAAAAAAGGGAGGTTGCGAATTTTGTTTTCGAAATGAACGATTATATGCTGAATCAGCACTTTCCTGGGGGAGATTGCATCAACTTCGATTTTTCAAAGGGAATAGTGACTGCAGTATACATTGAGGGCGTAAATAAAGCCTATGAGCTGGCCAGACAACTAAATGATAAAAAAAGAACGAAATGTTATGCTAACTTCATCAAAGAGAGCTCTGATTTCATTCTGTCATTGCAGGTTACGGATACAAATAATTTTGAAAAAGAGGCTGTTGGAGGATTTTCGAAAAACTACAATTCAAAATCAATGAGGGTTGACAGAAACCAACACGCAGTCATGGCTCTTATGGAAGCTTATGAATTAGGGATTTTGAGACACTAAATTCAGTTTTTTGCGCCTTTGATTTTATCCATTACCCTATTGGTGCCTCTACAAATTCTTCTTTATGTTTACTTCCTCTTATGAACTTTTTGTCATTTGAGGGCAAACCTTTCTGCTTCTCGAAGCCAAGCTTATGTGATACTGGACCAAAATTTGATTTCACATATCTGTTCACCAACGTTTATGAGGGGGAATCAACTTGACTTACTAAGAGGAGCAGGAAACAGTTTACATCTTATTATTCGTATGAATGCATACGCATCCCCCTTTAGCAAAGGGGGATTTAGGGGGATTTCCCAAGTTTCAAATCCCCCCCCTTTTCTAAAGGGGGGATGTAAACAATTATATGCTCCCCTTAATAAGTATGTATGTTAAATGAAATGCTAAATTACCATGCGGAAGGTGGTTCAGGTTGAAGATTAAGCAGGGTATGCTATGAAAAATAAAAGAGAAATGCCAGATTATTATCGCAAGGTCTATGAAAAATGGTATAGGTGGTTTGCTCACGTTTACGATCCCTTTGTAAAAGCCCTTTTTTTCTTTCTTAACGGAGGTTTTGGTGGAGAAAGGAGATGGCGGGAGTTAATAATTGAATGGATCCACCCTCAGCCGGGAGAAAAGATAATAGACATCTGCTGTGGTACAGGGACTTTGACCATAATGCTTGCCAAAGGACTTGCAGGAACAGGAGAAGTAGTGGGTATTGAACTTTTTCCTGCTCAATTAAGAATTGCTCAAAAAAAGAAAAGACCTAATGGACTCTTTTTCATTGAGGGGGATGCTCAAGATATTCCTTTTTCAGATTGCTATTTTAACAAAAGCATTATTTGTGGGGCACTGCATGAATTGCCCCAAGAGGTGCGAGGGAATGTTTTATCAGAAGCTTATAGGGTCACAAGAGCTGGGGGCAGGATAGTTGTAATTGAGCATAACAAACCAGACCGGAAGTGGAAGGCGTCCTTGTTTGATTTTATGGAACGTTTTAATCCCGAATACCCGACTTATAAAAACATGCTAGGGTGCGGGCTGATAAATGAAATCGAAAAGGCGGGGTTTGGAATAGTTAAAACCAAAACCACCAGTTGGGAATTTTTCCAAATTATATTGGCAGAAAGATAGACGAATAGATGATATATAAAATCCGGCATTTTATCGGACACAGGAGTTTGTCGAAGAATGGAGAGAGGAATAGGGGATGAGGGCTTTAAAATATCAGTTTTATGTTGTGTCAGGAACTCAGTCCTGACACAACTATTAAAAGCCGGCAGCAGATCAACAAGTTAATTTATTAGGGCAGGGCAAAAAGCACTTGACATGACAAAAACTATCTTTTAATTCTTGCTTATCATATCCAAGAACCTTTGGCGACGGATACCGTAATACTATTAAGAAAAAAATCTGTTAACTCTTTTCAGAAAGGAGCAAAGGTGAAAAAAGCATTCGTAGTTGTGCTGGTGCTTTGCTTGACGCTGGCGTGTGGCTCATCCAGAAAGGTTTACCGTATCGAGCCAGAGACCGTTACCGACTTAAGCGGTAGATGGAACGATACCGATGCCCGCCTGGTGGCAGAGGAGATGATAGCGGATTGTCTTTCCCGGGTATGGCTAACTGACTGGGCGGCTGCCGCAGGTGCGAAGCCGGTGGTGACGGTGGGAACCATTCGCAACAAGAGCAGTGAACACATCGATACAGAAACTTTTACCACCAACTTTGAAAGAGAGCTGTTAAACTCCGGTCAGGTAAAATTTGTCGCCGGCCGTCATCAGCGGGATGAGATTCGTGGCGAACGTTTCGATCAGCAGGACTTTGCTTCCCCTGAGACCATGAAACGGATCAGAGCGGAAACCGGTGCAGACTTTATCCTTTTAGGTGCTATTAAGTCGATAACCGATGAGATCGAAGGGACTAAGGTGGTGTATTATCAGACTGATCTGGAACTGATCAATATCGAAAGCATGGAAAAAGTTTGGATCGGTAGCAAGAAGATCAAAAAAGAGATATCCAAGAAAAAAACCAAGTGGTAAAATTGGTGGACTTATCATCAAAGGGCACTAAAGGGGCGGCCACTGGACTGCTTTTGTGCCTGTTTTTATCTGTCGGCTGTGGCTCGGTAGCGACTAAAAAAGCGTTTTATGAACCCATAACTGCCGATCTTTCAAACGATAATTTTGATGCGGCCGTTCAAAGAATCGAAGCAGCCAAAGCGGACAACAAATACAAAAAAAAGGATCGGTTCCTCTATTTATTAGATGCCGGATTGGCCTATCATTACGCCTCACGTTTCGATACCAGCAATGCCAAATTAACTCAGGCTGAAGATGCCGCGGATGAACTCTTCACCAAAAGCATCTCAAGAGCGTCTGCCTCACTTTTGTTGAATGATAACGTCCTCGAATATGCGGGTGAGGATTACGAAATTCTTTACACCAACCTGATCAAAACCCTCAATTATATAGCCCAGGATGACTTTGACGGCGCCTTTGTTGAGGTCAAACGAGCCAATGAAAAATTGAATCTGTTGGAGCTAAAATATGCTGATGCCTCCCAAAGATTCAAACAAGGCTCGCTGGATGATACCGTTAGGGTGGATATGGATTACCAGGCGAAAAAGGTGCGGTTCAACAACGACGCTTTCGCTCGCTATCTGAGCATGCATATGTATTCTACCGAAGGTAAGATGGACGATGCCCGAATTGATTACGATCTGCTCAGGTCGGCATTTGTAGAGCAACCTCATATCTATGATTTTGAGATTCCAAATATAAAACACTTCTCCAAGGACAAAGAGATACTGAGCGTAGTTGCTCTGGCTGGACTGGCTCCGGTCAAGGAGGCTTTAAATCTTCGTATCAGAACCGATAAGGACCTGGACTTGGTGCAGGTATTATACACCGATCCCTGGCGAAAGGATTCTGAATACGGGCATTTGCCCATGCCGGTTTCTGAGGATTATTACTTCAAGTTCTCCATTCCACAGATCATTCCCCGATCATCACAGGTAAGCCGGATAAGAGTTTTTGCTGATTCGGAGCTTATCGGTGAATTGCAACTGCTTGAAGACGTGGCAAAAGTGGCACAGGAGACTTTTGAAGCAAAAAAATCACTTATCTATCTTCGCACTGTTGCCCGCGCAGTTGCCAAAGGATTGGCCGCACATAAGGCTAAAAAGAAGGCAGATACCGGAGGGTTGAAAGGATGGTTGAAAAAGGCGGCAATTGACGTGGGCACGGATATCTCCGAAAATGCCG
>CAYOFL010000110.1:0-9538 GCA_964403165.1 uncultured Ignavibacteria bacterium
TGTAGTAGCTAAGAAGCGGAGTAACGTCCGTTTAGCCAAGGAGCCCTGCTGTTGTTGCGTTTAGTTCTCAGAAGGAGGCTTTCCGCTTGCCGAACAAAATGATTCGAGCCACGACGGAACGGCGGTGGACCCCACTACCAGACGCCTTTGCGTTGAATGGTCAGGATCTGCCAGCAAGGGTCTTCAGGCTGAGGAAGAAGCTTTACATCAAGGCGAAGCAGGAGCCGAGATTCCGGTTTTACGCGCTGTATGATTGGATCTATCGGTCCGACACGCTAAGGGCGGCGTGGGAAACTGGTGTGGATCAACAAGGGTGCGCCGGGAGAGGACGGGGTGACGATTCAGTCGATCCTCGAATCTAATACTGCACTGAGGTTCTCGACGAACCATAAGGCCATATGACTAGATACATTATCAGACGAATTGTGCTTCTATCACTTACCTTACTAATTGTGACGGTACCTATTTTTTCCATAGTAAGATTAGCTCCTGGTGACCCCGCGCTAATGATTGCAGGGTCCCATGCTACTAAGGAAATTCTAACAAACATAAGGCACCGCTGGAGATTGGATGAACCTGTGTGGAAGCAATACCTGGTCTTTATGAGGAATTTAGCAAGGGGCGATCTGGGAGTTTCGGTGATTGATCGAAAACCTGTCTTTCCAGAGGTAGTAAGGCGACTGTTTCTAAGCCTCATGTTGGCTATCCCTGCGTTTTCCGCAAGTCTTGCCATTGGCATAATTCTAGGGATGATTTGTGCTGTTTCCGCCGGAAAAATCATAGACAAGGTGTTAACCATTGTCTCCGTTCTGGGTTCTTCTCTTCCCGTCTTTTGGATTGGGTTAGTCCTTATACAGGTTTTTTCTGTTTGGCTAAGGCTGCTCCCTTCAATGGGAAGAGGCAGTATCGCTCACACTATCCTCCCTATCACGAATCTTTTTCTACAGTTGTTCCCCTTAACTCTGAGACAAGCACGATCTTCTATTCTTGAGGTCCTTGGAGAAGATTATGTTAGTGTGGCGCGTGCTAAGGGCCTACCGGAACTCATAGTAAACGCCAAGCACGTCTTAAAGAACGGTCTTATTCCTGTTATTACCACATCCGGTGTTCAGTTCGGGATGTGTATTAGCGGAGCGATCATAACGGAAATTGTCTTTGCTTGGCCGGGATTGGGCCGATACCTTGTAATATCAATTCTTTCAAGGGATTACCCTAGCGTACAAGGCGGGATCCTGATGGTTGTTTTGTGTGTTTCAGTCCTCAATCTCTTGATAGATCTTCTTTACCAATATCTTGATCCTAGGATTAGATATTAATTTGGTTATGCTTGAAACATTAGAAGGGCAATACATAAGTGAAACAGTGTTGTAAAATCCGCTCGAAAAGTTCAGCCAGGGGATGTTGCCCCTCTGTGTCAATATGACTGAGCACCCACCGCAAAATTACTGTAGAGGGTGGAGAGGAGAGAAGATGGTCAGAAGGTATTCCTCAAGACTGAAAGTTTCAAGTGGTGATGGAGATTGTCTCCCAGGCCAGGAATCCAGCCCAAGTGGGAAGGGCTTACGACCTGCACCCCAATACGGTTCGAAACTGGCTGGAGAGGTTACTTGGGGGTGTAATAAGTTCCTCTTCGGTTACTACACCCCCAGGGAGAACGGGCCTGAAGTGTTCAGCAACAACAGGGTAGTAAAAGAGCTGGAGGGAAAGGTTGCCGAGCTAGAGCGATTACTCGGGCAAAAGGAGTGGGAGATCGCCATTAAAAAACTTTTTAGGCCGGAGCGGATGACTACAAAGGCGAAGGTGGAATTGGTAGCCGATACCTGGCAGGAGCATGGGTTAAACAGGACACTTGGGGTAATTGAGTTACCCAAGTCGACGTGGTACTACCCCCAGAAAGAGAAAAGGAGCTACGAGGAGAAATACAGCGATCTCAAACCGCTGATTGAAGAGATCATTAAGGACCATCCAGGATACGGATATCCACGGATAAAGGTCACACTAGAGGAGGAATACGGAAGACTTGTAAGTTACAAGGGATTGGACAGGCTGCTGAATCTGTGGGAACTGAGGCTGGCTAGGAGAACCAGGAAGGCCAAGAGAAGCCCTTTGAGGCAGGCCATCAATAAAGCAGAAGGGGAGCTGGACTTGGTCGAGGGAAGAGAAAAGATCGGATCGTTCGAGGTGGCTCATACTGACTTTACCGAGATCCCTTATGATGGAGGGGAAAGGAAAGCCCAGATGATTCCTATTATCGGTCACCGATCGAAGATGATCTTTGGCTGGGCCGTAGGGAAACATTCTTACATGGATCTGGCGGCTAGGGCGTGGGAAAGGGCCAAGGAGACGTTCAGAGTACAGGGAATCTCCTGGGAAGGGATGGTCCTTCACCAGGATCAAGATTCCGTTTTCACTGGGAACAGATGGGTCGACAAAGTGCTGATAGAGGACGGAGTTCGTCTGTCGTATTCACAGAATGGAGCCAGAGGCAATACACTTATGGAATCGTTCAACGGGCACTTCCCACTTCAAATGTCCGAACAAGTCGCTCCTCTATGAGGCAAGGACGATGGAGGAGCTAATGAAGACCATCGAAGAACGGGTGCGATACTGGAACAACTTTCGGGCACAGCTTCGATGTATTTAAATTTTTGGGGCGCGTTCCGGCACGCTTCTTAAAGCAGGTTTGAAAGGAGGGTACTATCAATGAAGAGTTTTGATTTTGTAATGACCCCGGGCCCTACAGAGATTCCTTTGAGAGTTATAAGAGCTATGATGAAACCCGCCATTAGTCCTTACGACCCTGAGTTTATTAAGATAATGGATGAAACCTCTATTCTCCTACAGACCCTACTGGAAACTGAGAGTACGGTCCTCTTTTTTCCTGGCTCTGGACGCGTGGCTATCGAAGCGGCCATCACAAGTATCTTGGAGCCTGGTGAGAGGGTGCTCACCGTGAACAATGGGGTCTTCGGTAAGTGGCTTGGTATCATAGTAAACCTTGCCGGTGGCGAGAACGTTGAGCTTACTGTGGATTACAGGAAGGCCATCTCCCCGGAGGATATCTGTGAGAAACTTGCTGATGAGAAAGACATAAAGGCGGTGGCTGTGGTCCACAATGAGACTTCCACAGGTGTGGTCAACCCAATTGAAGAGATTGGGGGGGTGGTCAAGGAATATGGGGCCTTGTACCTGGTGGACATGGTCAGCTCAGCAGGTGGAGATACGGTCAAGACTGATTACTGGCAGATAGACCTGGGCTGTACGACCTCCTATAAGTGCATGAATTGCCCACCTGGTCTGGCTATAGTTTCGGTGAGCGATGATGCGTGGACAACTATGGCTAAAAGAAAGGAAAGACGTAGCTTTTCGTTTGATTTATATAAGTGGTTGGAGATGTGGATACCTCCCGAACGAGGTGGCAAACTAATCTGGGGATACCGAAGATACGTAGTGGAGCCTGCTCCACATATCACCTATGCAATGAGGGAGTCACTCAAGATGATCTTAGATGAGGGACCGGCCGAACGGTATGCGAAAAACGTTCTGGCGGGCAAAGCATTGAGAGCTGCTGTCAAAGCTCTGGGATTGGAACTCTACCCTTTGGAGGACAGTTATGCGTCAAATACCGTTACTGCCATCTTCAATAACACCGGCATCGGTTGCGACGCCGTTATTGGCATGATGCACCGTGAATACGGTGTCGTGATCGGGGGTGGTTTGGAAGAGGTGGCAGGAAAAGTTTTGCGCATTGCTCACATGGGTAAGACAGCGAATGAAATGTATGTGATTTACACAATCGAGGCTCTAGGGAAGACTTTGGCGAAACTGGGTTGGGAGTCGGAACCTCACGCAGGTGTAGCTGCTGCCAGGGCTGTTTTCGACATGCATAGATCGTAGATCCGAGGAGAGTGAGGGAGGTTGGGCGCAACGTCGTAATAGTTGTTAGTGGAAGCAATGTAGATCTCCCGTTGCTCCTGAAGATAGCTCATAACCACAGTGGCAAGGAGGCTAACCTCCAATAGACAGTAGTTGAGCTGTGGAGGTTGATGGGCCTTTGGTAATTCGCTTGGAGTAGCACTTGACGGACACAGTGGCTGGACGCCGCTAAGGAGGTAAGTATGGGAGTCACCATACTAACAGAGGCTGAGATTCGGAAATGCGTAGGGATGGACCAGGAGGCGATTGCGGTTGTCGAGGATGGTTTCACGCACTTGGCAGATGGCGGGGGCACCATACCACCCATAATGCGGGTTGATATCCCAGAGAACAAAGGAGAGGTGGACGTCAAGACCGCCTATATACGAGGGCGCGACAGTTTTGCCATCAAGATAGCCTCAGGGTTCTTCGAAAATTACCTCTTAGGTTTGCCCAGTGGCAGTGGTCTGATGGTGATCGTGAGCGCCAAGACCGGCGTGCCTGAGGCAGTGTTGTTAGATAACGGCTACCTGACCAATGTGCGGACCGGTGCAGCGGGAGCGGTGGCAGCCAAGTATCTGGCCCGCGAGAGGATCAATACAGCCGGAGTTATCGGGTCTGGTACGCAGGCTCGCTACCAGATGATAGCCCTAAAGCTAGTACGCGACTTTCGGAGGCTGATGATCTACGGCATAATCCCTGACGAAGTCGAACAGTACGTTTCAGAGATGGCGCCGGTGCTGGGCGTCGAGATTGTAAAAGCGGAGGATGCAGAAGCTGTCGTCAGAGGTAGCGATATCGTGGTCACAACCACGCCATCGAAAGAACCCTATCTAAAGGCCGAATGGTTGCACCCCGGGCTGCACATCACAGCGATGGGCTCGGGTGCAGAGGAAAAACAAGAGCTCTTTGCAAATGTATTAACCCACACAGATCGGCTCGTTTGTGATAGGAAATCTCAGTGTTTCAGACTAGGTGAGTTACACCACGGGGTCAAAAAGGGGCTCATTTCTCAAGACGATGAGATCATTGAGTTAGGAGAGCTTACCTCTAAACAAAAGCCGGGTCGCAAAGATGATGAGGAGATCACGATTTGCGATCTAACGGGAGTTGGGGTACAAGACACGTTCATAGCCTTGCTAGCGTATCGAAAAGCAATAGAGGAGAGCTTAGGAGTAGAATTCAGTACCTGAGAGCAACACATGGCTTGGTGGAGCTTGGACAAGTGAACAATCACTATTCAAATTTGTCTTGAAAGCCTTAATAGGGAGGCAGGGTTTTCCAATGATGTGTGAATATAAATACTTAGGAAAAGAGGGAATCAGTGTCCAGTTCTGATATAACTTTGAAAGATATTTATATAGCCAGGCAACGTATCACCGGAATTGTGCGAAAAACACCCTTGGTAAGTTCTCCCTGTTTGTCAGAATTGGTTGGCTCGTCCGTTTATCTGAAACTTGAGAGCTTGCAGGAAACCGGCTCTTTCAAAGTTCGGGGAGCTACCAATAAGATGTTAGATTTAACGGAAGAACAAAAAGAACAGGGGGTCGTTGCAGCATCAACTGGCAACCACGCTCGTGCAGTAGCATACATGGCCCAGAAGTTAGATATCAGAGCCAAAATTTGTATATCAAAGGATGTTCCACAATATAGAGTTGAGGCCATTAAAAAGCTAGGTGCCAAGGTAATCCTCAGCGGTCACAGCCAGGACGAAGCCATGGAAAGAGCCTTTCAACTCGTGGAGGATCAAGGTATGACAATGATTCATCCCTTTGATGACCCTGCTATAATTGCAGGTCAGGGTACTATAGGATTAGAGCTCTTAGAACAACTGCCTGAAATCAAGACCGTACTTGTGCCGCTTTCAGGAGGGGGGCTCATCTCCGGAATTGCCCTAGCGCTAAAGTCGGCAGATCCTGAGATTCGAGTGATCGGTGTTTCGATGGATACATCAGCCGTAATGTATCACAGCCTGCGGGCTGGTGAACCATTGGAGATGAATGAAGAATATACCATTGCAGACGCTTTATTAGGCGGCATCGGTTTAAATAATAAATATACTTTTCGCATGTGTCAAGAATACTTAGATGACACAGTTTTAGTAACGGACGATGAAATTGCGGATGGTATAGCTTTCGCTTTGAAAAGTGATCATTTAGTAGTGGAAGGAGCTGGTGCTGTGGGCGTCGCCGCTCTTTTGCGTCGAAAGAAAATTGAAGTTGGGTGCAAAGTAGTGGTAATTGTCAGTGGAGGAAATATAGATCTTCGCTTACTCCTAAATATAGCTCGAGAGCACAGTTGCAGGCAAGTTAATCGCCAACTAGAGGGTCAGTAAGAGGGGGGCAAAGATGTAATTCGCTTGAGGAATTGTGTAGATAGAACAGAAAAAATGGACCTGTAATTGGATGTTTGGTCTGTAAGTAATCATGCCAAATAAATAGGAGGTTTTAATACATGGCTAGGCAAGAGATTCATTCTGATTTATCAATACTCCATTTGTCAGAATCACCGAAGATAAGAGTTGAGCCACCAGGCCCAAAGTCAAAGAAGCTATTAAATGAGCAAGAGAAGATAGAATCCAGTGCCGTTTCCTATCCGCGGGGAATTCCGTTGGCAATTGAAAGAGCAAAAGGGGCTACTATACAAGATGTAGATGGCAATATATACCTTGATTTCTTCGGCGGCGCCGGGGTATTGAATGTTGGTCAATTAAACCCCAAAGTAATGGATGCAGTGAATGAGCAGTTGGGAAAGTTAGTACACGCGCTTGATTTCCCAACTGAAACAAGGATAGATCTCGGGGAAAAACTCCTAGAAATTGCCCCGGGAGAGTTAAAATCTGGCAAGGTATTCTTCACCGCTCCCACTGGGTCAGATGCTGTTGAAGCTGCTATTAAACTCGCCATGCATAATACTGGAAGAAAAACGATACTCGCTTTTGAGGGTAGTTATCATGGGATGACTCGGGGAGCACTATCCGTTTCAAGCGGAAGAAAATTCTATGAGGATTATCTTCCTTTACTTCCGCAAACCCACTTTGCTCCGTACGCCTATTGTTACAGGTGTGCGTTTGGTAAGGAATATCCTGATTGCGACTTAGAATGCCTTAAATATGTTGAGCATTTGCTTGCGGATCCCCATTCTGGTGCCTCGATACCCGCGGCAATAATAGTTGAGCCAGTGCAAGGGGAAGGAGGGAGTATTGTTCCCCCTAAAGAATTTCTTCCCGGTTTGAGAAAAATAGCCGATCACTATTCAATCCCACTTATCTGTGATGAAATTCAAGCAGGCAACGCAAGATGTGGAAAGATGTTTAGCTGTGAGCTAACAGATACCTGTCCCGACATAGTAACCATAGCAAAAGGGTTTGGAGGAGTAGGTTTTCCATTTGGAGCAATAATTTACAAAAAGGAGCTTGATACCTGGAAGCCAGGTGCTCACATTGGGACCTTTAGAGGTCACCAAGTAGCGATGGCATCTGGGTTAGCGAGTATTAAATTCATAGAAGAGTATAATATCGCGCGGCATTCTGTGAACATGGGGAAAATAATGCTCGAAATGCTGAAAGAAGCCGAGGATGACCTCAAGTTCGTAGGTAACTCAAGAGGAGTTGGTTTAATGGTAGCTATAGAATTTGTAAAGGACAAAGAGAGCAAAGAGCCATATCCTGAAATGGCAAAGAAAGTCCAACGTATCTGTTATAAAAACGGGGTAATATTTGAGCTGGGTGGTCACTTTTTCAATGTAATTAGGTGTCTTGCTCCTCTTACAGTGACAGAGAAGATGGTTAGAACAGGGACGGAAATTCTTACGCAGTCTATAAAAAAAGCAGAGAAAGAAGTGTAGCATTTGACCTTCACGAAGAGTGAGCTACCTACTCGTACAGGAGTTCTCTCGGCAAAGCGAGTTGTTTTTGAACTCTCATGCGGTTCGAGGGGTCAGACAAAGCAGTGACTCAAAGGGTACAGAAAAGCACGGATTATGCTTCGTGCTCTAGCTAAGATCATCAGGAGGCGTAAAATGCTTGGTGGATATAGTGGGAAAATGCTCGAAATTAATCTTACTACCAGTAAAGTGAAGAACTTCTTCCCCAACGAAAAGAGACTAAGGACTTTTATTGGGGGAAAGGGCCTGGGTGCAAGGATCTTAGTGGATGAGTTAGAACCCGGTGCTGATCCACTTGGACCTGAAAATCCCTTGCTATTTGCAACAGGACCTCTTACAGGCACAAGAGCACCAACATCTGGGAGATTCTGCGTCGTGACGAAATCGCCTGCGACTGGCCTTTTTCTAGACTCTCAGGTTGGGGGCTGGTTCGGTCCAGAGATGAAATTTGCTGGATATGACTTGATAATCATAAAGGGAAAGGCGAGCAAGCCAGTTTATCTACTGATTGAGAATGACAAGGTGACCATTGAAGATGCTTCAGAACTGATGGGGAAAGGGATCTTTGAGACCGAGGAAACTCTCAAGAAGCGGCATCCAGGTGTGAGGGTTGGGTCTATTGGTCCAGCTGGAGAGCATCTTGTGAAGTTTGCCTGTATTGGTTTTGATCTCTATAGGCAAGCGGGGCGCGGCGGTGCTGGGGCCGTAATGGGGGCCAAGGGCCTGAAAGCAATAGCGATTAAAGGTGACATGGAAGTGAGGTATGCTGATGAAAGACGGTTTGAAACATTAGTTAAAGAAGCCCATCAAGTAGTGAGAAACAATGACACAATAGCACTGAGAACGAAGTATGGTACACCGTTGTGGGTCAATCCTATGAATGAAGCAGGTTTACTTCCAACGAAAAACTTCAGCAAGGGCAGCTTTCAGAAGGCTGAGGAGATCTCTGGTGAGACGATGAAAGAAAGGATATGGGTTAAAAACAAGGCCTGCTTTGGGTGCCCAATTGCTTGCGGAAAGCTGACCGAAGTAAAGGAAGGGAAGTACAAAGGGGCGATAGTCGAAGGTCCTGAATATGAGACTCTTGCATTAATGGGTTCAAACTGCGAGATAGATTCAGTGGAAGCTATAGCTATGATGAACATGATTTGTGATGATCTAGGACTTGATACCATCTCCACTGGCAATGTATTGGCATTTGCAATGGAATGTCACGAGAGGGGAATTATAAAGGAAGATCTGGAATTTGGCCATGCAGATGCAGCAATTGAAATGATTAAAAAAATCGCTTACCGGAAGGAACTTGGTGACTTGCTCGCGGAAGGGGTTAAGAAAAGCTCGCAAGAAATTGGAAAGGGCTCAGAAAAGTTCGCCATGCATGTCAAAGGCCTTGAAGTGCCTGGATATGATCCAAGGGGAGCTTGGGGTATGGCCCTGGCATATGCAACATCGGACAGAGGGGCCTGTCATCAACGTGCGTGGACGGTCAGTGAGGAGATCGCGGGGAAGCTTGGGGTTCCGCATTCGACCAGAGGAAGAGCGAAGCTTGTGAAGGAAAAACAGGATGAGCGGTCTTGTTGTTTTTCGCTTGTGATTTGTGATTTCGCTCCTTTCGATGGCGAACTCGTTGTGCAGATGTTGAACGCCGCAACCGGGTTTGACTTCACTGTAGACGAGTACCTGAAAACCGGAGAGCGAATCTGGAATTTAACTCGTATGTTTAACATTAGAGAAGGTG
>CAYOFL010000111.1:0-9377 GCA_964403165.1 uncultured Ignavibacteria bacterium
TTACTGACCGGAACCTTAAAACCGACCCCAAGATTGAGATGAATTTCGTCGAAGACCCCGATATTTTCACCATAAAAGAATTTGTAACGCGAACCGATCCAAAGTTCCCCTAAGCCATTATCTTCGACTTCACTCCATTTCTTTGTTTCTTTATTGTAGATTCTTCTGTCCACCCATTTGTAAGGAAAAAGAACACCTACATCCCAACGGTCAGTTACTCCATACCCCAAGCGGATACTTAAGGCGTAAACCCAGTTATGTTCACCTTTTTCCAGATCCACCATTTCGTCAGCTCCCCGGTTATATCTTTCCTTCATGTCGTTGTATTTCAAACTGGTCTTAATCCAGATTTCCCCCTTTTTAATTCCCAAAGGACATCCGGTCACCTCCTCTGCAACCGATATTCCCGGCGACATTACAGAGATCCACCAAGCGATCAAAAACAGAATAAATTTGAACCTCATCTTTAACCTCCTGCTGTAATAAGACAATTGCAATATAACCATTACTTTATTTCAAAACTCAAGGTGGCTGTATAAGATAGCTCATTACATTTATCTTCCAGTTCTTCAGTAGGATGAGTTTTATAATTCACCTTTATCATCCATATCCCGGCTTTAAGGATTTTTGTCTTCGCTATGCCCTCCTCATTTGCCGCGGTGGTATAAGCATAAGCTTCAGTCTCGGTGGAAAACCCTAAATAAGTTGCAAATATTGTGGGAAATGATCCTACTGGTTTCCCCTCGTACAGAACCCTCACCGGCAGGTAATCTCCTTCCTTTAAATTGACGGGATTTTTCAAAGGGACGATTTCCATTTTATGCCCTAGAGGGGTGGTGAAATTGCTATCTTCAGCACCCACATTGATGATTGCTTTGGAAAACTGTTCATAATAGGTGCTCACCACCACGTTGGATAAACCGGTTTTGGGGCCGATTTTGTAATTCATCTTTCCACCTTCAAACCACATGGTGTAGAATCCGGGTTTTAGCTCTGCCGCCAAAAGATAAGTTCCTTCCCCCTCAAAATTAATTTTGGTTGCCAGAAGCCCTCCTGGGTTAGGGGAAAGCGCATCAACTTTGCCTGTCGGATCAATTAGATAGAAATTTTTCAAAAATCTTTCTTGGTCTAGAAAATCATGAACAGGATATCTATGCCCCCAGCCGAAGTAAGCAATGGCACTCCCTCCAGCAGGGGGTGAATAATCTGAGACATTAAGCCACATGGTATGTGCTGAAGCGATGGCGGTAAATACCATGACCAAAATCAACGTTAAGCCCAGTAATCTGAGAATCATATTATATTCTCCTCCATCTCCAGCAATGCTTTTTTAAATTTATCTCCTATTTACTCCCCTCATAAGGTACCTTTAGACGTGAATTTGTCTTTTCGGGATTGTATAGACTTTCTGCATTTGCCACAATACCCGAAGATCTCAAAGTGATGAAAGGTGTGTTCAAATCCAGTTTTTCCGCAAAGCTTCTTCAGCACTCTCTCAATTGCTTCATCTGAAAACTCAATCACTTTTCCGCACCCCAGACAAATCATATGCTCGTGATGAGCATGTCCCAAAACCAACTCGTAATGGGAATGTCCGTGTCCCAGGTCCACCTTGCGCACTATTCCACTGTCCACCAGAAGCTCTAATGTCCGGTAGACGGTAGCTCGGGAGGTGCTTCTCTTTTTTCGCTTCAAGCTATACAAAAGGTCCTCCACCTCCAGATGTCCACGATGGTGAGACATCTCTTGAAGGACTGCTTTTCTCCCCTTGGTCAATTTCAGATTTTTTGAGTTCAGGTATTTGGCAAAAGTTCGAATCGGGTGTGTCATATCTTTCTCCATAGTTGAGACTGAATCTCAATCTCAATCAATAAACTAACTATTCTTTTACGAAATGTCAAGAAAAAAAGTTGGTTTCTTAAAAAAAGTTTTTACCAGGTGGATCCTACCGATTCTACCGCCCCCCTAACTCAGAGCAGAGCATTCCGCAGAGGATCAATCCACCTCCCAAAATTCCCAGCCAACCCAAAAACTCACTCAGAAGGAGGAAGGAGAATACGGCGGCAAAGACCGGCTCCATGGCATAGATAAGTGCAGCTTTGACAGCAGTGGTATCTTTCTGCATCCGATTCTGAATATAAAGAGCCAGCGCCGTGGCAAGTATGGCGCAAACAAAAATAGCCAAAACCAGCTGAGGATGGTAAACTAATTTGATCGTCTCAAATGCAAACATGAAGGGGAGGCTCAGAAGGGTGGTAAACAATATTTGAATGAAGGTGAGGGTGAGAAAATCAAATCTTTTTGTATAGATTTGCACAAAGATCACCTGAAAGGAAAAAGAGATTGCGCAAAAAAAAGTGAAAAGGTCGCCTAAATTAAATTCCGAGCCTTTGGGGCGGGTCAAAAGATACAGCCCACATACCGCTAATACCACTCCGATTACGGAGAAAATCCTGATCTTCTCCTTCAATATCAGAAAAGAGAGCGGAGGGATCATTATCACAAACAAACCGGTGATAAAGGCGGACTTGGACGCAGCAGTGTATTGCAATCCCAGGGTTTGAAAGGCAAAGCCTAAAAACAAAAAAATCCCGATTACGGCACCCGCTTTGAGCGCACCTTTATTCTTAAAAGAAATCCTTTTTGAAAAGATCAACCAGAACGCTAAAGTGGCCAGTCCAAATCTGAGGATCACAAAAAGAAATGGGGAACAGAAGTTCAATGCAGTCTTAACCAAAGGGAAGGTAGTTCCCCAGATAAAAGTCAAAAAAAACAGGGACAACTCAGCTTTTCGAGATTGGCTCAACATGTTTCAGAACATTCCCCTGACTGCACTCCAACAACCTGGGATGGATTCATTGATGACTTAAAAACTGGCAACCCCTTTTTGCACTGCGTTTGAATTCGGGTTTTCTTAGGTTCTGGTTCCCAAAAGAAATCTAAACCTCAATGAGCTTATACTCGCTTTTCCCCAAGCCCATCTTTTCCACTGCCTTTATTTGAGTCTTTGAATCTTTTCCGTGAAGTATGGTCAAAACGTCAGAGCCCTTCTTTATCTTCAGCCCTTCTGCTTTGGATTGAGGCAGGGGTTGAGCTTGAGCGATCAAATCCAGGGAAGCTTTGTCAATCGCCACCAGGTCGTCTGAGAGCAAAATTCCCTGATCCTGCACCACCGGCGTGTCAGACACCGCCATACAATCACATTCCGGCTGAATGTCAAAGAGGAAATTAATGTAAAAGACTTTCTTCTTTTTAAAGGTGGAGAGGACCGCTTTGGCGGCTTCAGCCAGGGAGATGGAAAAGTTCTCCATGGATGTGGGAACGGTTAATGCCCCCTCCGGGCACACCCGCACACATCTCCCGCACCTCCAACAGCTTTTTTCATCCACCAGGAAGGTCTTCCCTTTTACCGAAATGGCATCCAAAGGACAGGTGCGCACGCAGATGCCACAAAAGGTACACAGATCCTCATTCCAGCTCATCAAATCATCCATCTGAAAATGCATCTTTCCTCTACCCCCCTCCTTCCAGTCACACCCCCGGGGCATGGCGGTCACGCATCCCATGGCTAAATTCTTGATAGCTCCACCAAAACCACAATCTATGTGCCCTTTCACGTGAGAGAGGACCATCAGGGAGGGGGCATCATAGATAGCTGTGGGAACTGAAACTTCTTTTAATATCTTTCCCGCTTTCACTTTTATCGAATCAAATCCGAAGATGCCGTCGGCAATGACAACCGGAGCTCCCAGACTCATGGGGTTGTAACCCATGCGGTTGGCGACCTCCAGATACTCATAAGCCTTTATCCGAACGGAGTCGGTCACAAAGGGTTTGGTTTCAATCTTTTTTAGTTGATCCACCACCACCCTGACGAAATTCGGTCTGATGGTATGATGTGCGCCTGGATTGCCCAGGTGCATCTTGACGGGAATTAGCTCATTTCTGGAGAAGTATTTTTTTAGATCAATCTTTTCTAAGATGCGCACTAATTTCCCCTCGACACTGTCCTGGTAATCGAATCTGTCCACCCGCGCACTTATAAAATAGACCTTACTGGGCATGGTCTCACCCTTTTGCAAAAGAAAAGGAATAAATTCTGCTGTTTTTGGGAATATCCTTTAGTCCTCCAAAGAAGGCCAGATGGCTAGGGCAATTGCAATCGCTTGCCCCAAATTTCGGAACTATCACTTTACCCTTTGATCCTTTCTGTGTTCTTCGAGAAAGAGAGCATTCGTCTATTTTGTCATCCGGGAAGAGAAAAACCTTTTTGACCGAGGCATGATCTAAAAAGTAATCAATATGTCAGAAATGCTTCTTTTTTCCCCGAAGATGTCTTTCCACCCTTGCTTGCAGTCCGCCTTTGGCACTGCCGGTATAGATGTAGTAACCTTTCGGAAATCTAAATGTCCCCTTCTTGCCAATTCTGATATGAGTAGGCTTGGATAAATAGATCAAGAGTTGATAGGCTCCCCTTTGCCTTTTGAGGAAATTCCTTTGAGTGAGTTTTGATTTATTATGGTTCATCAAGACATCGGTTTTTCTAAATTTGCCTGATTTATCAGGTAGACTCTAAGTTTGTAATTTGAACCGTCGAAGGGGTTTTGTCAAGGGTTTTTGAGAGGGTTGATTCTAATTTATCCAAATCTTCAAACTTGTTTTATGCTCCCACAGAGCGGCTACTAAGTCTCCGGCTCGAAAAGCTTCTTAACTGTTTACAAGAAATTTCCAAAGTTCTCCTGTGGAGAGCTAAAAGAAGCATTTTTGTTCGGAGCAAAAAAAGTCAGATGCCTTGTTTTTAGCTTTTGGAGAATAAAGCAAAGGAGGTGTAGCGACTGTGGCAACTTACCGAAGCTTAGTCTTAGACTGAAGCCTTGGGTTTGATTTCCTCCGGCTCATTAACATTCCTCACCTCATCTGTTGGGCTCGAACTTTCGGTGGTTTTTTGACTGCCTGAATGATGCTTCAGGAAACATAAAATCAAGAAGGCTAAAAACCCTAAAACCCCACCCGCAAGGAAAGATGCCAGGGTATACTTCCCCAGCCACACAAGCCAAACGATCAAAGTAAGGACCAAACAGACAACTATAACCTTAATCACCCGGGTGAAGACCAAACGGATAAACAAGCCAAATCCTAAATGACCCTTAATGAGTTCTTCTAATATCTGTGCCCTCACTTTTCACCTAAAGTTTCAGTGGAGAAATATTGGCAAAGATCAAAGATTAAATAAAAAGCATAGAAAAACATAACTACAATGTATGAGTGAATAGAAAGTATCTTCACCAGGGCAAATTGTGAGCTTGTAAAGTGTCTGACACCGAGGATGGCCAGGCTTAAACCTGCCCAGGAGATGAGCATCACCAGAGTGTTAACCACAAAAATAAGTAACATCTTTTTTATTGTATCCATACCACCTATCTTTATAATTGATCTATTGATAGAGAATTCGGTTTCCCTTTTTTGGCTTATCGGTTTCGAATGTTACCTTCCCCAGTCAATTTGAAAGAATTCCCTAAAATGAGCGAAAAAAGAACACACCGACGAAAGCAACTCTTATTATCACCGGGTTAAAACCCAAAATTTTGGTTTCCTTCAAAGAAAAAATCAAGTCTTAGATATGAAATCTTTGGAGAATCGAATATAGTGGGGAAGAATTCCAGTGGATCACTTCAGAGAAGTTATCATTAGATTTCTGACCAGCACCTAACTTAAGGTTATCAACTAATTATCTTGGCGATTTGGAAAACGGAGACCCGTCTGGGAGAGTAAGAAAAGGAGTGCGCCCCGCCTTTGGCGGGGCGCTACGGAAGCTTCGCTTCCGCACTCCAAGGCGAATTTATCAAATTAAATAGTTGGTGACCATAAGTTAGGTGCTGGATTCCTCCTTGTGATATCCGAATTGTATTTGACTTGAACGTATTTTTAGAAGCATCAGTCGGCGATGTAAATCTTTAAAGGAAATCTCACCCTATCTTCTCCAGAGCCTGATTTAAGTCCTCAACTAAATCCTGCCCTTCCTCGATGCCACAGGAGAGGCGCACCATTCCCGGGGTGATGTCCGCCCTTTCCATCTCCTTATTATCAAAGCCAAAATGAGAGGTCAAAACCGGAAGGCTGGCTAAGGATTCCACCCCTCCCAGGCTGGTGGCGTTTATGAAGAGTTTGAGGCTGTCTATCACTTTGGTGGCTGACTTAAGACCTCCACCTACCTCAAAGCAGACCATCCCTCCGAAGCCTCTCATCTGATTTTTAGCCAGATCATGCTGGGCATGAGTGGGAAGACCCGGATAAAATACCCGACTCACCTTGTTATGTGCGGACAGAAACTCTGCCAGCTTTAAGGCATTCTGGTTTTGTTGCTTGACCCTTATTGCCAGAGTCTTCAGCCCGCGCAGAAGGAGAAAAGCACCGAATGGATCGATACAGCCGCCCAGCACCTTCATGGTTTCTCTGGTGTTATCTATGATATTTTTCGGTCCCACAATGACTCCTGCCACCAGATCGCTATGTCCTCCCAGATATTTGGTTGCGCTGTGAACCACCAGGTCTGCCCCCAGAGTGAGAGGATTCTGATTATAGGGAGTGGCAAAAGTATTGTCCACCACCACCGGTATCTTTTTCTCCTTGGCAATGCCTGCAATCTTTCTTATATCCACTATCTTGAGATTGGGATTGGTGGGTGTCTCACAGAAGAGGAGTTTGGTCTTTTGATTCAACAAAGATTCTAATTGTTCTATCTTTTCCGGATCGATGAGATGAGCCTTTATGCCAAGCTTGGGGAAAACCTTTTGGAACAGATGATAAGTCCCTCCGTAAACCGGCTCGGTGCTGATTATCTCTTCCCCGGAGGAGACTAACGTCAATACGATAGTAGAAACTGCCGCCATGCCCGAGGAGACCAACAAGGCAGCCTCCCCTCCCTCCAGAACTGCCATCTTATCCTCAACCGTTTTCAAAGTGGGATTTCCATATCTGGTATAAAGATATTTGGATGAATCCCCCTTTTGGAACTCAATCACCTCCGCCGAATTTTTAAAAGCAAAGGTGGAGGTCTGATATATGGGGGTGGTGGCCGCTCCGAAAGGAAAACCCTCTTCTTCCCCGGCATGAATGGCCAGCGTGGGAAATCTGTATTTTGTTTTCATGTCTTACACCTTTCTATGTGCTACAAATTATGTTTTTTCCATAAGTATCCCGCGTAGGCAAGCCTTCATGGCTTGCCAGCCCCGCCAAAGGCGGGGCTATGCGTCTTATGTCTGCAATAAAAAGAGAGCTTTGGCTATTTTTAACCTCTCCCCCTTTGTTCCCCTTCAGGGTGAATCCTTTCCTTCGACCCTGAGGTCTCAGGACCGAAGGGCAGGGTGAACCCCTCTCCATTTTATGTCGAAGATCCCGCCAGAGGCGGGGGATAGGGGGTGAGGTTTTCTGAGTTACTTATTTAATCTTTTCTATTAATCCTCCAGTAATAATTGCAAACTCTCCTCCAACTGCTCTAAATCAAAGGAGCCGTCAAATCTTTTGCGAATTTTTCCTTTCCGATCAAAAACAAAAGTGGTGGGTACGCCTTTAAAGTTCTTCAAGTCGGTGAGGACCTGCTGATTGCCAGCAAGAATGGGATAGGCAATTTTGTTCTCTTTCACAAACGGCACAACCAACTCCAGACTGTCTTTATCCAGGGCGATCCCGATTACCCGCACCCCTTTGTTTTTATATCTATCATGAAGATCGTTCAGTTTGGGCACCTCCTCCAAGCAGGGAGGACACCAGGTAGCCCAGAAATTTACCACCAGTATCTGCCCTTTGAAATCCCTCATGCTGTGAATTTTTCCATTCAAATCAGGAAGATTAAAATCAAAGCCGGGATTGGGATTGCCTTCATCTGGATTTCCCCCGCAGTGCACCAGGATTAAAAGGAGGATAACCGAAATGAGAAGGTGTGATTTTTTTATTTTACCACTCAAAGCCAATTCACCAGTTTGAAGTTATGTCTGCAAGCCCTACTCAGAACTTTCCATAATGAACAACTATTTGATTGAACAGGCAAGGGAAAAATTAGAAATTCTTAGAAGAATCGCTAACTACAAAACGTGGACAGATAAAGAGGAAAGGTCAAAAGAACTGCAAAGGAGAATAAAATCGCTTTTTTCTTAGAAGCGGAAGGATGCTAAATTTATTCAAGATGTGGAAAATGTGACGGACAAATAAAGCTTTAAAGATAAGTCTATTTGAGCCAGGTTTATGGATTTTCGCCATCAGTTTGTAGGTCGGGTTGCGAGCCATCTGGTGAGCTACCCGACAATCTCTTCTTTTTTGTCGGGCAGTCTTACGACAGCCCGACCTACGGACTGATGAGAGACGGACGATTGCGAAGAAGGCCGCGAATGCGCGCTGGCAGAAGTCCTCCGATTAGTCCTCATTATTTCGTCTTCCTCAAGATCATGGGTAAAATCAAAACTCATCTGAATCCATCGGCCCTTGTTATAGTTCTCGTTGTAGCTGTCGACATCCATTTTCAATTGACGACAATCACCTACAATCTGTCTGCGACGCTGCTGGAATGAAACTGCCATATGATCGCGGTCAGCCGTTCGCATATCCCCCCAGATTGAGGTCTGTTTACCACTCTTGTCTTTCACTATGACGTGCATTGCTCGGACCCGCCGACCCTGTGAATCGGTAAAGTATTCTTCACGTAGGGCACGTCCCAAAAGCTCTTTGCATTGACTTATCAGTGCAGACTTTTGCGGTTCCCATCTGTTTGTGCGAATAGCCCATTCAGCTACCTCGTGGAGATCAATGTAATTTACATCATGCTGCCGCATATATTCGTGGGCAATGCGCTGGAATTGTTTTTTGAGGGTTGACATTTTTGCTATCCCTATAATGAAACGGTTCTGCCCCATCCATCGGTTAGGGCGGTATCTGTCACGAAATCTCTTACCTTAACTAACATGCTACGGAAGTGTGAATATGGGATTTTCCTCCTAAATTGCAGTTGGCCCACAACTATTCCTGGATGTGCTCCAATCGAACTTGAAAAAGCTACAACTTCTTTTTTGGAGTAAATTGGATCTTTCCGAATGATAAAATCCCTTAACTTTGTCTGATCGACGAGAAACCCAACGGCGAATTTATCAGCCTCCTTTTCTTCCTTTGGTTTTTCATTGACTGGCTGTGCGTCTTCACCTACCAGCAGGATTTCCAAAACGGGTTTTTTCTCTCCGTCACGATCTCTCACATGCTTTAATTCGTGTCCAAGCGAATGCCAAAAATAGTCGATCCGATCATACCGTAATGATAGCGCTACTACGGGCGAGTGTTCATCGAGCCAAAAGCAGGCTCCGTCAATTTTTGTCTTCCTTAGGTGTTCCACA
>CAYOFL010000112.1:0-9210 GCA_964403165.1 uncultured Ignavibacteria bacterium
TCCCCCCTTTTTCTAAAGGGGGGATGTAAACAATTATATGCTCTCCTTAATAAGTATTGTTCTTAAACCTTAGCACAAAGATACCCACTAAAATTCTTACTTTAACTTGAAACTATTTGTTCAGCAGGTTGACTTAACTTAGACCTCCTTCTTTGGGTAGCTGAGCTCAAAAACCCTTCTAAGGTTTTTTGTATTCGATCTACCCCATTCTCAACGTTGCTGAGATATTTTAAGCTATCCGTGCTTAAATTTGGTTCCCTTAACTTCAAAAGTTCTGCTGAACCCCGAATTGAAGTCAGGGGATTGGCAATTTGGTAGCTTAGATCCGAAAGTCCGAAGTAAGTTTCTGCTCTGCTCTTTGCAGCCCCTTTGGGTTTGTCAAAATATTTCAGCCTTTCTTTCAATTGTTCGTTTGTACGGTGCAGAATTCCCTTCTTTAAAGCCAGACAAAGCTGATTTGCTTTGTGTTTGACAAAGGTTGTTTCCTCTTCGGTAAAGGGCTGTCTATCCCAAGTGCGCATCTCCCCCACTGAGACAATTCCCACCGCCTTATCATTCAAAATCAAAGGAACCAGATATGCTGAATTTACTTTCTCGTCCATGATAAGCCCGGCTTCCTTTTTTGGCATCAAGCTTTCCGGATCATCCTGATTAATCAGCATGGGCCTTTTCGCCTCCAGAGTCAAGCGATGCCAGGGCAGATCATCCAAAAAGAATCGTTCCTCCTTTTTTAAATCTATCCCCTCGGATCTGATTTGACGAACCGTCCAGTTGATCAACTTATCCTTATCCTTAGAAAGCAGTGTCACCCGGGCGAAGCTTTTAGGCAGATCTGAAGTAATACTTGAGGTCGCATCCTGAAGCAGAGTTTTGAGATCTTCCTGTTCAGCTAATTTCTTATCAAATTCGTAAAGCGATCTGGCTAAAGATTCCTTTCTTTCCAGCCTCTCTTTAAGCCTTTGCTCCAAAAGAATATGGGAAAGCGTCAAAGCAAACAATCTAAGCCATTTTGCATCATTGACCGAATAGAAGTTTTGCTTTTTATGACCCAGACTGAGGGCTCCACCAACTGCCTCTTGTGACCACAAAGGAAGAACCATCCGGGACTTAATGCCGCATGCTTTAAAAAGGGCATCTTCAGACGAGTTTTCACCCAGATCTATATTGCGATCTATCTGCACCTCTCCTGATCGCATTATCTTTCCTGCCTTAGCAACGCCAGCCTTTCTGTCCACCAGCACTCCGCCGGAGCTTCCTATGGAGATCCTCTTCATATCCTGTGCTGATCCTGTGGTCAAAGCTAAGGAGATATGATCAAAATCTATTACTCTTTTGAGCTCCGTTGAAATCTTGGGAAATGCTTCCTCAAGCGAGTTGGCTTCCTGACTTATCCTCAGCATATTTTCGACTGCGGAGATGTAATCCCTTCTGTTTTTGTTTCTACCGGAGACTAAGTTCTGTTTAGCCGCCAGTCCCAAAGTTTCGCCTACGCTGGTCAAAAACTGAATCTCCTGATATGTGAAACCATCTGGTTTTGTGTCATAAAGCCCTATAAGCCCCAGCACTTTTCCACAGAACTTGATGGGCACACAGGCAAAAGATCGGATCCCCTCTTGATCTGAGAAAAGTGTCCCAAATTCCGGTAAGCTTTTGACATCCGTAGTGGTGGTGATCTTTTGAGAGCTTCTCGATTCCTTATACCATATATTCTTAAGGTACAGGTCATACAGGGTAAAAAGATTTTTAGTCGAGACTCCTGCATGCGCTACCAATAGCATTTCAGAAGAACGAAAGGTGGGTTTGAAGATCACACCCATCTTGTATCCCATTACTTTCACCAGACATGCCAACGATTCTTTAAGTATCTCGTCTGGCTCTCGACGATGGTTAATGACGGACAGAACGGACTTCAAACAGGTAAGCTGTCGGAGGCGACAGGTAGCGTTCCTTTTTACCGCTGCAAGAGAACCATACCATTTTATCAAACCAAACACGATCAATATCCCGCCAGCTATGTAACCGAATATCCCAATGGCATGAATGATCTGCTGCCACTGTGAGGTGAAGCCGTATCCCCCCTGGTTCAGAATGAAAGCAAGATTCGTCCCTCCAGCCAGAACAAACAGAATTCCTCCCAGCATCAAGGCTTTCCAGCTTTGCGGGTAATATTCAAAATACCTCTCTTTTTGCTTTAAGATAAAAAACAAGAAGGCTAAAAAGAAAAGAACAACAAAAAGATCAAATGTTAGTGCATGCATTTCTTAACCTCCTGAAGAAAAGTTTTTTAAAAAAGTTAGTTTAAGCAAAAATCTATTGGGGAAGAAAATTTCTATAAACATCTGACAATCCAATGGAAACCATCATCTCCAGCCTGGAGAAGTCAGAAAAGAAATTAGTTTTTTTGTGGACGGGCATAATGATTTTTTTCTTAAGATGTTCTACCTTAAAAAAGAGGTGCAATCGTTCGTTTTGTCTTTGACTCAACACATTAATATTATCGACAGAAAACCTGATTGTTTTAGCCAGCGACAAGGGAGATTCTTACAAGAAAATAATGTATGCAGTAATTCTCTCGGAATGATTTTGGAGAAATGATAAGGTTTAGCTTTCGTAGGGGGGGAAGATTATATCTAAAATATGTCGAATCTTTTCATCCTCTCTCTTAAGGTGTTTCGGGAAATGCCCAAAAGTTGAGAGGCTTTTACCTGATTATGATTGACATATTTCAATACTTCAGAGATCATGGTCTTCTCCAACTCGGAGAGAAGATGGTCATAGATATTCCCCCGACAATCCCGAATCACCTGGTCGAAGATGGGAGTCAAAATCTGTTCAAATAAGTGATGATAATCCTGGTCGGCTGAATGGGGATTTGCAGAAGGTCTGTCCGGATCGCCTCTGCCTTCAATTTTTCTTTTATCCTGGCTTGAAAATCGTACCGATCCCAAAAGTATCTTCTGCTTTTGTTTGGTCGACTCAGGAGACAAAACCTCTTTTACCATGAAGGCGACCTTTTCCATCCGAACTGGTGGAGGCACCACCTGGTAATTTTTTTCCTTCCTCTCCCTTATCTTATAGGCGGGATTCTTTGACAACACAATCAGCGGAAGATCAGAATCTGTCTCTCTTATCTTTTTGATGGTCCCCATTCCCGATTGATCCACCGAATCTAAATCCAAAACCACCAGGTCAGGTCTAGCATTGGTCAAAGACGTGATTACACTTTTGCCGTGTGGAGAGACTAAAAGTTTAAATTCTTTTGGATCAAGATACCTATCCAGATCCTGAGATATCCTGGGATCTGAGCCCACCACTAATATCTGTTTCATGGTTTTCGAAATTTGATGGTTCGAATGAAAAATCACTTTTCGTAGAAAAATATCGGCAGAAAAAAAGCAATCTGAAGTGAGAAATCGTCTGGGCAGGTAATTTTTACAAAAAAGAAAAAGGGGAGAAAAAGAGCACCGGTTCTAAAGAAGCAGAAAAAGACTACCCCTATTCATAATAAAAGTCTTTTTGTACATCCCAGTACAGGGAAGGATTGCTCCAGGAGACTGCAAGGTACAAAGGTTTATTGTCACCTTACAGCCTGCATACAAAAATTTTTATAAAAGCTCCGATGGATTCCTTGCTCTTTTAAAAAATGGTTTAAAGATTGATCGCAGAGACTAAAACACTATCTTCTATTTAGCGGTCCCTTCTAAAATCCACTTAATCAATTTCAATGCTCCTACCTTTCCCTTCTCCCCCACCTCCATCTTCGGTCCCACACAGGTGGGGCAACCACCTGGGCATTCGCATGATTGGATCATCTCTTGGCACGCTCTCCACATCTCTTTAGACAGGTGAAACAACTTCTGGGAGAAGCCAACTCCTCCCGGGTGGTTGTCATAAACATAGATGGTGGGACGATCAGAAAAGGGTGACTTCACCTGGGGGAGAGTTCTTATATCCCTGGGATCACACATAACCCATAAAGGCACCACATTGCGCAATAAGTTGGCTAAAGCTTTCAGACTTCCACCCAGATCTTCGGTGGACAGACCCAACCTCAAAGCTACATCGCCGGGAAACTCAAACCAGAAGGCGGTGGTATGCATCTCCTGCTCCGGCAGATTTATCTCTCCGAAGCCCACATTCTCATGCGTCCTAAACTTGACCTTTTTATACTTGGGCGTTAAGGTGGTGACCGAGACCTCACCATACGCCCGATTTCCTGCCGGCTCTCCTGTCTTCTGGGTCACTTCCAGAACTTTAAGGTCGGTCTTGGTAATGGCATCGGTATAATAGTCTACCTCCACCTCTTTGGCATAAGCCTTTTTTCCCTCCCAGTCCAACTCCTCTATCTGATATTGATCTGCGCCGTGCAGATAAATAGCGTCTTTATGCAGAAAGAATGGAGCGCTGAAATAATCCATCTCTCCTATGATTTTATTTCTATCGGTGGAGTCTAAAATTACGAAGTTTTCCGGCGTGGCACTTCGCAAGCTTACCTGTTCGGCAGGATAAACCTCAGCAGTCCAGTGCCATTTTCCATCCACGTAATGAAGAATCCCTTGCTCTTCCAGGTGGGCTAAAATTTTTTCTGTTGCTTCCACCCCGAAATTTTCACCATCGTTGAAAGGAAGCTCAAAGGCGGCGCATTTGAGATGGCTGACTAAGATTATTAAATTGTTCGGGTCCACAATACCGGATTCAGGTGACTGGCTGAAGAAGTAGTTGGGGTGATGGATGATAAATTGATCCAGAGGAGAGCTATTGGCTACTAAAATCGCCACAGACACGTCTGTCCTTCTCCCCGCCCTTCCCGCCTGCTGCCAGGTGGAAGCGATATTTCCGGGATAACCGGCCATTACACTTACATCCAGCTGACCGATATCGATTCCCAGCTCCAGGGCATTGGTGGAAACCACTCCCCGGATATTACCTACCCTCAATCCTTTTTCGATCTCCCTTCTCTGAAGTGGAAGATAACCACCCCGGTACCCTCTCAAGGAACCTTTAGGTCCTATGGATCCAAATTCGGATTTCTTGGCTTTCCTCATTGCCTCTGTCAGATAGGTCAAAAGAATCTCCACCCGGAGCCTGGATCGGGCAAAAACAATGGTCTGGATATCGTTTAACAAAAATCTTTTTGCCAACCGCTGAGTTTCATTAATATAGGATTTTCTTATTCCCAGTTCTTTATTTATCACCGGGGGATTATATAAGATGAAATGCTTCTCCCCGGTGGGCGCACCATTGTTGTCTATCAGCACAACTTCCTGCTCGATGATCTTGCGGGTTAACTCTAATGGGTTGGCGATGGTGGCAGAACAGCATACAAATTGTGGATTTGAACCATAGAACTTACAAATCCTTTTAAGTCTCCTGATCACGTTTGCCAGATGACTCCCGAACACTCCTCGATAGTGATGTATCTCATCGATAACCACGAATCTCAAATTTTCAAAAAGCTTGATCCATCTGGTGTGATGGGGCAAAATTCCCGTATGAAGCATGTCCGGATTGGTCACCACAATGTGTCCCGCCGTACGTATGGCCGCTCTGGCAGAGCGAGGGGTATCTCCATCAAATGTATAAGTCTTTATATCAACATCTCCGCCAGAGGCGGATCTGCCTATGGCAGACAGATCGGTTATAAGTTGATGAAGCTCTGCCACCTGATCTTGAGACAGAGCTTTGGTGGGAAAAAGATATAACGCCCTGGATTCTGGTTTTTCAAGGATTTTGTTCACCACCGGAAGATTATAGCATAAGGTTTTGCCAGAGGCGGTGGGAGTTACTATTACCACATTTTTGCCGGATAGGATGTTTTCAATCGCAGTTGCTTGATGAGAATAAAGCTTCCTTATCCCTCTTTTTTCCAAAACGGATATGATCCGGGGATTTATGCTCAAAGGAAAATCAAAATAGATTGCTTCCCTGGGAGGAATAACCTCCCAGTGCGAGATGCAACTTCTGAAGTATCCGTCCTGTTTGAGATCGTCTAAGATTTGCAGAAGATTCATAAAAGCACCAAACCCTTTTGATTCCTTTGATATAATTATGATTTCCAATCAGGATTTGTCAAGAGAAAATCCATCTGGACCCTTCCTAAGGATAGATCATGGTGGTGAAGTTTGGTGACGAACTCTCTTGATACAGCGGAGTGGGGGTAGCCGCAGGCTTTAGCCTGCGGGGGAGAGGAGAAAAACCGAGTATGCTTTGAGGCCTTATTTTACTTAACAGTCTTTGGCAAGCTTTTGAAATGGACCAAGAGAATTTTCAGAAGTTTTGTGGTTAAGCTTTCTATTTTTTTAATGTTTCATGAAAATCTGCCGAATAAAAAATAAAACCACATTTTAAATATAAGAATCTTAGACCACAAAAAAAGGGAGGGTGTCATGTTAACATGGTGCACCATTTTGTTTATCTTAGGTATTTTGGCATTTTTAGATTCTATCTTCAACTACGGGGAGATATTCAGAAGAGTTAACTCCTTGATGTTCATGTTGATCTCCCTGGGAGTGTTGCTCCGCCTAAGATGGGAGAGATCCCATTACAAGAGGAAAGAACCTGCAACCCAGGTTTCTCAAAAAGAAAAGAAGGAAACACCGGTCGGAATAGAAAATTAACAACCTCAAAAGGATCATTCTCCCTCGACATTATTAATCTCAGCCATGTCAGCAGGGTTAAAGTTCGGTTAGTCCACCCCAGGCAAAAATCTGACTGGCAATGTTTTCTGCCAAGCAATCCTGCCTTCGGCAGAACAGGCCTGACCCTTAAAGATTTGAAGGGTGAATGTATTCTGTTAAGAGAAATTTTAGAGGTAAATATCTGTTGTATATATACTTATATGCCTGGCTTAAACTGTTAGTTTAATATTCCTTAACCTTTTCCTCTCCTGAAATCACTCGAAGTGCGCCCAGGGTAAGAGCCTCCATCTCGTCCTCACCGGGAAACAGTAAAACCGGAGCAATAAATTTAACTTTTTGCGTTATCGAATCGGTTAACCTTTTGGAATTGGCAATTCCTCCGGTCAGAAGAATCGCATCCACGTTACCCTCCAGGGTGGTTGCCATGGCGCCGATCTCCTTGGCGATCTGATAGACCATGGCAGAATAGATCAGTTTTGCTTTCTGGTCATCCTCCTCTATCCTTTTTTCCACCTCCTCTACGTTATCGGTCCCCAGATGTGCCAAAATCCCTCCCTTTTTGGTGAGAAACCCTATCATCTCCTTCTGGGTATATTCCCCGGAGAAACACAGTTTAGCCAGACCGGTGACCGGCAAGGCACCAACCCTCTGAGGAGAAAAGGGCCCCATATCATTGGCATTGTTAACGTCAATCATCCTGCCCTTAAGGTGAGAGCTAACGCTTATCCCGGAGCCCAGATGAACGATGATCAGATTTAATTCCTCGTACTTCTTACTTAACTCCTTAGCCACCTTTCTTGCCACCATTTTCATATTAAGAGCATGCGAAAGGCTTTTTCGCTCTATTTGAGGCAATCCCGAGATGCGAGCTTCGGGGATGAATTCATCTACTGAGACAGGATCAACAATAAACGCCGGCACATCAGTTCCTCTTGCTATCTCATGGGCAATCAATGCACCTAAATTGGATGGATGATCCGCCTGAACATTACCCGTCTTGATATCAGAAAGCATCTTCTTATTTACCCGGTAAGTGCCACTCTCTAAAGGCTTGAAGGGACCACCTCTCCCCACCACGGCAGAAAGCTCACTCACTTCAAACTTGTTTTCCTTTAAAAACTTCAAAACCAGCTCTTTCCTGTAGTTCAATTGATTTAAGGTACTTTTGAATGAAGAAAGGTCTTTCGGGGAATGTCTGATGACCTCTACTTTCAGAGGTGTCTCGTTCAAATATAATGCCACCCTGGTTGAGGTGGCACCCGGATTTATGCTCAATATCTTGTATTGATCTGTCATCTTTTGGGGGTTTACTGTATACTGCCTACTGCCAACTGGTAACTGTCAACTGGTAACTGCCAACTGCCAACTGGTAACTGCCAACTGCCAGCTAACAACTGTGCCCTTCAGTTGTGCCCTGTTTGAATCTCTTCACCTGATTGATTCTCTCTTCAGCTAAAAGGGTGGCGGCTTTATGAGTGGGGATATTCTCTTTCTCTGATCTTTCAAACACTTTGAATAATATCTCGTATATTCCACTTGCCTGTTTTATCGCTCTTTCCTGATGATAGCCTTCCAGCTCATTCACCACATTTATCAATCCCCCTGCTCCGATCACAAAATCGGGCGCATAAAGGATTTTTTTCTGATGAAGGATATCTCCGTGTCGCTCCTCCTCCAGTTGGTTATTAGCCGCCCCTGCCACTATTTTAACCCTCAATCTCTCGATGGTGCGGTCATTGATCACCCCCCCTAAGGAGTTAGGGGAAAAGACATCTGCTTTCACATCGTATATTTCATCTGGCGGAATTGCCTCTGCCCCAAATTTCTCCTTTGCCAGGTTAACTTTATTCTGATCTACATCAGCCACCAGAAGTTTGCATTTTCTTTCAAAAAGCAATTGGGCTAAATTGAACCCCACGTTGCCCAATCCCTGTATGGCTACTTTTAGCCCCTGCAGAGATTTTTTCCCGAACACCTTCTCTGCGCAAGCTAAAAGTCCATGAACCAATCCGATGGCAGTAACTGGACCCGGGTCTCCTCCCCCACCTAAAGCTTGGGAAAGGCCGGTAACGTATTTGGTTTCATATCTGACGATCTCCATGTCCTCCACCGTGGTTCCCACGTCCTCAGCGGTGATGTATCTCCCGTTTAAGCTTTCCACAAATCGACCGAACGATCTTAAGACCAACTCATTTTTGTCCTTCAGAGGATCTCCGATTATCACTCCCTGCCCCCCACTCAAATTGATGCCAGCCGCAGCCGCCTTATAGGTCATATTTTTGGAAAGCGAAAGCACATCCTTCAGCGCCTCCTCTTCTGATTTGTAGGGGTGCATTCTCGCCCCGCCGATGGCAGGACCCAAAGTGGTGTCATGGATGGCAATGATAGACCTTAAGCCGACAACCCTGTCCGACCAGAAAACCACCTGTTCATGCTCATCATGAGCTAAAGATTTGAATATTTCCAAATATGACCTCCCAACAGTTGTTGTTGCGGGGTACCTTACCCCGCAACACTTGAGCTAAAGATTTGAATATTTCCAAATATGACCTCCCAACAGTTGTTGTTGCGG
>CAYOFL010000113.1:0-9063 GCA_964403165.1 uncultured Ignavibacteria bacterium
TTTCAAAAAACAACTTAGTTTATTAGTTTAAATATTTATTATAATCCATTTAATTTTTTAAGTGATTTAATTTATTCCAAAATTTCTAATTATATAAATTTCCTACCAAAAAACTTGAACAACAATGATACTATAAACCCTTGGTTTATCTCAAATTTTATTATACTCTACTAAATTGGTAATAATAAGAATTTATTTACAAACGAGAAGAAAGTAAAGAAAAAGATTAAAATATTTACAAATAAAAAGAATTAAAATTCTTTAGTAATCTTTTTATTTATTTAATAAATAAATCCTGATTTCATCTCAATTTAAATCAAAATCTCTAATAATTAATAATAGAAATATCCCTAATTTGGTATAAGAAATTTTTGAAGTCCCGTTATTAATAAGGTTCTCTTTAAAATCCATTAATGATTATTAAATAAATTTGTCTTAATAATTATCTGATTTTATTAATCTTATCAATAAAATAATTTATTATAAATTTAAGTTTCTTTGGGAACGCTCCACTAATAAATGTAAGTATAATTTTAAGACCATCTGATACTATATTCATATAAGAATCTCGTTGAGAATCTCCATTATTAATAGGAACTTCTTTAATTCGATAATGTTTTTCATTCGCTTCAATTATAATTTCTGTTTCTATTTCAAAACCATTTGCTTTTAGATTTAAATTATGAATAACATTTGGTCTAAAAGCTCTAAATCCACTTTGTGTATCAGTAATATATTTTTGAGTTATCAATGTACCAAATAAACTGAAGATCTGATTTCCGATTTTTCTTACATGAGGAATGTATTTTTTTTTATTTAAATAGCTCTTATTTCCATTTTGAGTTTTCATAAATCGAGAGCCTATAACAATATCAGCTTGGTTATAATAGAGAGGTTCCAGCAATTTTGGAATATCTTCTGGACAATGCTGTCCATCCCCATCAAAAATAATTATTATATCTGAACGATTGCATAATTTAAACCCTTTTTTTAAAGCTTCTCCCTTTCCTAAGTTTTTTTCATTAATTAGAAGGGTTATATCTAATCCATTCAATATAGCTCTTGAATTATCTATAGAACCATCATCAACACAAATAATTTCAGCTACTTTTTTCATTTTGGAAAATACATCCATAGTTCTGTTAATCAAATCGGTTATTGTATGCTCTTCATTATAGATTGGAATAATGACTTTTATATGGGACTCTGTATTGATTTTCTTTTCTGTAAAAGTTTCTGGCATTAATGACTGTTGTGATAATTCCTTCGTCAAATTTAAAGCTCTAATTTATTTTTACATGTATTTTAATTGATTAAAAAAATATTTATATTATTATTATATATTTTATGATTTTGTTTATTAAAGAAATTACCTTTCTTTATTAAGATTCTTTCTTCAAATATAATTAATATTCTATCAAATTATTATAAACTTTAATCATCTTTCTTGTAGTTATTTCCAAAGAAAAGTTATTTTTGATCTACTCTCTAACCGTTTTCGAATATATCTTAGTTCCAATTTGATTTTCAATTAATCTTAAACAAATTTTTGCAACCTCATCTAAATTATTTATATCAACCAAAAATCCATAATTTCTATCTTTTATCATTTCTTGTATCCCTCCTATTCTCGAGGCAACAATTGGAATTCCACAAGCCAAACCTTCTAACATTATCGATTGGATACCTTTATATCGAAAAGTGGTTAACAATATCTTAGATAGATTATAAATCTCAACTATTTTTTCATAAGGAACTCGATAATAATACTTAATAGAAATTCGTCTTTTGAAATCTTGAAGCATATAATACAAAGGGCCATCTCCCACTATAAAAAAATTTACCTTTTTATTCTTTTTATAGATCTTTTCAATTATTTTCAAAAATGAATCAAAACTCTTAATATAACTTTTAGGACCAATAAAAGTTATGTATCTTTTTTCAATTCCATGTAAAAGTTTGAATTTTGTGATATTAACTCCATTTGGAATCCAATAATTTTTTTCTCATTTCATTTTAATTCTCTTTAAAACAGTCTGTAAATCATTATAGGAAACTGATATCAAAGAATCAGGAATAGTTAGAGTAAATTTTCCAAAGACTGGATCGAATATTATTTTTTTGAACAATAGTTGAAAATTTTCAAATAAACTTGATGAATAAAAAGCGTTAGTTTGTATACCCAATTTAAAAAGTAAGGAGAAATATATCGAGTAATTCTTAAAGAATTAATCAATCCATCTTCATTACGGGAACAAACCATGACTTGAACAACAATGATACTATAGACTCTTGGTTTATTCCAAATTTTTTTATACTTCACCTTCTTAATTTTGTGATTAAGAGTATTTTAAAAGAAAAATTTATGTTGCCAATTTGTAATTAGCTTTCTATGTTCAAAAATTGTGTCTAAAATCAAATGTCTTATATAGAATTCTTTCTTTACTTTTTTATTATCTAATCTAAAAACTTTTTTAAACTAGAATACCTAAATTATAACTTAATAGATAAGAAATCTTTTTAATATACTATTATTCATAAAAAAATCCAATCCAATATGATAAGGTAATCTGCTTGACGAGAAGATTCTCAAAATTAATTGAATCCAAAATTTCTTTAAAACCGTCAAAAAAAGAAAAAAATAGGAATAATTATCAAGCAGAAATTAATGTCTTGAATTCAGAAGGAAACTTTTATAAAATCATTATTACCATCCCCGCTTATAATGAAGAAAAGCACATAGGGAAAGTTATTCAAGAAATAAATTTAGTTATGAATAAAACTAATTGGCACTATCAAATTTTAGTACTCGATGATGGTAGTACAGATAACACAAAAGAAATAGCTATTAACAATGGAGCAAAAGTAATATCTAATAAAATTAATATAGGTTTAGCAAAAACCTTCCAAAGAGAAATGGACTTCTGTAAAAATTTAAATGCAGACATTATTGTTCATACAGATGCAGATGGACAATATCCTCCTAGATATATTCCAATGATGATTGAAAGTATTCTCGATGGAAACGATCTGGTATTGGGTTCACGATTTGGAAATGGTATCTACTACGGGACCATAGGTAAAAAACTCGGAAATTTATTTTTCGCAAAAGTCTTTAGCTTATTATTGAGAAAAAAGGTCCATGATACAACGACAGGTTTTCGAGCCTTTACCAAGGAAATTGCTCAATTACCCGTTAAAAGTAAGTTTACTTATACACAAGAGCAATTGATACGAGCAATCAGAAGCAAGAAAGTGGTTAAAGAAATCTTTATACAATCCAGAGAAACTCGGAAAAGTAGATTGTTTAGAAATATCTTTGAATATTTTTACAGAGCAGCAATTACTATTTTAAAAGTATTTATCTGAGTAGTTTTCTAATATCATTTTCTTAATCTTATACTACTTAATTAATTGTAAGTTAAATTATCAAACTTCTGATATTCCCAAAAATTCTATTAACTGGAAAAGGGAAAGACTCTGCAATGTTAAGTACTGCACAGCTTACCGTATAAAGTCCAACTTGAAATTTCCCGGTAACACCATCTCAGAGTCAACTTGAAGACCATAGCATTTTAACATAATCATACAACAATACTACTTTAACAACTTTTATTACTTTTTTTTAAACAAATATGGAATATCTTTTTCAATCTAGTATTTGATCTCTTTAAAATCAAACACAAATTTGATAATTTTTGTAAAGAATTTATCATTCAAGAAAGCTACTAATACCTCTCGATTCACATTCATTTAGGATTGATTTCCAAAAAAAAATTATGTGAATTAATTCGTTCAAATATCGTAAATAACCTCATATTAGCCAGAATTTATTTTTAATAGAAAAGATACACTAAAAAAGTCGAAGAAAAATTTAAAAATCAATTTGGTTATACTTATGTATGACTATTATCAAGAGAATGATTTATAAAATTCTGGATTTTAGATTATCTAAATCCGGTATGAAAAAAAATGTATTAACTGTAGTTGAATATAATAATTATAAAAAATTTGAAAGAATTCTGATTTTTATTGAAATCCTTAGAAAGAGATTAGGTATAGAGAGACACCAATTTAATATCTTAGATTGGGGATGTGGAAGAGGTGAAAATGTAATATGGTTAAAAGATTTAGGATTCAATGCTTTTGGAGTTGAAATAAATTCGAATTATATAGAAAATGGTCGTTATTTACTGAAAAAAAAAGGATATGATAAAAATATACTAGTTCTTATTTAAAAAAATAGTAAAACTAAATTTTCTGAAGATTTTTTTCATTTCGTTTTTTCTAAACAAGTGTTTGAACATATAAAAGACCTGAAAACTGTAATTGAAGAGATCAGCAGAATTACAAAAGAAGATTGCTTTAATTATCATAGTTTTCCTCCTAAAAGGAGGATTATTGAGGGACATTTAAAAATGCCTTTTGTTAATCAATTTAGAAATAATCAATTAATCAAATTTTTTATACACTTCTTTATGAACTTAGGAATTGATCCTAAATGGAAGGAATTGGAGGATAAAAATAAAAGAGATAAAGTAGACTTTTATTTTCATTATCTTCACAATTTTGTCTTCTATAGAAGTTATGATGAGGTTTATAATTTATTACGTAGTTTTAATTTCAAAGTGTTTTTTGATATTATCTATTTAAGAAGATTTCGAAAGGTTTTTAAAGTTTTTAACTCATTTTTAAACTTCCTGATTATAAAATTTATTCATATCAATATTCTTTCAATTAAAGAATAAAAATTTAACATTTTTAGTATTTTGGTAAAAAAAATAAAAAAATCTTAATAAAACTTTTTTAAGCTATTACATTTAAAAATAAGTAAGTATTAGTTTAGGAACATTTTTACAAAAATTTTAAAAAGTGTCCATATGAATATTTTAATTCTAACTTCTTCTTTTCCAAGATTTAAAGGTGATGTATGGGGGCCATGGATATTAGATTATTGTCAAGAAATTTCAAAGCAAGGAGAAAATGTTTTTGTTCTAGCACCTTATACGACAAATACACAAAAGTTTTCAAATTTTGATGAAGTTTTCATCCATCGCTTCTCATATTGGATACCAACCAGACAAGGTCTAGCAAAACCTCCCGGAATTATAACAAATTTAAAGATGCATAAAATTGCAAAATTTCAGATTTTACCTTACCTCTGCTTTAATTTCTTACATGGATTAGCTTTAATCAAGAAATACAAGATAGATATAATTTTCTGTCAATGGACCATTCCTTCGGGATTTATTGGGTTACTCATAAAAAAAATTACAAAAAAACCTGTGATTGTTTCAGCTCAAGGTGCTGAGTTTTATTTACCTAAAAATAAAATTTTTAGTCAATTTTTGAGATATGTGTTAAGAAACATAGACCTTCTTATGCCAGTTTCTCATCATATGAAAAAACTTGCTTATTATTACTCTAAGAAAATAAAAGGCATAGAAATTTTACCAAATGCCGTAAATACTGAAAAATTTAAGCCTTTAACCAAAATTGAGTTCCAATTTTCAGGTATTAATCCTAAATCTAAGAAAATCTTAACTGTAAGACGACTTGTACCTGAAAAAAGAGTAGATCTGTTAATAAAGAGTTTTCAAAAATTATTAAAATATTTTACTAATCTTCAGTTGATTATTGCTGGAAATGGTCCAGAAAGAGATAATTTGATTAAACTTACAAAAAAATTAAAAATTTCTAATAAAGTTCTATTTTTAGGCTTTATAAGTCATGACAAATTAAATTCCCTATATAATATAGCCCATGTTTATGTTTTAACATCTGAACAAGAAGGTCTTTCTTTATCTCTCTTAGAAGCCTTAGCAACAACAGTTCCCGTTATATCCACTAACATAGTAGGGAATCCAGAAGTTATTATTCATAAAGAAACAGGTTTATTATTTGAGCCTGGAAATGTAGATCAATTAGTAAATAATCTAAAATATGTGCTAGATAATCCAGATAAAGCAGAGATCATCGGAAATAATGCGAGAAAATACATAATCTCCAATTATAGTACTCATAAAATTATGAGGCAATTAAGAAATCATTTTTATCACATACTTAAAAATAAAAAATAGAGATATTCTTAATATACAAATAATATTTATATAAAAGAAGATTCCTAACCGTTAGAATTAATTTGTTAAATTATTAAAGATCTTTAAATATTTTCTACTAATTTTTCTAAAATTTAAGTTATTTTGAATAAAAATTTTTGCATTATTCTTAATTATATCTAGGTAATTATCTGGAGCTTCATCAAGTTTGGATAATATTTGGATAAGTTCCCTTATAGAATAAGAGTTATATAGAAATCCATTCTCACCATTTCTAATGACTTCAGACACACCAGCAACATTTGAAGCAACTATTACTGCTCCTGAAGCCATAGCTTCTAGAACTACATTTGGTAATCCTTCTGTCATCGGGAAAAACCTATCATTTGAAGAAAATATAGTATACCTAGCATTTTTATAATACTTATAAAGATAGTTTTGGGAGACAAACCCTTTAAAAATAATATTCTCCTTCAATCCTAATTTCCTAATTAAATTCTTAAGGAGTTCAGTATAATCTGGATCAAAATTGTAATCTCCGATTAAATATAATTCTTCAGGTCTAGTCTTTAATGATAATTTAGAATAAGCCTTGATGATTATATTAATGCTCTTTCTTGGCTCTATCCGTCCAACATAGAGTGCGTAATCATTATGTTTTAGAAAGTCAACATTTTTTGAAAATTTCTCAATATCTACTCCATTATGGATAACATACATTTTATTTCCATCAATAAAGGATTTATAATGATTATTTATATAAGACGAATTAGAAATAACACTCTTACATTTAATTAAAACAAAAATACAAAAGAATTTTATAATTTTTTCCACTATAAATTCAATTTTCTTAATGGCGTTTCTGTTAGATATTCTTAAAATATTTTTTATTTTATGTCCATAAAATTTCTCATATATTGTCCCCAATCTAATTACAATTGGTTTTTGAAATTTAATTAATGAATACAGACCAACTAAACCTGTAGAAATTGGATCAAACAAATGAATTAGATCAATTTTTTCTTTAGAGGCTACATTATTAATTAATTTAAAAAATTCTAATTGTCTCATTAAAGGATTAATTTTTTTACTCTTTTTCTTAAAAATTGTATATACTCTTATCTGATTTTTTTCTAGCATTTGTTTTTTGTTATTCTCTATACTTGATGTAATTATTAATACTTCATGCTCAAGTAAAGAAATCTGAATTGCAAGATTAAATGCTTGTAATGAATTCCCTCCTTCCTTAGACATATCATATATGATAAATAATATCTTTAACATCATATTAAATTATAAATCCTTTTTAAAGAAATTTACTCCTCATGACGAAAAAAATATCTCTAAAAGAGTCTCATTAATCTTTATATTTATAAGATGAATTTTCTATCTGTTTTAAGTCATATAAAAATCTAATATTTTATGACATCGTTTCCTATAAGTATGGTTCTTTGCTGTTTTATATGCTTTCTCTACTAAATTATATCTCAAATTTTCACTATTTACTAATTTTTTAATCGTTTCTGCCAGATTTAAAGAATCACTTTCCTTAAAAAGAAGACATTCTCCGTTTTTACATATCTCCATTACTCTTTTTACATCGCTTGCTATAAACGGGACCTTAGAAGCCATATATTCAAAAATTTTTATTGGTGACATCCATTCAACCGTACTGCACTTTGACGAATATGGTGCTATTAGAACATCTGCGGCTTTTTGATAAAAAGGAATTTTACTATTTTGAATGAATCCAAGAAATTTCAGATTAAATTGATCATTTTTTTTTAATTTATATTTCCGCCAGTAATTTATTTCTTCAGAATTTCCACCAATTATCAAGAAAAATAGACTACTGTCTCCAAGAATACTAGCTGCATCTATAATTGTCTCTATTCCTCTTCCTTTAAATAAACTACCAGTATACATTATAATTACCTTTTTCTTTGGTAAACCTAGTAATTCTCTTAATTCAGCTTTAGTTCTTCTTATTGTATCATATCTAGATAAATCTACAACATCTTCGAGAACTAATATTTTTTCATCTGGCATTCCAGCCTCAATAAATCCATCCTTCAAAATATCTGAAATAGTAACTATTCCCTTGAAATATTTACAATTACTTAATTTTAAAACTAATTGCACATGTGGTTTCCAAATATGTGCCTCATGGGTTTCTGAAACACTAGGGATTTTATTTTGAATATTGTAATAAATAGTTCTATAAGCTCTTGAATAACAGAGGTCAATTTGATTCCTTTTACATGCTTCACTAATTTTTTTTTCAGGATCGCTATTATAAGAAATATAAAAGTTTGTCTTTAGTTTTTGAAATATGTGTTTTAATTGGGGAACTTGGTTTTGGGTTTTTTTTCTATTCTTCTTTCAGGATCGAATACATTTTTAGATAATATGTCTAAATCGATAATTTTAAATAAAAATTTTAAAGTTTTGGGTATAATATCTTTGAAATAGAAAAAACTATTATCACGAAAAAATTCTATTTTGATCTTGGTATTAATTCCATACAAGCTATTAGATGCTGACATAATATTTTTTTTGAGGTTCAATGTTTATCATTTCCTTCAAGCAGATCCAAATTTCACTCCATCTAATATTGAAAAAGAAACAAATATGACCGGAAATAAAGTATATAAGACCAAAGTACCAATTTTAAATGAAATTCTGTTTCGAAGATATAAATCTCTTAACTATTTCCCCTCTCTCGTTGAAAATATTGAGAATCTGAATCTACTTAATTTTTTCCATAAATTAAGCCTGCGCAATCGATATCAAATTTCGTCTCTAAAATTAAATAGAGTTAAGAAAATGAATCTAAGTGAAAAAACTCCGAGAGAAATTTATGAACTCTATAAATAAAATCTTCATTCGTTAGAGATTCTATTAGAAAAAGATTAAGTTTATGGAAACCACAGATATAAAAGTTTATCCTCTAATAAATTAAAGCTCTTAAATCGTTTTAATATCGGAGTTCTCTTCCTTGAAA
>CAYOFL010000114.1:0-8999 GCA_964403165.1 uncultured Ignavibacteria bacterium
AACAACAAAAAGACAAGTACATGCGTTTCATAACACACCTCCTTTGTACATGGATAGCAACATTTTCACTTTTGCATAGGTTCAGTTTGGCTGTTTGCGCTTCGGGTTCTGGTGCTTTCAACCCAGAAATCCGTGGGCGCATTTTCACCAATTATTTATGAGTATTCTTTTGTGTTACCTTGATCTTCAGACAAAAGATTCCGTTTTTTGAGAATGACTGCGGGGACGTTGAGTTTTTGCTAAAGAGTTTCAGTGGGGACGATAGATTCTCTTTGGAGAATATCTGTGGGGACGTTACGTTCTCTTTATGTATTCTAAATCGGCTGGGGATTTTGATACTTTAGGTTCATGTTCACAAGTTGGTTAGGGGTGCCTTCCCGTTTGGGCGTCTTCGTCACCCCGAGCCACTAAGATCAGTTTGTCGAAAGAGTAATTGTTGCGGGGTAAGGATACCCCGCAACAACGCGCTGGCGGAAGTTTCGGTCCCTTTCGGGTTCGGAGACCCGACAGGCACAGTAAGACCGCCGTCGACCTAAATGGTTTGTCGTTGGCGAAGCCCAGACGCCCGGACGGGCCCGTCTGGGGGCACGTCCGTGCTCGTAACGAAGCTCCCAGACGCCCAGACGGGGGCGTCTGCCGGAGCTCGTCTGTGCTCGATTAACGAGACTCGATGCTCGAAATTTTCATCTGTTCTTTCTCACCATCTGCACAGCCAAGAGGATGGCGTTTATCATCCCTTTGGGATCAGCTATGCCTTTTCCCGCAATATCCAGAGCAGTTCCAAAATCAGGTGAGGTGCGAATGATGGGCAAGCCGATGGTGACGTTGACCGCCCCTCCCAATCCCCACATCTTTAAAGGGATTAGCCCCTGGTCGTGATACATGGCAAGGATACAATCAAACTCTTGCGAGATTTTGGGAGAAAAGATGGTATCGGACGAAAATGGTCCCAAAGCATTTATTCCCTTCAGTCGTGCGGCTTTGATTGCTGGAATGATGATTTTTTTCTCCTCTGATCCCAAAATCCCTTCCTCGCCACAATGGGGATTTAAAGCGCACACCCCGATCTTTGGCTTTTTGATACCAAAATGCCTCTGTAGAGCCTTTTGAGTCACCATCAGTTTTTCTAAGATCTTCTTTTGGGAGATGTTCCGGGCAACCTCAGAAAGAGGAAGATGAGTGGTGACTAAGACCACCTTGTATTTTTCAGTCGACGGTCGACGGTCCACAGTCGACAGTAGATCGTGGACAGAGACGAACATCATCGCATAATTCCGCGTAGCGGTGAGATAAGCTAAAAGCTCGGTGTGTCCGGGAAAATCATATCCAGCTAAATGTAAGCCTTTTTTGGATAGGGGTGCGGTCACCATGGCGTCTATCTGATCGGAGAGGGCGAATTGGGTGGCACAGAAGACCGAATCTGCCGCCGCTTTCCCGGACAGCCTTGTAATTTTACCTGTTTTTACTTTTGCATAATCCAACTTAGTGCAGTCAAGCACATTTATGCTGTCCTTCGAAGTTTTGACATCTTCTGCCCACACGATCTTCCTTATGTTGGTTTTCTTCAAGAATTTTTTAGCGGCAGAAAAGATTGTGTGATAAGAACCAAATACTAAAGGATGGCAGATTTTGGTAACTTTTTTATCTGTCGCCGCCTTGACCACCACCTCGGGACCAATGCCCGCCGGGTCCCCCATGGTGATTCCGATGATCGGTTTAGAAGGCATGGTTAGATTTTGATTCTTTGCAAGAGATTTTTAATTCTACGATTTCAGGTAGAACTTAATAAAAAAATGAGGGAAGGCAAGAAGAATTTGATAAGTTGCGGATGCATATTACTGGATAAGCGCCTCCAAAAAAAGGGGTGAGAGTGATTCTCACCCCAAAACCATATATTAAGCAATTTGCTCTTCGAAAAAACCTCTTAAATCAGCCAGTATACAGACCTTCTAATTTGTCGGCTAATTGCTTTTTTCCTTCAGGTGTATTTGTATCCACAACAAAGCCAGAATCGAAATACTGCTGAACCACCGAAAGGCTCTGGCTGAAGTCGGCTATCCCATAATAGCTCTCTGCCAAAACCAAAGCTAAGTCCAGATGATTTATACTGATGTCATGGGGAGAAAAGCTCCAGGTGGGTTCAGATGAAAGCACTGCTGAAGTGTTATCTATGGCATCTTCGAATTTCTCCTGTGCATGATAAGCCAACGCCAGTCCTGCTTTGGCATCATTCGAATCAGAAACCTTGCCCAGATAGGTTACGAAAGCATTCTCCGCCAGCCCGGCGTGACTTTGTCTCAGCTCAGCCCAGCCTAATCCCAAATATGCCTCGTTGGTATCAGCACTCAAGCCAATGGCGGCGTTGAAGTCGGCACTGGCACCAGCGTCGTCACCAGCATCGAATTTTGTCCATCCCTGCTTGATCAGCTCCGCCGCAGTTTGACCTCCGCCACCATCATCGTCACCGCATCCATAGACTAAAAGAAGAGAGGAGAATAAAACAACGATCAACAGAAAACATCTTTTTTTCATAACGTCTCCTTTTTTCATCCATTACCTTAGTTAACTTAAACCTGCTGTTTTAATTCTCTTTACTTTAAAAGGACCATCTTTTTGGTCTTTTTATAATTTTCTGCTTTTATCTTGTAGAAATAGATGCCCGATGCCACCTCACCATCACCCTCATCTTTTCCATTCCAGATAACCGATTTGTGACCAGCGTCCTGGATTTCGTCCACCAGGACCTTTACCTTCTGACCAAGGACGTTGTAAATGGTTAGCTTTACCTGTCTGGAAACAGGCAAATCATATCTTATCTGGGTCACCGGGTTGAAGGGGTTGGGATAGTTCTGGAAAAGCTGGTAAGTTTTGGGTATCCCGGTGATGTGCTTACCTCGGGGATCATAAATCAACCTGTAAATACCCAAACTCTTCGCCTTGACACGAACTGAATTTTCTTCCAAAAAGCTCTGCAGTCGATTCCATTTCCCATCTTCATATTTATAGACTGAGAATAACGTTTTGTCTTTGTCCTTCAAATTGAGCTGGCTTAATGGGAAACTTATGATCAGATCCTTGTCAAACGAGATTGAGGGACCTACCTGGTAGGCTTCTCCGCAAGCCACCATCTCCGGATCTTCTTCAAACTGATACCGGGCTTGGGAGACGGAGATACAAGTGGCATATAGATCGTCCTTTACAGAACCTTCGGGGAAAAGCACCTGCACCTTTTTGTCGAAGCTGGTGAGTTTCCCATCATTGCCTGATCCTATGAATTGCACGCTGAAAGTGTCGGCGGCAATGGTATCCCTCTCCACAAGAGAACTGGCAAAAACTGAAATATCGGCAGTTCCGCTGGCAGTGAAAACGAAACTACCCCAATAGGTCTTGGAGGAGATGGGGACAAAATAAACCGGGCTGGGTGCATTCTCACCGATTTTAACATAAGCAACCGGCGACGCTTTTAAGGGAACGTCTGTGTTGACGATAAAGTGTGCCACTGCAGTCGCCACCGGATTCTGGAATAAAGAGAGCGAAACCATTTCCAAGCGCTCTGCAGTAACACATGAGTCGAAATATACAACTGATCCAATATCCGGATAACAGGGAGAGGAGCACTCGAATCTGAAATCGCCGAAATCCGGGTCGATCAGACGAGGAAAATCGTAGATATTGTCGGAGATAATCCCCGAAGCTTGATACAATGCCCCGCCCCGGTTATCCCAGAAATCGTTTTTTTGAATCGCCAGATTTTGCTTAAAGCCTCTGGAGGCAGAGGGAGAAAGTTGCGCTTTAAGATCGGCTATGCCACCGCCGGTGGAGTCACTTGATATGTTGCCGAAGAAGACGTTGTTTTTTATCTGAGGCTTGGAGAAATTTCTGGCGCATACAGCCCCGCCCGAGAGCTTGCTCTGATTTTTAAAAAAGATATTGCTGATGATGTCGGGTGAGCTCAGATTACAATCGATCCCTCCGCCTCTTGACGCGGAGAAGTTGTGGGCGATCAAGTTCCCGAAAATTATGGGATGAGCATAGGTGGAGTCAACCGTGACGGTGAGTTCGGCTATGTTAATGCCCTCGACTGCAGGTTGGTTTTTCGACAGAGTGTCGTTGACCAATACCTCAAACACATAGGTGCCGGTGCCGTAAGGGACGAATTTGGCTATGGGTTGATCTGCATCCACTATCACCGGTACTTCAGCCCCCACGGGAGAGGATTTGACGCTCCAGCTGAACTCAAGCCCCCCGGCATCCGAGGAATCTTCGTGTTGAAAATCGGCAGAATCGGGATCATAAGAAGCTGAGGCGTCCAGTTCCACTGTATCACCTTCAAAGGCATGAAGGATGTCAACCGTTTCTGCAATGGGAAGCTTATTTGCAACCACAACCACCTCGTCCGGATCACTTAAACCAAAGCGATCATCAACCGTCAACTCTAATACGTAAATCCCTGACCCAGAAGCTCGGAAGTAAATGGACTGAACCGTGTCTGAGGGTTGAATTGTAAATCCTACAACAGGACTGGAGATTACTCTCCAATTATATTTTAACGAATTCCTTTGATCCGGATTGACCTCAATTCCTCTGCCGGTAAGGTAGGCGTCTGTTTTCGAATAAAGAAGGGTATCCTTGCCCGCATTTGCCGCTGGGCGACATTGAACTGAAAAGAAAACCGAATCATAGTTTTGGCTTATCACTCCATAGGAATCCCTTACTTTCAGGCGAAACTTCAAAAGACCACCAAAGGAGCCATAGGAAAGGCGAAAGGTCTGCACTGCCCGATTGGAATCGGGTTGCATTAATAGCGACAGGTTCGCCTCTATAATTGAATCGGTAGTGGGTATTAACCGTGACACCGGTTCCCATATGTAATATTTAACGTAATCGCCTGGATCAGGGTCAGAGGAGAATGAAGCATCCAGAGTCATCCAGTCGTTGACGGTGAATCCTCCTACCAGGGTGTCCCCATATACGGGATCATCCTCACACATCGCTTTTGGAGGGCGGGAGATTGTTACCGGGACGTTTGCATAACTTGTGTCCAGAGAATCGGTGACCATCAACTGAAATTCATACGCGCCCAGATAGGTACTATCCTCTGCAACAAAATAGGTTTTTGCCGAATCGGGGTCTGTAATGTTGACCCAGACAGGACCTGACAACTGGGTCCAGTTGTAGCTTAAAACATCACCTGGATTGACGTCGCAACTTGCAGTTCCATCCAGCCACACGGTATCCCCGGGTGCTAAACCTGCCGCTTCTCCCGCATCGGCATAAGGGGGGTATTGCACGCTGAAAACTATGACGTCCGAATAGCCTCTCGGCGGTCCCTGCATATCTGTGAGTCTTAGACGGACTCTCAATAATCCGGTGAAGTTACTTGTAATCGCTAAGGTGCAAACGGTAGCGTTGGGGCAGAGTTCATAGACGGATGTTGAGGGGTCTTTCCAACAGTCCTTATCTCTGAAATACTCCCACTTATATTCCCTGATGGAATCTCCATCCACATCATACGATTCAGTTCCATCAAAGACAAGCGTGTCACCAATAAAATATTTGTCCCTCTGGATGATAGTATCCTTTCTGGCATACCAACTGACGACAGCGACAGGTGGATTGTTTTGTGCAGATTTGGCCACTGAACCAAGAGCACCAGCAGATGCAACATCGGTGGCATCTTTAGGATTTAGAGCATTCTTTATTTTATCTTCACTCAACTTCAAGCGTGACTTGGAGGAAGAAGGCGACTCTTTGATTTCGATATTAGATTGAGACTTTTGCCAGGACGCTTTCTCTTTGTTTTCTCCCTGTTGCTCATCCGGGCTAAAGCCTGGGGATGCTTCCACCTCTATGGAATAGTAGCATTGAATCGCCCCACCTGAACCTTTAACCGTGGAATTGTTGGTGATTATGTTGTGGAAAATATTTGGTGCGGCTGAATATATAAAGATTCCCCCTCCATCATGATCCACCTGGTTGTCTGTGATCACATTGTAGATGATGGTGGGGCTGGAGCCCACATCGCAGAATATCCCCCCTCCGTTGGTTTTCTCTTCGGTTCCTATGGAGACCTTGGTGCCCGTCCCTCCACGGATGGTGAACCCACTCAAGGTGGAGTTTGAGTCTACTGCGGAGGAGAAATAGACCACACTCCCGTTATCATCTCCGCGAGTCAACCAGCTTCCGTCAATTATGGTTTTGTTTATGGTAGCGGTATCCTGATCAGACTGATAGTTGCTGGTTACAGTTAGATTACTTTTGTAAAATCTAAGATTTTCATAATAAATCCCTGGTTCCACCAAAACCACGTCTCCCGATGATGCCCAAACAATTCCCTCCTGAATGGTACGAAGGTCACCGGAGCCATCAGCGTGGATGTGGAAAACAGTGGCAGTGGTATAAAAGAAGGTGAAATGTGTCTCGTATTCTTCCTGCCAGTAGGTTATCGTGGTATCTATGATTACCGAATCCACCTCCCGGGTTGTTTGTGAGTCCACCTCCACCTTCATGGTCCAGTAATAAGCTTCCCATTCGTTTAAAGCAGGACCATCATAATCCACGCTGGTTGCCGAACCATCTATGGTGTCCTCCCAGATGAGAGGTGGGGTGAACAGGGGATCGGAGGCTAACTTGATGGTGAACCTTTTAGGTGTCTCCTCTACCGGTTTGTCCTTATCAACCTCCCACTTGAATGTTGGAAAAGCAGTGATAATCTTGGTTGAATCACCAGGGGAGATTAAGTTTATCTTGGTAAGCGCTTTTGCCTCCCGGGCAGTTGGTCCAAATGACCAGATGAAAATTGCCAGCAAAAGCAGGGTATAAAAACAGACTGAACGTTTCATAACCACTCTCCTTTAGGTTTAGCTTCCCATTTTGCGAAGGACAAAAACTCCTCTCCTTCGAATTTTTAGTTCTGTAATTATAAACACCTTCTTTAGTGATGTCAAGGATTTTTAGAATTTTTTTCAAAAAGCTTAAGAAAGAAGATTTCTTTACATGAACCTAAATAGATAATAAAAACCCAAAAGTTCAAGGGTTCAAATGTTCAAAGGTTCAATTGATATAAGAGGTTGCGATTGATTGTTTTCGTAAGGTGGGTGGGAATTTGAGAAAAGTAATGCCAAAGAATCATGCCAGCTGATCAGAAGAATCCTCCCCATACTCCCTGACCAACGATAGGATGTTTGACAAATTGGCGTGGACATTAGAAAGAACCTTGGCGAAATGCTTCAAAAGCTCAGCATACTGCCATTTGAGGCTGAATGCCTCCGGAGGAAGTTTGAATATCTCCAGAAGGGTCTTTTTGTAAATCTCGTCTATGTATCTTAAGACAAGATAGGGACATTCCGGAAGATTTATATCCGGAAATTCACCGCGGCTAAGCCTCTCTTTATAATTTTCAATTTTTTCCAAAACCACAGTGCCAAAACACCAGGGGGACATAATCACCCCCAGAGTGGAATCATCTCCATAGTAACCGTAGACATTTTTCAAAGCCACCTCGACCGTGATCTTTCTGGCACAATAATATGCCCGGGTCTCTTCACATTTTGAATCACAACTGGCAATTTTTTCCTTCAGGCTTCTCAACTCACTTAGGCATCTTCTTTCTACTTCTTCCAGGAAGGTATAAAAATCTTCAAAGTAGACTTTAACGTTTTCATTCACAGTATAAAGGTAGTATCCACCCTCATCTTTTTTCACTTTGGGCTCTTTGATCTTTCTTAACTTGTCGTTTGAAAAACCTCTTTTTATGCCTATACTTAAAGTTTTTATCATGTCTTGATCCTTCCCCAAAAAAGCATTGATTTTCACTCAACAAAAAAGCAAAAAATATGCCTCAGGTCAAAAAGGATAGATTAGGAGGAAACTTGGAGTTAACCTGTGAGCCATCACGAAGTTACTATCAGAACGGATGAGGGGTTGGTTGGACTGGGACAAGAGGGAAATGTGCAATCAGGTTCCTATTCTCTGCAAAAGATCATAATAAAAGGTTAAATATCTCATGGAGATATGTTATGTAGGGTTCAGGGAAAACAGGGAGATGAGCTTTGTGTCTCTTTTCGCTATGATAAGGAATCGTTTCCGAAGAATCTTTCCTTCACCGGAAAAAGTCCAAAGCCCCCGCCGGTGTGAAGAAAGAGGATTTTGTCCTGTGAGGAGAATTTGCCTTTTCCCATCTGGTCTAAAAGACCATACATGGCTTTGCCGGTGTAAACCGGATCTAAAATTATTCCAGTGTTTTCAGCCACAGATTTGATCAAATCCAGCTCCTCTTTTCTGCTTTTTGCATATCCTTCTCCTACATACCCATCTATTATCCGGATATCTTCTTTTTTTAGTTGGATCTTGAGATGAAATTTATGTTTTACAGCCTTTACCAGATTATAGATTCGGTCAACAAAGAGCTGAGCGGTATCTTTGACATTGATTCCATAGATTTCTAAATCCCAGCCCAGCATCTTAGATCCCAACCACAGCCCGGCATAAGTTCCCCCTGACCCCACGGCAGTGACCATTTTATTTATTTTGAGTTTCATCTGGTCTGTTTGTCTTTTCATCTCGCCACAGGCTTTTATATACCCCCACACTCCTAACTCGTTAGACGCGCCTTCCGGAATTATATAGGGTCTTTTACCTTTAGTTTTCAATTGAGAGTAAAGCTCAGACATGATCGAATCGATTTGTTTATACTGATCCTCCGGGATGTATTTGATCTCTGCATTGACCAGTTTGTCCAAAAATAGATTTCCGTCAAGCTCTGGAGAACCGTCCCCGAACAGAACCAGATAACTCTTAAGCCCAAATTGAGCCCCTAAGATGGCGGTGGCACGAGCGTGATTGGATTGAAAACCACCACAGGTGATCAAGCTATCAGCCCTTTCTTTTAAGGCATCAAAAAGTAAAAACTCCAGTTTTCGGACTTTGTTTCCGGAAAGAGAAAATCCGGTAAGATCATCCCTCTTGATAAAAATCTTTAAGCTTGAGGGAAGTTGGGG
>CAYOFL010000115.1:0-8875 GCA_964403165.1 uncultured Ignavibacteria bacterium
TCTGGGCAGACGGGCCCGTATGAGCGTCCGGGCGCAGGCTGCCCAACAATCATGTTGTAAATGGATTTTGGATTCATCCCCGCTCTCTATTGGTGTTCTTCACAACAGAAAGATTTCGCAAGTTATTAGGCTGTTGGTCAAAAAGACCAACAGCCAGCAGGGAATGTCAGTGTCGGGTAGCTCCCCTACGGGTCGCAACCCGACCTACTTAACTTTGTAGGTTATCCTCCAGACGCAGGGCGGCTCAATAGCATTGCGAGGCAGTATGAACTATCAAATTGAGATCAGAGTTGACAACCGGACCGTGAAAACGCTTGCGGATATTCTTCCAAGTAGCAGCCCAATCAAAATGTTGATTATTGGCAAGACACCTGCTCCCATCAGTGTGTCCAAGGGACACTACTTTCAAGGAAGACAAGGCAAGGGGTTTTGGAACCTTCTTCGGAAGTATGGACTCTTGCATTTGTCCGGTAAGAGATTTGATGACGAAGCCCTAATTGAGCATGGATATGGAATCACGGATGTTGTTAAGACTCCTCATGAACCTGGCCGTGAGCCTACTGACCAAGAATACAAGATGAATTGGCATCGGGTCTCCGCGCTAATAGACAAACTACGCCCACATGTGACTATGTTCGTATACAAAGGTGCGCTGAACAAGATTCTGAAGTTGGTCTGCAACAGCGAAGTCAAGGCCTCGTATGGCTTCAACAGTGACCTTGATGAACTATTCGGATCTAAGTTGTTCGTTTTTCCGATGCCGGGTACACGGTGCACGGCAGAAGAAGCCTGCAAAGCGATGAACGATCTAAGGGCAGCACTAGAAGCAGGTTGTCCGTAAGTAATGCGACCGTCGCTCAACAACTGCAGGCATCTGAGGCTCTCACGGCGGACATTTGGCAGTCGTCTTGTGTTCCAAAGCCTCGTGAGTAAAGAACCCGTTCTTGCGGAAATCGATTCCAGGTGATGTGCAATTGTTAGGTCGACAATTCAATAACACTAAAGAGAAGGAGGATTTGTGAACGAATGGATTGGGATTGGTGGGGGAATCCTGGGCTTGATTATCATCGTTTTCCTCGTGATTCTTGGCATTCTGTGGGTATTGCTTCCTTTCGCAGTTTTTGGAGTCAAGGATAGACTTGATAAATTGATTGCGCAGTCTAAGAAAACGAATGCTTTGTTGGAATCACTGAGTCACCCGCTAACTAAAAAGGAAAGCTCCGATCCTACTGTAAAAAAATAACGGGGACTGTTGATCGGCGGCGCCCTCACCTTCGACTTTCCGCGTTGCGGGGTAGGGGTACCCCGCAACAACATTGGGGGAAGCATCTCTGACAAAGTTACAAAGCAAGCGTGTGAGATTCTTCGTCCCGCCATCGGCGGGACTCAGAATGACATAGACATCCGTCATCTGTTTGCTAAGGGTGCCCTTACCCTCAACCTTTTGTGTTGCGGGGTAAGGGTACCCCGCAACAACAGATGTTGACTAGCGTATTAGTGACAATCATTCCCAAAAACCTTCCACAAAAAGCTTGCTAAAATAAAGTGCAAGCATTATATTTGTTGATTGGAAGGGGGCTTTTTTTATTGGTATGTTATGGCGAAAAAGGTGATTGCCATAGATGGACCGGCTGCGTCAGGGAAAAGCACCACAGCTAAGTTGGTGGCTAAAAGATTGGGTTTTCTGTATCTGGACACCGGAGCCATGTATCGCGCCATAACATTAAAAGCTTTGGAAAGGGGTGTGGACGTAAACAATGAAGAAAAGTTAGAAGAGTTGACTAAAAATTCCGTAATCACTTTTGAAAACAAAGAAGGCACAAACAGAATATGGCTGGATGGAAAGGATGTGACCGAAAAGATAAGAGAACCTCAGGTGGATAGAAACGTATCCTATGTATCCATGCATAAAAAGGTGAGAAGGACGCTGGTGGAAATGCAAAAGAGAATAGGGAAGGAAAACGATCTGGTGGCAGAGGGAAGGGATACCACCACGGTGGTTTTTCCTCACGCTTTCAAAGTCTATCTGGATGCAGATCTCAAAGAGAGAGCAAAAAGACGTCTTCTGGAGCTTGAGGAAAAAGGAATTCAAACTACTCTTGAGGAACAGATGAAGGAAATCTCCCGAAGAGATAAGCTGGATTCAGAAAGGGAACAAAGCCCGCTTTTTCGGGATAAGGATGCTGTGGTGGTGGATACCACCAATCTGACCATCGAAGGACAGGTGGATCGGGTCATTAAACTTTTTCGACAAGAAACTGAAGCTAATTGAGGTGAGAACTCACTACTATATAGCTTGTCTGGTTATCAAAATAATTCTTAAGATTTTCTGGCGATTTAAAAGAATCGGCGCAGAACATATCCCAAAGACTGGGGGGGTGATCATTGCCTCCAATCATGTGGCTTATGTTGATCCCCCATTTCTGGGGGCTGTCACTCCCCGGGAACTTTTCTATCTGGCCAAGGCGGAGCTTTTCTCCAATGCACTCTTTGGCTGGTTGATCAAAAAATATAATGCTATTCCCGTTACCCGGGGAAGTTTTGACAGAAAGGCGATTACCAGAGCGGTTAATCTTTTGAGAGAGGGAAAGGCGCTTTTGTTTTTTCCGGAAGGCACCAGAAGCAGAGGGGGTGAATTTTTAGAGCCCAAGTTGGGAGTAGGAAAGATTGCACTGGAAGCGGGGGTACCGATAGTGCCAGCTTACATCCACAATTCGGGAAAGCTATTTACTTCCTTCCTTAAGAGAAAAAGATTGATCATTAGCTTTGATGCTCCCATAAGGGCTGGCTGGCTGGAAAGATACTCTAAAGATAGGGAGGGATACAAAAGCATCGGACAGGAGATAATGAAAAAGATCGGCAGGATAAAAGAAAGAATAGAAAAGTGTAATTTTTGATTTGTTTATTTGAAAAAATTGCGTAAATTATCTAAGTAGATATGGAAATGAAAATACACGTGGTGAAAGAGGCAGGTTTTTGCTTTGGAGTGAAAAGAGCCATAAAGCTCGCCTTTGATGCGGTCAAAAACAAAAATGGAAAAGCATACACTCTGGGTCCTTTGATTCACAATCCACAAGTGGTGGAGGATTTACGTAAAAAAGGAGTGCAGGTAGCAAAGAACATAAGTAGGTTCAAAAAGGGCACCTTGATAATTCGCTCGCATGGCGTTCATCCTGAGATACTGAAACGTATAAAGGAGAGAAAAATTAAAGTGGTAGATGCTACCTGTCCTTTTGTGAAAAAGGCTCAGAGAACGGCGAAACTTCTTTATGACCAGGGATATCAGGTGGTGGTGGTAGGAGAGGCACATCATCCGGAGGTTCAGGGAATCATGGGATATGCTGGCGACTCCGCTATGGTGATAAATCATAATCGGATGAGAAAAAATCTTCCTCATTTCGAGAAATTGGGGGTGGTTGCCCAGACCACCTTGAATATCGGTGCCTTCCAGCAGGTGATCGGGAAGCTGGTCGAAAGGACAGAGGAGTTGAAGGTTATCAACACCATCTGTCATGCCACCGCACATACTCAGAGAGCCACCTTAAAGCTGGCAGATAAGGTGGATGTAATGATCGTGGTGGGGGGGCATAACTCCGCCAATACCACTCGCCTGGCGAAACTGTGCAAGAGACTCGGCACTACAACCCATCATGTGGAGACAGCTAAGGAACTGAAAAAGGCGTGGTTTAAAGATAAAAACCCTGTGGGTATCACCGCCGGCACCTCCACCCCGGAGTGGTTAATCAAACAGGTGGTGGAGCACATAAAAAGTTTTAACTAACATCTATTTAGAAAAAAATCCCCTTCGGGGGAAATTCAATATAAAGGAGGACCATTTTAATGGTTGAGGAGAAAAAAGCAAAAGACGCTTCTGCCTCCCCGGCAAAGGGAAGCAAAGCGACCAAAATTTCCCAAAAAGGAGGTGAGAAGAAGACTCAGGCGCAACCAAGAAAGCCAGTTGCCATAAAAAGAAAGCCGGTAAAGAAGAAACCCACTGCCAAGAAGGAAAGTGCGGTTGCCCGAAAAAGGGCGGCTGGCGCAAAAACAGCGGAGACTAAAAAACCACAGAAGCCAACCTTAAAGGTGGCTGAGGAAAAACCTTCTTTAGTTTCTGCCTGGGCTCTGTCGCAGGCTGTGGAAAAGGAATATTCCTCTGAGGAATTTGAGCAGTTTTTAGAAATGTATGAACCCACGCTTTGCGATATTCATGAAGGAGAGATCGTGAATGGTAAGGTTATGGGCGTAACCAAAGAAGATGTGATTGTGGATGTGGGCTTCAAATCAGAGGGAATCATCTCTATCTCCGAGTTTGTCGAGCCCGTAAATGTCAAGGTGGGGGATGAGATCGAAGTATATTTGGATGCCATTGAGGATCAGGATGGTCAACTGGTTTTGTCCAAACAGAAAGCCGACTTCATGCGAGTGTGGGACAAAGTTAAAGACTCGTATGATAACGGAGAGTTAATAGATGGGAAGATTTTGAGAAGGATCAAAGGGGGGATGGTGGTGGATCTGATGGGGGTTGATGCTTTTCTCCCCGGATCCCAAATAGCTCTCCGACAAGTTCCAGACTTCGATGCCCTTATAGGACAAACCATGCAGTTTAAGGTGATAAAGCTAAACAAAGCCCGCCGAAATATCGTGGTCTCACGAAGAGCAGTTTTAGAAGACGAAAGACAAAAACAAAAAGAAGAGCTTTTGAGGGAAATCGAGCCGGGACAGATGAGAGAAGGACTGGTAAAGAATATCACCGATTTTGGAGTATTTATCGACCTGGGTGGGGTGGATGGACTACTTCATATCACTGATATGTCCTGGGGCAGGATTAGTCATCCCAGTGAACTGGTGGCTTTGGGAGACAAGGTCAATGTCAAAATCATTGACTTTGACAAAAACACCGGAAGAATCTCGCTGGGACTGAAACAACTGACTCCATATCCATGGGAGAATATCGAAGAAAGATATCCGGTGGGAGAAAAAATAAAAGGGAAGGTGGTTTCTATTACCGACTATGGGGCATTCGTGGAGTTGGAGAAAGGGGTGGAGGGTTTGATACACATATCCGAGATGTCCTGGACCCAGCATATAAAACATCCCTCGAAGCTCATGGCGATTGGAGATACGGTGGAGGCAAAGGTTTTATCTGTAGATAAGGAGAACGAGAAAATTTCTTTGGGTATAAAACAGTTAGAGCCAGATCCCTGGAAGAATATTGAACAGGAATACAAAGTTGACACCCGGGTCACAGGAAGGGTAAGAAATCTTACCGCCTTCGGCGCATTTATCGAACTGGAGGAGGGGATAGATGGATTGGTTCACATCTCTGATTTGTCCTGGACTAAAAGGATTCAGCATCCTTCGGAGGTAATGAAGAAAGGGGAAAAGGTTGAGGTGATGGTGTTGAAGGTGGATCGGGAAAATCGTCGCATCTCTTTGGGATATAAACAGCTCAAGACGGATCCCTGGCCCGAGCTGTCTCGAAAGTACGCAGTCGGCAAGGAGACTGTGGGTATAATCTTACGCCTTCTGGATCGAGGAGTCATCGTGGATCTGGGAGATGAGGTGGAAGGATTTGTCCCTACCCTGCATCTGGGAAAACCTGAGATAACCAAACCTGCAGATGCTTTCAATGAGGGTGACGAATTGCCTTTGAAAGTGATCGAGTTTGATCATCCTGGTAAAAAAATTGTCCTTTCCGTGGAAGCTTACTATCGAGGCAGAGAAAAAGCAGAGCTGGATGCCTTCTTAGTCAAACATCCGACCAAGACCCAGAAGGTGGAAGAGATAGTTGAGGAAAGACCACGTTTGGAGGTGGCAAAAGAAACAAAGGAGAAACCAGAGGAGGTTCCTCCTGAAGCTTCGGCAGAGGCACAGGAAGAAAAACCTCTGCCGGAGGAGACACCGGCCGAACCACAGGCCACCTCAGAAGAAAAGAAAGAGGCAGAGCCGCAGGAAGAGGGGACTGCTCCGGAAGTCATCGAAGAAAAGAGTCCGGAAGAGTCACCCGCCGAATCACAGATTACCCCAGAAGAAAAGAAAGAGGCAGACTCAGGAGACGCTCAGGTGAGAGAGGAGGCTCCATCTCCTCCTGCCGAGGAAACTCCCGAGAAAGAAGAAAGCTCCACTTCAACGGAGGAGCCAAAGAAAGAAACAGACATCTGATTTGGCAATAAATAAAATTATGAAAGCGATGGTAGCCTGGAAAATAAAGCTGGCTGCCATCGCTTTTTTATTGTTCCGTGTTGTGTCAGGTCATAGACCTGACACATTTTGAAACGCCCCCTCACCCTACCCTCTCCCCCAAGGGGAGAGGGAAAGCTTGATATCCCGGGGTGCCCCACAGCGCAGCTTTGGGCCACCCGCCTTTATTTGACAGGTGCGCAGGGCACCTGACCTACAAGACTGTTATGCCCCTGTGTATATTCCGGGTTGTGTCAGGTCATAGACCTGACACATTTTTCCGGAGTAGCTCCTGACAGAACAAGAGGCTTTTAATTAACCCTTTGCTTCTGTATCATCACCGAACTTTCTTCTGCCTTTTTCCTCGATTTCCATTTTTTTTGAGTCTCTGCTCCAACTCGGCGCGGCTAATAGTTTTATCCTTACGTCGCTTCTCGATAAGTTTCCAAAATTTATCACTGCTCCCTAATTGCAGTTGTTCCTTATCCATTCCTTCCACGCCTACAATAAGAACAACGGGCTTGCCATTACGAGTGATGACTACGCGCTCCTTTTGGGCGTTCTTGATACAGGCATCCAAAGTCGCTTGCTTAAGTCTTATCGTCTTCATAGTATTTCCTCCGTCGTTTTATGCGGTGGCTTGTGTCGAATTGCTCTAATATTCACGACCAATGCCACATCATCTACATCATAGAAAACGCGATATTCACCGATGCTAAGTTCCCAAATAGGTTCTACATGTTCCCACGGTGGAATCAAGCCGATAATAGGTTTTCGGTGTTTTGTCTTAACAGTAGGCTCGTACATTAACTGTTTATCGATACGATCCAATATTTGTTTGCGTTGATAAACACGCAAATTCTTCAAATCATGGGTAACAGCCTTAGCGTAGAGAATCTTATACATTTTTCCAGAATCTCGCTCGTACGCATGCCAATTCTATGAAAATCTTTTAACTTCGGCTTCTCTCTTCACCGCCGGGATTATGTGGTTCACACGTCTATTCATTCAGTGCCAGGTCCTAAACATGACATATCTGTCAGTAGTAGCTCCTGACAGAACAAGCACTCCGAATCGCCCCACCATTCACTCGCAAACCCGTGATGCTCCTGTATATACTGGCGTAACCCGATTTCTACGGAAAAACCACTCTGTTCATATCACTCATCATAATCTAATCGTTCGTCCAACCTTGTCAAGCACATTTTGAATTACTTTCCTGACTGATTCTCTCTGATTCGGACAATTGGTTTTCACAGGACGACGAGCAACGGACGTGGAATTGTCAGGCTGAGTGGTGACTATTACACTTTAGAACGTCTATCATCTGTTGATGTATTTCGCCGTTTGAGGCTAAGATTTCTTTTAGATAGATATTGAATGGTCCCCCAGAAAAGTCGGTAACCTTGCCTCCTGCCTCTGTGACCAGCAGGCTTCCTGCCGCCATATCCCAGGGAGAAAGCTTCAGCTCCCAGAATCCGTCGAATCTCCCCATTGCCAGATAACATAGATCCAAAGCGGCAGAACCTGCCCTTCTTATGGCTTGGGATTTTTTATAGAAGTTGGCAAAATGGTTAAGGTTGTCGATTTGGGTGGTCCTTATATCATAAGGGAAACCGGTTGCTAACAGGCTTTGTGAAAGGTCGGCTGTCTGGGATACCGAAATTCTCCGCTGGTTCTTTTTAATTTTCCTTCCTTTATATAAAAAAGCTCCCTTACCCTTTTCTGCTACAAAAAGCTCATCTAAGTTGGGATTGTAGACTACTCCCAAGATTATTTCTCCTTCTTTCTCTAAAGCGATGGAGACACAATAGACGGGAAGATCGTGCGCATAGTTGGTGGTTCCATCCAAAGGGTCGATCACCCATTTGTATGCCGATTCCGACTTTTTACCTTCTCCCTCCTCGGTCAAAATACCATGATCAGGGAATTGATTTTTGAGTATCTTTATTATGGCTTCCTCGGAGAGGCAATCCACCTCTGTAACCAGATTCACCTCATCTTTGAATTCTATCTTTTTAACCTTTCCAGAATGCTGGTTTAGTATATCTCCAGCTTTTAAAGCCGCCTGAATAGCAATCTTCTTGAACTGTTCCATCTCCCCTCCCGTGTTAGCCACAAATCCTGATATCAATTACACCACTTTGTAAAAAATATGCTTTTTTCAATTCAGATCAAGGACTTTTGTTTATTTCCATAAAATCTGGTTGTGATTCCTCTTGCTTTTTCTTTTAAATTTAATATATTCACAAAAAGTTGACGAGTGCGTATAAGGAAAGGTGAAAAATTGGGAGAAGAATTCAGTTGCATTGGTGAGAAGCCGATTCATTTATATGGATTTTGTCCAATAGGGTCAGTTGACCTTTAACAAATTTGGAGAGGTACCCAAGTGGCCAAAGGGAACAGACTGTAAATCTGTCGGCTGATGCCTTCGAAGGTTCGAATCCTTCCCTCTCCATTTTTAATTCAGTTATTGGTTCGTGGTTCGTAGTTTATAGTGATGAATTCAATGGGTAGAAAGGGGTGGACTATGAACCGTGAACCATGAACCACCCGGCGGGAGTAACTCAGTTGGTAGAGTCCCCGTACGGGTGGTCGCGGGTTTGAGGGAAGAGTTTATAGAATATAAGATAAAGTTTTGCGGGAGTAACTCAGTTGGTAGAGTCACCCCGCCTTTGGCGGGATTGGTCGCGGG
>CAYOFL010000116.1:0-8779 GCA_964403165.1 uncultured Ignavibacteria bacterium
TTATACAAAAAGCTGTAGATACACAGGGTCAAGAGAGCGGCGATGGTGATTCCGACGAATTGTAGGTTCATAACCCAACCAAAGATCCGGAGTGTCAAGCCCCGCCGAAGCGGGATCTGCGACTTTAGCTTCACCAAAACGTTGGGGTGCATAGTTCGAATCTGCTTCTTATATAAAAAACAGCCTGATCCTACCACAGAAATAAAGGCAAATAGACTAATTTTTCATCTTGACAAATACGAGACGTATGTTATATTAAAACTAAGACGACTTAAAGTGTCTTGATTTACTCAGGCTTGGCGAGGTAGGAGTTTTTTATGCGTTTCTTTTCAGCCGTATTAAGAATTGTAACTCTTTTGGTCTTACTGTGGTTTTTGATCTACGGGGTCAAACTGGGGGATTTTGAGGAGACGCGATATAACGGCTCCATCTTGTGTCTATCCTGTATCGGCATAGAGTAGATCCAGCACGGCAAACGGCCTGTTGCTTGATTGTTGGAAAATGTCTGTGAAAGATAGTGAAGAGACGTCTTTTTCAAATAGGGACCCTGGTGGTCTCCAATTCGTATATTGGCTCGGTATTTTACAACAATATCTATCAGGGCTGGTTCAAGGGGATTTGCGTGCCGGTTATGAACTGCTACGGTTGTCCTCTGGCGGTGATGAGCTGCCCTATCGGCACGCTTCAGCATTTTGTGATCATAAAGGCTTTTCCACTTATGTTGATTGGCTTTCTGGGGATTATCGGTCTGGTGGTGGGAAGGATGACCTGTGGATGGCTTTGTCCCTTTGGGTTTTTTCAGGAGATGCTTTATAAGATAAAAACGAAAAAGTTCTATCCCGGAAAAGTGTTCAGCTATAGCAAATACGTCATATTAGTTGGCTTAACCCTTTTGGTGGCGTTCTGGGTGGGTGAACCCTGGTTTTGCAAGCTGTGTCCAGTAGGAAGTCTGGAAGCCAGCATTCCTCTGGTGTTGTGGAATCCGAGTGGGGATATCTTCAGTCAGGGGGGGGGTATTGTCGCACGTGTGGGAGCTTTGTTCTATACCAAGCTTTTCATCCTCTTCGCCCTGGTGACTTTCGCCGTCTTTGTGCATCAACCGTTCTGCCGATATGTTTGCCCTCTGGGCGCAATTTGGTCGGTTTTCAACAGGTTCAGTCTTTTCAGGATAAAGGTCTACACTGATGTCTGCGCGTTTTTTGACGATTGCCATCAGAGGTGTCCCATGGACATCCATGTACATCAGACCCCAAATGACGGGGACTGCACCCGCTGTTTGGAATGCACCAAATGGATATGCAAAAGTGTTAAATTCAAGCTTGCCTGGGCTGAGGATGACACCTCATCCCGGCGTGGGCGGACAGATTCTCACATAGAACACGTTAAAGAAGGAAGGAAGTAATCAGGAAACTATTGTGAAAACTTAAAAGAAAAGAATTGGGAGCAAGCTTTATGGAGGCAAAAATTCAAGGATGGTGAATATGCGAGGCAAAGTCATTTATTTTTCGTTGTTTCTGATTCTTTTACCTTTGTGGCCGGAGTTGATTGCTCAGCTAAGTCTATATACCTGCCCTATCGAACCCGGTGAGGAGTCGAGTCAAGAGCCCGAGCTTGAAGTGCGGACATTCTCTTCTCCGAAACATTATCCGAGGAAAAGTATATAGTTAGATTTGTTAATTATCAGAAGGAGGTTTGAGAAATGCGTACAAAAAGTATAGTTTTGGGAGCTGTCACAATAATACTAACTTTGCTGTTTTCTGCAGTAGCAGCATTAACGCCGTTGGCAACATCCTATGCCTTTACACATACAGTTTTTGGGGAGAGTGCAACTGCTACCTGGTGAGGCTATTGTCCACGTGCAGGTGCTGCACTAGAAGCCATATATGCTGAAGGACAGTATCCATTCTATTATGTTTCGTTGGTGGACGACGAGAACGTACACGCAGCGGCGAGAATACGTAATGAATATTGCCATGCCGGCTTCCCAAACATGTTTTTTGACGGAGGAGATGAGGTAAGGATAGGTGCTTATCCCACCGTTCCCCAACAGGTGAGCTACTACAAGGGAGCCATCAATAGCTGTGCTAACAGGGCAGTCGATGACATAGATGTAGATGTATCGGTTGACTGGCTTGGAAACGCAACGTTGAATGTTCAGGTTTCCGTTAAGAATAACGAAGTATTCGAGTACACCGGCCGCATACGGGTATATGTGACAGAAATAGTCTCCAGCATGGGATGGAATGACAGCTGGGGCAATCCGTACACATTTGCATTTTTAGACTACGCCTTCAACGAAGATATCTCAGTAGGCGGTGGAAAGACCTGGGAAGGCTCCACCACATGGGATGGGAATCTCCATAATGACGGGCATGGTGACGACTTTGGGGGAATAACGCTGGATAACGTAATGGTCATCGCAGCGGTTTTCAATTCCGAATGGCACCAGGGATATGCCGATCCTCCTAGTGGATGTCCATTTGACGCCTATTATGTGGATGAAACAGCCGGAGCTTGGATTAATCAAGCACCAAAAATCCCAACTGGCCCCATGCCAGAAGATGGTGCACCACATGTAGATATCGATGCAGATCTTAGCTGGACTGGTGGAGATCCTAACCCTGAGGATACCGTTACCTACGACGTCTACTTCGGAACCGATACTCCTCCCCCCTTGGTTGCCACCCACCAGTCTGCCACTACCTATGATCCAGGGACAATGATCTACGATACGACATATTATTGGCAGATTGTGGCATGGGATAACCATGATACTTCTACAGCCGGTCCAGTATGGAGTTTCATCACAGATGACAATTGCCCCGACGTTTACAATCCGGGCCAGGAAGATTATGATGGTGACGGTGTCGGAGATAGCTGCGATGTCTGTACCGATACCGACGGCGATGGCTACGGAGATCCCGGCTTCCCCGCCAATACCTGTGATCTTGACAATTGCCCCGATGTTTACAATTCGGACCAAATCGATACGGACGGCGATGTTGTGGGCGATTCATGCGACAATTGCCCCTCCGTGTATAATCCGAATCAGGACGATTCGGACGGCGATGCTGTCGGCGATTCATGTGACAACTGCCCTCTGGTGTATAATCTGGCTCAGACTGATACGGACGGCGACGCCATCGGCGATTCATGCGACAATTGCCCCTCCGTGTACAATCCGAATCAGGACGATACAGACGGCGATGCCTTCGGCGATTCGTGTGACAATTGCCCCTCCGTGTATAATCCGAATCAGGACGATTCGGACGGCGATGCCGTCGGTGATTCGTGTGACAACTGTCCTCTTGTATATAATCTGGCTCAGACTGATACGGACGGCGATGCCGTCGGCGATTCATGCGATAACTGCCTCACTACATACAATCCGGAGCAGGGAGATTTCGATGGTGATGGTGTCGGCGATAGCTGCGACGTCTGTACCGACACAGATGGCGACGGCTACGGCAACCCCGGCTTCCCTGCCAACACCTGCGATGTTGACAATTGCCCGATTGCTTACAATCCGGATCAGGAGGATGCTGACGGCGACGATGTAGGTGACTCCTGCGACATCTGTCCAAACCATCCGAATGACGACTGTTGTAATCCTACCGTGTTAAATAAAACGCCAAGAATAACTTCACCGGCGGTTGATACGGCAACTCCATCCCCGGATGTGTTTGTGTATATCGCTACGGCCTCGGACCTAAATTGCGATGGGACTGAACTTGAAATAAGCATTTTCGATATTCCATCCTGGTGCACCGTTTCGGGTGATACACTCTCTGGAATTGTGGAGTGCGATTATGCCGACACCTCATTTAAAGTGACGGTCTTTGATGGAGACCTGGCTGATACCCAGGAAGTGACTTTAGTGATCGACCACTCAAATGTCCCGCCGTCCATAACACCCATAGGGGATACCGTCCGGGTCGCCTTCTCTGATACCTTCATATATTATCCCACCATAGTCGACCCAGATGATGAGGGTCACCTGATCACGTATCTGGAATATCCGCACTGGTGTTCGGTCCACAACGATTCGGTTATTGGCATTGCTCCGGACACGGTATTTCTGGAAACCTTGACCTTGACAGCTCAAGACTATTGCAACGCTGACACTTTGTCATTTATCGTGCAAACGTATCTCTCAGGCGACGCCAGTGGAGATGGAGTGATAGACCTGGGGGATGTGGTCTACTTAATAAACTATCTATATAAAGATGGCGACCCACCTAATCCCCCAGAAGCCGGAGATTGTAACTGCGACGAGATCGTCGACCTCGGTGATGTGATCTATCTGATCAACTATCTTTACAAAGAGGGACCAGCGCCCCTGACAGGGTGTGACTAATCTCTCTTCTTGGAGGTGATTTTTTGGAGGAACGTTTGAAGAGAGACAATCAGTGAAGGTGCTGACTGATTTTTGGAAATTTCAAAATTCCAAACCTCAAAGGAGGATAGATGTTCAGATACAGACATCCTTTGGTGACTTTGGGGGCAGCTGTTCTTTTTGTTTTGTTGGGAGGCATGCTCACCGGCCAGGGGAAAGTTTTGGCAGAGCCTCTTAGTTTCGATTTCACCTTCACATGTGATGAGACGGTGAAAGTTGCTTCGGTATGGGACACGGTTGCGTTTTATCCGGCGTTGACCAACACCGGAACCGAGGCAGACAGCTATTTCGTGACTCTCACCGAGAATGATACGCCAGAGGAATGGTGGGTACGGCTCTGTGTTGGTGGGCGTTGCCGTGACTCCTTGGTAACCTCAGTGTGGATCTGGACTGCAGAGGATCCTTGGCCTCTGGATTCAGGGTGGACCGACTCGATGGAGTTGCATGTCCTTCCCAGAACTGCTGGACAGGGAAACTTCACCATGACCGTGGAGTCAGGGAGTAGCCCGGGTGTCAAGCTCACCAAATCCATAACCTTTCTGCTAAGCGCTCATGAGCAGATCCCGGTTAGCAATCAATGGGGGTTGATCATTCTACCAGTCCTCATTGTGACGTCGGGCTTGTATTTGATATACAGACGACACAGATTGGTGAGACAAACATAGTCTCAAGTGAGGTGGTCAACGGTTTTACCATTGATCAGTGTATGCTTTGGAAAAGGGTGTAGTTGCCCAATTCATTGGGCCTAAGGATTTGAGCGACTTTCTTTCAGGGGGAGTTTTTGCAGAGTATATCCTGAGAAGACCTCTTTTTAACAGGAGGTCTTTTCTCTGAATATCCCCGCCGGGTGAAGAGCACCCTAGCGGAGCCATAAAGGCTCCGCTACGCAAATAAAAAGAGTCCTCACCACCCAACTCTTTCTCTGCAGATATAGGAGGGAAAATATGGATACTGCATCTTCGGAGCTAAGTCTTTTGGAAAAAAATCCGTTGCCATTTTTGCATTGCTCGTTATAATAGCTGAAAATAAAAAGTGGATGGAGAATGCTTATGGGTGATTGGAGAAAAAAGATAGGGATATCTATCAGATCCTGGGCGGTCCTTGTTTTATCTGTGATGGTTGGCTTAAGTCTATGGACCTGTAGCACCAAAAATCTTACCGGCACGCAGAAGACAGGCTCTGTTTTTGTCAATTCCGATCCTGCGGGCGGCGATATACTTCTGGACCATGCTCTCACCGGCAAACAGACCCCGGATACGATTTTTGATGTGGGGGTGGGAGATCATGTAGTCTCGGTCACCAAGCAAGGATATCTTTCTTCTCCCGATTCTGTAACGATCTTCGTGAATGAAGATCAGATAGAAACAGTTGAGTTTATTCTTCTGGAGACCGATAAGGGTTCGCTCAAAGTCTCCTCCAATGTGGACGGTGCCACCATTTGCATTGATAATCAGCCCAAACCGGAGGTTGCACCATATGTATTCTTCAACAGCATCCCGGTGGGGACTCACATAATCTCTGTATTCAAGGAGGGATATTCTAACGAAAATCCCGCCAAAGAGATTGTAACCATAACCACCGAGGATACGGTGGAAGTTCATTTCACCCTCAATCCAGTAGAGGTAGGTAAAGCGGTGGGGAACATCACCCCGGACTTCGATTTGCAGGATGATTACGAAACCTGGCACCGGTTGTATGCCCACCGGGGATTTGTGACCATCATAAATTTCTGGGCAGAGGACTGCTCTTACTGTATGAAAGAATTACCCCATCTGCAAGAGATCTATACCGAATATCTTTCCGACACGCTGATCATCTTTGGTATCAACTACGGGGGAGATTTCGGCCAAGAAGGTTTTGACGTCATACGCCGAATCCGGGACGAGAAAGAACTCGACTTCATATTACTTAAGGGGGTGGGAACCGATGTTAAAAGTGATTATGACGTAACAGACACCCCGGTGACTATTATCCTGGATCGAGGAGGTAAGATATACTATTATATAGTCGGATTTTACTCTCCCCTGCCGGGAAAGTTAAGACAAAAACTGGATGAGCTGTTTGGTAAATGAAAACCTCTGTTAATAGAGCTATTCAACGAAAGGCAACATCATGTTTGCAGGATCCAAATTCGTACGAAGTTTATTCTCAAAAGTTCTCTTTACTTTTTTTATTACATGTCTTTTGGTGAGTTATGCCCAGGGAGCCAAGAAGATCTTAAAGGCACCTAATTTTTCTGCGCCCAACTTAAATGGTAAAAAGGTAGAGTTGAACACCTTGCTTCAAGAGGGTCCGGTTTTGATCAGCTTCTGGGCGACCCACTGTAAGCCCTGTATCAAGGAGCTAAACCAGCTCCAGAAACTATATCCAGACTATAAGAAGAAAGGTTTTGAGATTTTGGCTGTGGATGTGGATGGCCCGCGAAGCGTATCCCGGGTGAAATCGAAGGTCAAGGGGCTGAAATGGAAATTCGCCGTGGTTTTCGACACCAACAGGGACATATACAGGAAATATCACGTGCTGGGAATACCTCATACCGTCTTGATAGATCGCGGCGGGAATATTCGATACACCCATACCACTTATCGCTCCGGAGATGAGAAAATCATCTGGAAGAAGGTCGACCAACTTTTTAATGAACAAAAGGAGGCCTCAGAAGAAAAAGAGGGGAAAGATAGTGAAAAATAAATTCGCCTTTTGCCGTTTCCTTTTTCAGCTCCATAAACGCTCTTTTCTGATTTGTCTGTTTTTACTCATACCGCTTTTTTCCTCTTTCCATTTCAATTTTTCTTTTGCCCAGGATTTTGGGCTTGGTGAATCTGATTCCTGGACCATCCGCGCCAGCAATCAACTGGAGTATTCTTCCGACAGAAAGACTCATCAGGATATATTTCACAATTGGACCGATCTTGACTTAACTTACGGAAACTACAAGGTAAACTTAAGATACGAGGCTCATCAGCCGGACGACTGGGGGCAGACCTGGCAAAAACTTTCTTTCAGGAACCTTCAGCTATCTAATGAATTTTTCAATATCACCGCCGGCAATTATTATGTGATTTTCGGGCGGGGTTTGATTCTCCGCTCGTATGAAAACAGAGACTTAAGACACGATAACAATCTGGACGGGGTGAGAGGAACTATCGAGTTCGAAGGTTTCAATCTGACCTTACTGGGTGGGACTGCCATGGGAAAGTATGAAAGGTTAGATGATCCCTTGCATGCTGCCGATGGAAAGATCGCTTTCACTGATTGGATGACATTGGGGGGAAGTTATCTCCGCACTAACATAACCGATTTCGGATTGGTGAGATTGTTTGGCGGAAATGCGAGCGTAAGTCTCCCGCATGTGGATTTCTATGCCGAATACGCCAAAAAGGACAACCCTCCCGGCAAATACATCCCAGATGATGGAAAGGGTATCTATTTGTCAACAAACATATATACCGCAGGGATGGGGCTGGCTCTGGAATTCAAGGATTACGATAAGTTTGATTTCACCAACCCCAACCAGAATGTAGCCCTTAACAACCCTCCCCCGCTGGCCAGAGAACACATGTATACTTTGCTGAATCGGCACGCCTACGTGCCTGATTTGATCGATGAAAGAGGGATTCAGGCTGAGCTCACCAGCTCCCCATTAGAACAGGTGTCGCTCTTGGCCAATTATAGCTATACCGCAGAGCGCAAAGATAAGTTCTGCTTTGGCAAGCTCCTGTTTTCGGAGATCTATGGCGAACTGGAATATGATTACAAGGACATGGCAACGCTCAAGGGCGGTTTCAGCAGGCAGGAGACCAAGCAAGAAGAAGGCGACCCTGTTCGGCTGGCGCCAGTGCTGGATTTAGTTTATTACCTTTCGGAAGCCAACAGCGTCAATTTCGTATTGGAACACCTTTATACCCAAAAGGACTACGACGAAAAGCTCGACGGTTACAAGCGCACCTACTACGATCAGATTCTATCACTCTCCTTTTCTCAATCTCCAACAGGTTCAATCACCTTAACCCATGAGCGGACTACCGAGTGGAAAATCAGAGAACGCTGGTCGGGCAGAAAGGATTGGCTAATCGCCACCTTGGATCTGGCGATGGGTGAAAACCACAATCTCAGCCTGAGTGTCGGCTCCAGACCTAAAGGTAAAGTCTGCGCCGGTGGAGTTTGCGTGGATAAGCCTGCCCTGGACGGGTGGGAGATCAAGCTTTTAAGCCAGTTCTGATCTTGTGCTCCCGCCGGATGTTATCCCAGACGAGCCAACGCCCACCCGTACGGGTGCCCTCCCGTCTGGGGGTCTCCGTTCACCCCGAACCAGAGATGTTGCGGGGTAAGCTGTAGGGGCAATTCATGTGGAACATCCCGCCGGAGGCGGGGAATCGCCCCTAC
>CAYOFL010000117.1:0-8749 GCA_964403165.1 uncultured Ignavibacteria bacterium
CGTCAAAACGGGTGTCTCGTCCACCAGAGCCACAAAGGTTCTCTGCCCAATCTTTCTCGACCTCCTTGCCCGCTCGAACATATACTTCTTCATTGGCTCGCTCAACAGGGTGCCTCTGTATAGTGGGTAAGGGTTTCGTTGAAACAAATCCCTTAGCTTGGATTCTGCTACACCCGACCAGTGTCTTACCTTTATCGGAGAGACGCTTACTGCATAACTCATTGCTACTCCTTGTCCCTGTATCTCTTGAGAACCGCAGGGTGACCGATATACACGCCCCAAGGCTCGCAGTCCTTCGTCACCAGCGCACCCGCACCGATTGAAGCACCCTCGCCTATGGTCACGCCAGCCAGCAACAATGCCCTGGAACCGATTATGGCACCACGCTTTATCGTAATCCATTCCTCGAACTCTTCCTCCTTGCCGACCGCCTTCGGGTACTTTATCCTCGTAGTGCTGACCCCGGAGCCTATCCATGCATCGTCCTCTATCCTGACCGCCTGACCGATCATCGAACACCTCTTGATACGGATGTTGTTGCCGATGTCAACATAGCCAGATGTGTTTACATAATCATCCAGCTTGCAATTGTCCCCTATCTTTGTCCTCGGCATGAGCTTTACATAATCCATCAGCGTCACATTGTTGCCCAAACGTGTTCCTTTCATAATCTTGGTATAGTCGCCGACGATTACGTTGTCGCCTATAACTACATCCTCATCGATGTAGCAGTAGCGGCCGATTTTACACTCCCTGCCATACTTGAAATCGATGGCAATCTTGTTTCCATTCTTGTCGTCTATAAAGTCCATTATTTCTCCTCCTGTATATTTTTTCGTCCCCAGTGGGTTTGCTCCCACAGCCTCTCGTGAGCGTAGTAGAGAACGGCCTTGATAAGGTTCACAACAACACCGACGCTACCAGCCAACGCCCAGTCCCCTGTGGCAATCCCGACGCCGACAATCGTGACCGCCGTGGCTATCAACCGCCAGGTCAAAGACTTGACCCACGATCTAGCATGGGTGTCCCTAGTGTAGTGATTGTAGTTCATTCTCACTTCAAGCTCTGACTATGGATTCCGCACTCTCCTCCGCATTTGCTTGTTCCACTCCACCTTCCCGCTCTCTCGGTCTCGCTCTCATCCTCCTCTTTTCTGGAACATGGCTCACAGCCAAGAGACCGATACCCTTGAGCATAGAGCGGGTTCACGGGGATATGGTTCACACCTATGTATCGCCACACGTCCGTTTCGGTGAAATCCAGTATCGGGTTCACCTTCACCAGTCCGTCTCTGGACTCCACGAACCCGTAATTGACCCTTGTCCTACCCTCAGTTCGACGGAGACCCGTAATCCAAGCCGAAAGCCTCATATCGTGGATAGCCTGCTTGGTAGGCTCAACCTTATACAACTGGCAACAGGCATCGGGGTCGGTATGATACAGGTCAAACTGTTCCCCGACAAACGAGTCCATATAGGTCTTGATGTTCAAATGCCACCGCTCGGTCATTAGCGATTTATAGTGCAATGTCTCCTTGAACTTGAACGGTGTCATTACACTGAACACGGGAAACTCGGGGTTTACCCGTAGGGCAATGTGTAGAACCACCATCGAGTCCTTGCCAAACGAGCAGGCCACCGCAATCTTATCGTGTTCACGCATAGCCTCCCTGATTAACTCTTCCGCTGCCTCTACCTTCTGTACAAAGTTCATAGTCGCCTCCTATAGCCAGTTCTCTCTCCCAGCTAATTTGTATTCTATACCGTGGTTGGCAAAGTCTATCTCCTGCCAGATTCCAGTATTGTCAATTATTCTCTTGCAGTTGGTCAGTGAGCTCAGTATCTTGGATCTGTTCACCGAGGTGTATAGCCTGTGGTCGGCTACGATTAACACTGTATCGAACTCAGCTAACCCACTCGGGAAGTCGAAGGACGGTACACTGCATATCCGCCCTATCTCCTTCGGGCTGTAGTATGGGTCGTTTATGCTGACCGCTATCTCTCCCCGCAGTCTCTCCGCTATTCGCAGTGTCGGACTGAGAGTGTGTACCTTTAAGTCCCCCTTGTAAGCCAGCCCCAGTATTCCCACGTGCTTGGCACCACCCGCTATCACTGCATCGGCTACCTTGGCGGGTATCCCTCTGTCTGTACCCACGGCTGCTTGAAGTATGCTCAGTTCGGATGGTGTCTTCGTTCCCGCCAAGATGTATTGGCTGGACAGCGGTATGCAGTAGCCTCCAGTGCCGAATGATGGGGAGTAGCAACCTATGTTCCATTTCGTACCCACCAGCCTAAGCACGTCCCGCATATCCACGTCAGGATACGCAGCAGTCAGCTGGTTAGCCAAGGTTATCTCCACGTGCCTGTAGGCGTTCTCGATGCCCTTTATCAGCTCAGCATGGCGGTGGTCTTTGGCTGGTAGTACCGTATCGCACACGATACTCAAGGCATCCTTCATCGCATCCGTGGTTCTAGGTGTCGTGCCACCGACTACTCTCGGCAAGGTTCTGAGACTCTTCTCTGCACTCACGAACCAGTCGCGCCGCGGTGCTACACCGACCAGTATATCCTTGCCCACCTGCAGACCCTCTTTCTCCAGCAACGGTATCACCAGATTGTCGGTAGTATTAGGAGTCAGTGTAGACTCTATTATGACCAGCGGAACCGACCTGACCTCTTGGTATCGGGACAGTTTGATTATGACATCCTGCAATATGTCCAGATGCGGCTTATCACCCTTCTCGGTGGGAATACAGATTAGATGGACAGCGATATCTTTGTCGATGAGCTCCGTCCAGTCGATAGTAGCTCTCATCATCTTGGTCGCACTCAACGGTGCAGGGTCGAACCCCAACCAGTACTCCAAGTTCGGCGTGGGTACGCTTCCCTTGTTCACGCAGTCAACCTTGTACTCGTCTACATCCGTACCTATACACCGCACACCAGCCAAGGCGAAGTTCGCCATGGACGAGTACCCGATAAACCCCAACCCCCAGACGCCAACCATCTTGTCTCCGTTTAGTAGCTGTTCCCGTAGGTTCTTTGTCTCTGTCATCAGGCTTTTAACCCCCTTACACTTATTCCGCTATCGCAAACATCGAAATGCTCGATAGTCAAGTTGGCCTCAGCACACCATCCCTTCACCTCTTCCGGCGTGTGTCGCCAAGCGTACCTGGGACGGTACCAGTCGAGGTTCACTGCGACATTGGTGTTGAAATCGTAGTCGTCGTTCCAGAAGCATTTGAACACGTTCCAGTAGATGTCCCTCTGCAGGTCTAGGTTCAGCTTGGACACGTCCCTCCCGAATCTCGCACAGGCAGCAGAGAACACTTCACAGTCAGTATGGCTCATACCCGTCGTGTACGCCCGTATCAAGTCATCCGCAACCTCTCGCCCTGCACCCTTTCTCTTGTACACGTAGAAGGCGATGTGTCCGCCCGATTTCACATGCCTCAGTAGCTCCACGAAGCTGGCATGCGTGTCTGGTGTGTGGTGCAAGGCTTGATCGCAGGCTATGAAGTCGAAATAGCTATCAGGAAACGGTAGTCTGGTCATGTCCGCTTTGATTATGTGTACATTGCCAAGAGTGCCTAGTTTCTTTTGAGCCAGGAAGACCCCGTCGCTGATATCCACCCCGAATACTTCGCCGACTGTGGCTGTCGCGTACATTCTGACATCTCCCCCCAGACCACAACCAGCGTCCAGTACCTTCATCTTTTGCCCTAGGAACTGCTTAAGCTCGTCGATAGTTTTCCACCCGAACCGCTTCAAGTACCACTCTCTTTGGAAATCTCTCGTCGCTTTATCGTGACCGTAGTTCGGCACCATACTCCATTTCTGCCCGAAGGTATCGGCTACCTGTAGCTGGTCGTTGAATGTGCCAAGTGGGATAAGAATAGGTACTCCCCTGACTATCTTGTACTCGTGACCTTTGAAACAGGACAGTACCCCCTGATTCACGCCCAGTCGGGCAGTGTACCTTGTTATGTCATCCGTTATGCGTATGGGGGATCTGCATTGCGGGCAGACAAGGTGCGGAACCAGCGATGATTTCATGCTCCAACTCCCTTGATAGCATCGACTACATACTGCTGCTCGTCGTCTGTCATCGAGGCGAATAGTGGGATGGTCACTAGTAGAGCGTCGGCTATCGCCGTGTTGGGAAAGTCCATCGGTTTTAGATTGTACTTTCTTGCGTAGTACGGCAGCATGTGGCAGGCGTGGGTTCCTCCACGGACGCTGATGCCTTTTTCTTTGCATGCTACAACTAGCCTGTTCTTAGCGTCTTTCCAATGTTCGATGTAGTGTTCCACGCTGTTGCTATCTCTAATCCAGTTGCGGTAGCTGTTTCCACCGACCAGCAGGCAGTACGACTGGTACGTATGCTTGTACCCTTCTGGTACAACAGGAATCCTCAACCAGTCCAACCCAGTAAGTTCTCGATTGTATATCTCCGCACGCCGTATCCGCTCTCCGACAATGTAGTCGTACTTCTTCATCTGTTCAACGCCTATCGCCCCTTGGATATTGGTGAGACGAAAGTTAAACCCCAGCATCTCCACCTGCGGAAGAGCCGTTTGACCCTTCCTGTGGCGCTCTAGGTCGGTTATCTCGAACCCAAAATCACGCAGAGCGTGGACTTTACGGGCTAAATCGTCCCTGTTGGTAGTTATCATGCCACCCTCCCCGGTGGTGATACTTTTTCTAGGGTGGAAGCTGAACGCACCAAGATCCCCAAGGACACCAGCCATTTCGCCAAAGCAACTGGCTCCTAGCGAACAGGCCGCGTCCTCGATGACACTGGCACCTGTCTTTTTCGCCCAGTTCAGTACCCAAGGCATATCCGCACATAACCCGAACAAATGCACGGGAATCACCGCACGGACAGGTCGCTCCATCGTCAAGTCGGTCACGTCAATGTTAAATGTCTCCAGGTCAATGTCCACGAATACCACCTCACCGCCCACGTACTCCACAACATTGGGAGTAGACACGAACGTATAGGCGGGTACGAACACCCTGTCGCCTCTCCCGATACCCAACGCCAGTACCGCCATGTGCAAAGCCTCGGTGCAGTTGCCACAGGCCACGGCGTGTTTAGCACCAACCATGTCCCTGACCTGGTTCTCGAACTCGACTACCTTGTCCCCCTGCACCAGCCAGCCAGACTTCAGTATCTCCCTGACGGCCTCTGCTTCCTCCTCTCCCGTATATATCTTAGTGATTGGTATGTTCATCTTTGCAGTACGCATTAACCATCTCCCTCCTTTATCTTGCTGTTAAAATCTGACCTTAGCTTTGGATGCAACACAACGCCGTGTCCATGACACCTAGGACACAACTTATAGGACGACGTATGGCTGTACCGAATCCCGTTGCACACGGGGCATCGGACAAATAGACTCACCCTAAACCATCCCATAAAACCATCTCCTTTATCTTGTCGTTAAAATCTACACTGGGACGGTATCCCAGTAGTTTTCGGGCTTTAGCACTACTGCCCACCCTACGCACATTATCGTTGCCTGGTCTGTGGACAGACACTAGGTCAGACCTCGCAGCATCCAGCACCATTCTCACCACTTGGGACACGGTTATCTCGTTCTCGCCTCCAATGTTCAATGTCTCGTCACACACATCACAGGTCACTGCCAAGATATTAGCTCTCACCACGTCCTGCACGTGTACGAAATCAAAAGCCTGTCTACCGTCCCCGTCTATGGTAGGCGGTACATTGTCCTTCACACACTTCAGCAGAGCAGGTATCAGGCCATTCTTCTGTCCCTCCCCGTACACGTTCATGTATCTCAGTATCACGTACGGTACGCCCGAGTTTTGCACTATAAGTTCCCCCATCAACTTGCTCGCTCCGTACATAGAGTTAGGGTTGCACGGCTGCCTCTCGTCAACAGCTTGGACGGCATCGATGTTCCCGTATACCGCCGACGCTGAACTACAGATTACCTTCTCGACCTTGGCTCTGGCAGCGGCTTCTACCACATTGAGCGTCCCCAGCACGTTCGTTTGAACGCACAGGCGTATATTTTCAGCACAAGGGTTGAAAGGTAGAACGGCTAAGTGGAAGACGTAATCTGCTCCTATCATCCGCACGTTCAAGGCATTCCTGTCTCCGATGTCCAGCCCCGTAGTCTCATCAAAAGCGACAACTTCTACACCTTGGCGTTTCAGCTCCACCAGTAGCTCACTACCGATGAAGCCGCTACTACCTGTGATTAACGCTCTTTTGCCTTCCAGCAAGCTATTCATTTCTCACCTCTCACTGTTGCGGGGTTCCCATACGCTACAGCCCCATCAGGAACATCTTTGGTCACCACTGCTCCCGCACCCACGAGAGCATCTCGTCCTATTGTAATCCCGCATAGTATCGTAGCATTTGCTCCTATTGTTGCTCCTCTCCTGACCAGCGTCGTCTTCCAGCTCCTCCTATTATCAGCGGTAGCCCTCGGGTACTTGTCGTTGGTAAACACACATGATGGCCCGCAGAACACGTCATCTTCCAGCATCACTCCCTCGTAGACGGAAACATTGTTCTGTATTTTCACCCCGTTCCCGATTCGCACTCCCGGACCTACATACACGCTCTGTCCCAATACGCACCTTTCCCCGATCACAGCTCCAGCAGACACGTGGCAGTAGTGCCATACCTTCGTACTCCTGCCGATAAGCGCCCCAGGGTCAATGGTCGCTGTCGGGTGGACAAAGACATTGCTGGGCATCGCCTGATTTATCATCACCGGGATTCCACCGCTCCGTGCCGATTCCTGACAGGCTGTCAGCAACTGCAACACCTGTATAGCACGCGCTACGGACACCCGTGGTTTGTCTCTGCTGACAATGCAGTGAATGAAGTCCTGACATTCAAGTCGCAGTGGCTCAACATCATCTACATTTATGACACGCCCGTCTTCCATTTTGGTCAGTGGTTTCCCGTGTTGCCATGCAACAGTATTCGGGTATACTGTCAGCTTATCTTTTCCCACGTCATCGAACACCGCCATTCCCTTATCGCCTATCACCACCAGCTTGCGTTCCTTGTAGGGGTATAACCAACTCAGAAACAATAGAGCTTTCAACCCTTCTCCAAAGTCCAAGGTGTTCATAGACACGTCTATCGCACCAGTTTCTATGTAGTCCCCACCGGTCGTAGCCGCACTGACAGGTGCTCGTTTCATCAGTAGCAGCACAGTGTCAAGGTCATGTGGAGCAAACGTCCACAGCACATCGCTCCCCTGTTGAACGTTACCGAAGTCCAGTCTGGTCGAGGATATGTAGTTTATCTTGCCCAATTCACCAGCGTCTACCATCTTTTCCAGTTGCACGATTGCGGGATGGTATTCCAGTAAGTGTCCTACAAGCAGTACACGCCCCCTTTCTTCGGCGATGGCAATTAAGTCCATCCCCTCGTCAACCGATAGCGCCATAGGCTTCTCCACCATCACATCCTTGCCAGCGAGCAGGAACTCCTTGGCGATTTTGTAGTGCGTGTTCGATGGTGTTGCTATCACTACCCCGTCCACAGACGAGTCGTTCAGCAGTGGTCGAAGGTACCTGATTCTTCCCGCAAATGTCACCGTTTCAATGCTACTCAGGAGCGACTCATCCAAATCACAGATGCAGGACAGGACTCCCAGTTCGTCGAAGTTCCGCACTAGGTTCTTCCCCCATCTTCCACAGCCTATGACCGCTACTCCTACAGGTCTTGTCATTGTTGCCATGTCTCCTCCTTACCGAGCAGTCTCCCGTATATCTTCAAGAATTGCCCTATAACCACCCTCCAGTTGAACTTCTTCTCCACCGATGCCCGTGCGTTCTCCCCGAGTTCCCGTCTATATTTAACATCAGCGAACAGCGACCTCAACGCCTCAGCGAACTGCTCCGGGTTATCGGCTACCAATCCATCATGTCCGTGTTCCACTATCTCTCCGATGCTTCCGAAACTGTTAATAACCACAGGCAGCTTGCTTGCCATAGCCTCGGTTATCGTGTTCGGGAAGCTGTCTTGGTGTGTATAGTAGACAAATATATCGCTGTTGGACAAGACCAACCCCACATCCGATAACCAGCCACAGAAAATGATATCCAAACCTGTTCGCAATGCGTGAGCCTCTATAGCGTGGCGGTACGGACCGTCGCCGACAACGATACACCTGAAGTTGGTCAGTCTGGTTCTCTCGAGAGCATCAAACAGGTCTATCAACCCCTGCACCTTATTCTTAAAGTAGAAGTTCATCACGGTTGCCAGGTTTAGCCGCTCGCGCGTGCCGTGTTCCGTGACCTTGAACCTGTCAGGGAATATGGGATTGGGAATAACTGGTGTGTCCCCGGGCAGCGGTATCTTGCTTTTGACATACCTACTAGATGTAGTGATTGCGTCGGCACTAACCACCATCGCTGGGTAATATCTCTGGAGAAGCGAACGCTCCTCCGTATAATCTCCCTGCACGGTCAGCAGAGTAGGTCTATGCCATAACTTCATGGGAATGGGAACGGTGGTGTGTATAAGGTCAGCGTCCGTTCCCAACAAGGATGCGACATATCTGGCGTAGGACGCTACATGGTTTGCTTCCACCTCCCAGCGCGATAGCTCTGCCTCTAAGTCCTGTCCCCATTGGTAAGGTCCACCGGCACGAGCCGTGTAGATATCCACCTTTACCTTCGGGGACGTAGCACTCACTTATAGTTCCTCCGTACGCATCAATCGCCCACCTCCGTTGGATAAGACAATCCAG
>CAYOFL010000118.1:0-8734 GCA_964403165.1 uncultured Ignavibacteria bacterium
GGTGGAAGCTAAAGGATCGACCGCGGGGTAAATCCCTAACTCCACGATTTGACGGGACAGAACCGTGGTGGCGTCCAGATGGGAAAAAGTGGTGGCAGGGGCTGGATCGGTCAGATCATCTGCCGGAACGAAGATAGCCTGCACCGAGGTGATGGAGCCGCTTTTGGTGGAGGTGATCCTCTCCTCCAGCTCTCCCAATTCAGTGCCCAGCGTGGGCTGATAGCCAACGGCAGATGGCATTCTTCCCAAGAGTGCGGAGACCTCAGATCCGGCTTGCACAAATCTGAAGATGTTGTCAATGAACAACAAAACATCCTGGCGTTCTTCATCTCTGAAATACTCTGCCATCGCCAGACCAGAAAGCCCCACCCTTAAGCGTGCCCCCGGTGGCTCATTCATCTGACCAAAGACCATCACGGTTTTTGAAATAACCCCGGATTCTTTCATGTCCAGCCAGAGATCGTTCCCCTCACGAGTTCTCTCCCCCACTCCACAGAAAACCGAATAACCTCCATGCTCGGTGGCAACGCTTCTGATCAACTCCATTATGATCACGGTTTTCCCAACTCCAGCACCCCCGAAAAGCCCCACCTTTCCTCCTTTAGGATAAGGTTCCAAAAGGTCGATTACCTTTATGCCGGTCTCAAGTATGGAGGTTTTAGTCTCCTGATCTTCCAGAGTCGGAGCAGGTCTATGAATGGGGTAGGTCTTTTCGATATTTTTCACTGGGCCCAGCTCATCTATGGGTTCACCCAAGAGATTGAATATCCTCCCCAAAGTTCCTTCACCCACAGGTACTTGTATCGGACCTCCGGTATCTAATGCCGACATTCCCCGAACCAGACCATCTGTAGAGGCTAAGGAAACACACCTCACCAGGTTGTCCCCCAGGTGCAGAGCCACCTCTACGACAAGATCAATTCCCCGATCCTTATCTTCGATCTTTATGGCGTTGTAAATATTGGGCAGTTTGTTTGCATCAAACTCACAGTCCACTGTTGCCCCTATCACTTGCTTTACCTTTCCATAGTTTGGACTTCCCACTTTCACTCCTTTTCAATTTTAGCTTGTCTTTCTTGGAAATAATTTTTTGGTCATTCTTTTGTTGGGGTGGGGGTTGAACCCTTCAGGGCGAGCCCCCGACCCTCCTCTGCGGTCAGACGACCGCCCCCGCCCATACGGGCGGATGTTTAGGCGGACAGGGGTGCAACCCCTGTCCGAACGTGTGCTCCTTTCTATACTAAACTTCTCTTCCCCCTCACCCTAACCCTCTCCCCGAGGGGGAGAGGGGATCATCTATTTCCTCGTCCCTCTGGGGGGAGGATTAAGGTGAGAGGGACTATTCACATGAATTTTAGTCAGTGAATTATCGCTAATCTATCCTTTTAAAGCCTCCGCTCCGGTGGTGATCTCCAGCATCTCTTTGGTGATGGATGCCTGTCTTAGCTTGTTCATAACCAGGGTGAGATGGTCAAGCATCTCCTCAGCGTTTTTGGTTGCCGCACCCATGGAGATCATGCGGGAACCATGCTCTGAGGCAAAAGATTCCGTTAAAGCCATCTGAACCCGGGTCATACAGTAGTTAGGAAGAAGGCTTGAGAAAATCTTTTCTGGATCAGGCTCGAAAATGTAGTCCACGTCGCTTTCCTTGCCTTCAGTCTTCACCCGGCTTTCGATGTTAAGAAATTTCTCAGTGGTAACCTTGTAAGTAACGGCAGAAAGAAACTTAGAGTAGATAAAATGTATCTGGTCCACCTCACCGGTGAGGAAGAGGTTGACTAAATCATTGGTGATATTCTTAACCTGCGCCAGATTCAAGCCTCCACCCAAGCCCAGATATTTCAGCTTAATCTCCCAGGGTCTTTTCAAATAATAAGTATATCCCTTCCTACCGATGATTGTCAAAACGACCTTGTCTTTTTCGCATGCTTTTAAAAATTTATCCGCTTGGTGTATGACATTGTGATTATAAGAACCACATAATCCTCGATCTGAGGTGACCACCACCAAGCCCACCTTTTTTGTCTCTCTTTTTTCGAAGAGGGGATGAGTAAGTGAGCCAGATGCCTGGGTTAGATTATCCAGCATGGCTTGCATCTTGGAAGCATAGGGACGGGATGATTCCACTTTAGTTTGAGCTTTTCTCAACTTAGCCGCCGCCACCATCTCCATAGCTTTGGTGATCTGCTGGGTTCCCTGAACGCTTCTTATTCTTCTTCTTAAATCTCGTAAAGTTGCCATGTTTACCCTTGCCCCTTGCCCCTTGCCCCCAGGGTCAGGGGTCAAGGGTCATGGGACCAGCTTTATATCTGGAATAAATGCATTTGTATTAGGTAACACTTTTTTGCGCAACCTAAAGGTTGCGGCTACCTTTTTTCTTTACTCATTTAATTGGTGCATGCTTGGTAGCCGCCCCGCCTCTGGCGGGGCGCTTTTGCTTTTTTCATCCTTGATTTTGCCCGAGCTTGGCTTTGAATTCCTCTTTGAATTTGGCTATAGCTTCGTTTAATTTTTTCTCTGTGTTCTCGTCTAAATCCTTGCTGGTGGCGATGGTATGCCCCACATCTGGATACTCTTTTTCTATGAAAGGGTAGAATTCCTTTTCAAATTTCCTTACCACTTCCATGGAAAGATCATCTAAATATCCATGGGTAGCGACATAGATTATCATCACCTGTTTTTCCACGGACATAGGCATATATTGCCCTTGCTTTAAGATTTCAACCATCCTTTCGCCACGGGTAAGATAAGCTTTAGTAGCTTCGTCTAACTCTGTTCCGAATTGAGTGAAGGAAGCCAATTCCCGATACTGCGCCAGATCCAGCCGGAGTCTTCCTGCCACCTTTCGCATGGCCTTAACCTGAGCTTTTCCTCCTACCCTTGACACGGATATGCCCACGTTGATGGCTGGTCTCACCCCGGCGTAAAATAAGTCTGTCTCTAAGTAAATCTGTCCATCGGTGATGGAGATGACGTTGGTGGGGATGTAAGCGGTTACGTCTCCGGCCTGGATTTCAACAATCGGTATGGCAGTGAGCGAACCGCTGCCCAAATCCTCACACAATTTTGCCGCCCTCTCTAAGAGTCGCGAATGGAGATAGAAAATATCCCCGGGGAAAGCTTCTCTTCCGGGTGGACGTCTCAAAAGCAAGGACATCTGCCGATAAGCCTGGGCATGTTTGGTCAAATCATCGTAGAATACCACCACATGTTTCCCATTATACAAAAATTCCTCTCCTATGGCACAGCCGGCATAGGGAGCGATATATTGAAGAGGCGCAGGTTCGTCAGCGGTGGCTACCACAACAGTGGTATACTCCATAGCTTCATGATCTTCAAGCGTCTTTATCAATTGAGCCACGGTGGAGGCTTTTTGTCCTATAGCTACATATATGCAATAAAGATCAGCGTCTTTCTGGTTGAGTATGGTATCCACCATCAAAGCTGTCTTTCCGGTCTGTCGATCTCCGATTATGAGTTCTCTTTGTCCCCTGCCTATGGGTATCATGGAATCGATGGCTTTAAGCCCGGTCTGCACCGGCTCACTCACCGGTCTTCGCTGAACCACATTGGGTGCCCTTCCTTCAATGGGTCGGAACTTTTTGGCAACGATGGGACCTTTTCCATCCAGGGGCTGACCCAGGGCATTGACCACCCTACCTATCATTGCATCCCCTGCCGGCACCGAGGCGATCCTCCCTGTGCGGGTGACCCGATCTCCTTCCTTGATCTCATCATAAGGACCTAAGATGGCGACACCCACGTTGTCCTCCTCCAGATTAAGTATCATCCCGGTTACACCGTTGGGGAATTTGATCAACTCGCTCATCATGGCATCTTCCAGACCCCAGATGCGGGCAATGCCGTCCCCCACCTGCAGAACGGTCCCCACACTCTCCATCTTCAATTTGGTTTCGTATTTCTCTATCTCCTTCTGTATAATTGAGCTTACCTCTTCAGGATTCAAGGGCATAAGGAAGCTTCCTCCATTATTCTTTATTTTTTATGGTGTTTCTCAAAAAATTGATTCATTTTTTCTATTGAGATGACAAATAAAATGGGCTAATGCACTTTCAGAGCTGACATCTGATCCTTTAGTTGACTGAGTTGATACCGAATGCTTCTGTCTATTATCTTATCACCCAGGATAACCACGATCCCCCCTATGAGAGATGGATCTACCTTCAGCTTCATCTCCACCTGTTTGCCTGTGCTTTTTTCCAACTCCTTTTTGATTTGATCCACCAGAGCGTAATCCACACTACGAGCAGTAATCAAGCAAGCTTCAACTATGCCCTGATCCTCTTTGACCAGTCGCTGAAACTCCTCTGCCATGGATAGAAGATAACTGATTCTGTGCTTGCTTACCACCAACATTAAAAATGAGAGCAAAGCCTCCGAAATTAAAGGTTTAAAGGTAGAGTTGAGAAGTTTTCTTTTATCTTTCTCCAGCACCTGGGGGGATTCAAGGAAATTTTTAAGAAGGATGTTTTTTTTCAATAAATTGGAGAGCGCCTCCAGATCACGGGAAATGCTTTCCACCTGAGCTGTCCTTTTGGCTGTGCGGAATAGAGCCGTGGCATATTTTATGGCGACTTTCGATTCTATCATTTGAACCCTTCAATTTTTCCCTGTTTCATTTCATCTATAAAACCAGCGACCATCTGTCTATCCTTTTCTTGATCCAACTTTTCCTGAATGATCCTTTTTGCCAGTTGCAAGGTTATGTTGACCACATCATCCCGCAGTTGAGCCTTGGCTTTATCTAAATCTCTCTGGATATCTTCCTTGGCCCTGATCACGATCTGTTTGGCTTCTCCTCTGGCGCTTTCCTTTATTTCATTTGCCAGCTTTTGTCCTTCTCTGGCGGCTTCCTGGATTTTCACCCGGGCAAGAGAGTCGATCTCCTTAAGCTTGGTCTGATAATCGGAGTAGAGCTCCTCCGTTTTCTTTCTCTCTTCCTCGATATTGTGGAATTCCGATTTTATTTTATTTCTTCTCTCTTCAAGCATGGAGAGAAGAGGTTTCCAGGCAAACTTTTTTAGGATTATGACGGCTATCACAAACCCGATTATATGCGTGATAATCTGACCGAATTCAAGACCCATAGACAGGCTCCCTTAAAAACTATTGATACTCTATCGTGTCCGCCGACCGCCGACGGCGGACCGCCGCTAGATGAATGCTATATTGCTCAGCATTATCTCTTAGGATATCTTGCCCTGCAACACGAACACGGTAACCAGAGCATAGATGGTGAGCGCCTCGATTAGAGCACAGCCGATTATCATTCCCAGTTGGATCTTTGTAGCTGCTTCTGGCTGTCGTCCCATAGCCTCCATGGCAGCAGAAACTGCCCGACCCAGCCCAAAAGCAGACCCGAAAGCGGCAACGGCCAGGCCTAAAGGAAGAAATATGGCTAAAGCAGTTTGGTAAGACATCTAACCTCCTTCATAAAAGGTTCAAAAGTTCAAAGGTTCAAGAGTTCAATGTTCCTCATGTGGCAACATTAGAGAAAAATATATGGTCGAAAGCAAAGTAAAGACCAAAGCCTGAATGGTTCCAGTCAACAAGGCTAAAAACAAAAAGGGCAACTGAAATGGTATGCCTACAGGCAGGTGAAAGAAGCTTAACGCGCTCACCCCCAATCCCACAAACACGGTAATCAAAACGTCCTCACCAGTGATGTTGCCGAAAAGTCGGAGAGACAAACTCATCGGCTTTGCCAGCTCCTCTATTATGTGTATAGGTATATTGATGGGGACCAAAAGCCAGGTAACCACATCCTGCGGATCACCTGCCATATGTTTGAGATAGCCCAAAAGCCCCAGATTTCTTATGCCAGTATACTGCACGTAGAAAAACACGCAGAGCGCTAAAGAAACGGTGGTATTGAGATTGGAGGTGGGTGATTTCATCCCGGGAATCAACCCGAAAAAGTTCATGCAAAGAATATATATAAAAAGCGTTCCCAAAAAGGGGGTGAATCTTCTTCCCTGTGGTCCTAAAATCCCGCACACGAAATTGTCCAGCGCCTCCACTACCATCTCCACCAAATTCTGTAATTTCCCCGGCATGAGGGACCTTTTCCGATACGCCAGATATGCCACCAAACTGATGATGATCACCACCATCCAGGAGAAGATCACGTTTTCCCAGTGATGCAAAAATCCGACAAAAGCCACCTCCCCAAACTTATGGTAAAGAAAGGTAATAAAATTGGGGAGCTCCGGTGTACCCTCTTGAACTTTCTCCGCCGCGTGTTTTGCTAATTCCTCAGTTAACATTAAGTTCAAAAACAACCATTCCCTTTCTTATAGATCGCTTTCCGCTTCTTAGCGAGCGGATTAAGATTTAACCTTGAACCTTAAACCTTAAACCTTAAACCTTAACTCCCTCCCATCTTTCGTCCGCTGGTCTTTTCCGGTGAGTTCACCTTCGCCTTCTTATTTGCATCCAAGGAGAGGACCCATCTTCCCAGAGCTTTCAAGAACATCACCACGAATATGAGAGTGAATCCTGAAAGCAGGCTTATGGCAGGAAAATAGTTTATTTTCAACAGAATATAGCCGAACCCATACAGCAACGGAAATTTCACCAAAGCTATTATGATCACCTTACTTTTTCTCACCTCTTTGCCGGGTGAGAAGATTTCGGTGATCAGACGGGTCAAAAACAGAAGATTTAAACATCCCCAGACAGCTCCAGTTAGAATCCCCGCTGCAAATTTGAAATCGTAATAAACGGTAACGAAAAGAAAGCCCAGAGCCGCCAGCACCAGCGAGGTTTTTATTACTCTGTTAATGAATTCTATACCCATGGTCAAAAATTTGGAAATCCCACCAAAGGCAGGAGCGGTTTTCTTATTTTGTCTGACTTGCTCTTTTAATCAAATTGTAAACACCTTTTCCCGCGGCAACAAATCCAAAGAATATGAAAACATACTCTAGATAAGGAGCGGTGTCCAGTTTTTTGTCTAAAAAATGTCCAATGTAGTATCCCAAAATCGGTCCCACCGCCAGAAGCATGGGTATGGTGGTTAAAATACCTATCTGTCGGTAAGTCGAATACTTATCATTCCGTTTTTTGTTCACGCTGTGAGAGTGCTCATTTTTTCTTCATTCGCCCAGCTTTTGATAAACCAGGCTGCTTCAAAGGATTTTTTATTATAATATCCCATACGAATCAAGTCAAGCACTTTTAGAAACGCTTTTCTCGATAAACCTCAATTTTCATTAACTGAAGAGAGGGGGTATCTCTTTTATTCTGGGGACTTAAGAAAAGCTTCGTATACAGATTGACGGATCAGATTAGAGAGCTAAATTTTTTGAGAAAGGGGTCTTTTACGCTTGAGACCTTCTCGATCGAAGCGTTCTATTATAGCTTTTATCAATATGGGCCAGGCGATGGTGGCATCACAGAGCACCTCTGCCCACCTTCCTCCCTCTTTTTTGGGGACGAATTTTCCCCAGGAGACACCTTCACTGTAAGTGCATCCAGAAAGTCCACCCCAGTGCACCGGCTCCGGACAGATTCTTACTCCGTATTTGAAACGGTTTAATTCATTCCCTTCACCGAATCTGCGATAAATAGCCTCCAGATAAGGCGCCACCTGCTGGCTCCAGTTTCTGGGAACTCCTCCTCCGATGGTGAAAATTCCGGTGTGCTTTGCATTCTGGATTCTTCTGGTATAATCCTCAAGGTCAAGAAAAGGATCGAAACGAAGAGGAGGTTTTCCTTGTGTTTTTCTGATCTTATTGTAGATGGCAAAATCCAAGCCCAGCTCTGAGTCGGTGAAAGCGGGAATGTAGACCGGGATTTTCCTATCCCATGCACTTTTAAGAATGCCTCGACCCTTCTTGTTCTTGGAAAGATGCTCGCCCACTTTCTTCAAAAGTTGAAAACTTGAACAAGGAGCCTTAGGGTCTATATCCTCCCAAATTTTGTCCAGAATCAGCCCGGTTCCGTGTAGATTTTTCTCAGCCTCGATGGTGTCGTAAACTCTGTTGTATCCATGTTTGTATAGTTGATTATCCTCCCAGTTTCCTTCATATTTAAAATGAGCGGCTCCCACATTTTCCACCAGGCCATGCATAACCAGAGCTCCGGTGGAAATCACCGCATCCAGAAAGCCCCGATCGATCATCTCACATAAGACCAGTCCCATCTTAGCCATGGTCATGGCTCCGGAGAAGGTGCCCACGATAAAACAATCAGGGTCTTTTAACATGGAGGTATAGACTTTGAAAGCTTCACCCAAGCTTCTTGCCCCAAAAGCGGTATTCGCCATCTGATTTAGCAATTCTTCAAAGCCGGTGACCTGGGAGAGGTCTAAGGCACGAAGAGGCTTGAGTCCATGAATGAAACCGTCCCCAAAATCGTCAGGCTTCCTTATCTTATCATTTTCACTCATTGCACCGAAATTCACTTTCCAATTTATTACATATAGATTTTTTACTTTATTTCAAAATTTTTTCTATTATAACCTACATCTTCTGGTAGGTCAAGATATTTATTGAGAGCTCTGAAAAAACCAAATGTGGAAAGGGCCTTTTGGAATGTCAAGCCCCGCCAAGGCGGGCTCTACGACTTCAGCTTGACCTGAAGCCTCTAAAAAGACTACAAACTCAAAGCTGGTTCACCTAAAGGTCACCAACTATTTAATTTGACAAATTCGCCTTGGAGTGCGGAAGCGAAGCTTCCGCAGCGCCCCGCCAAAGGCGGGGCGCACTCC
>CAYOFL010000119.1:0-8720 GCA_964403165.1 uncultured Ignavibacteria bacterium
TTCAATCATATTCAAAGTATTACGATATTTTTTATAAAGACAAGGACTATGAAAAAGAGTCTGATTTTTTGGAAGAAATTTTTAAAAAATATTCAGAGAATTCTGTAAAAACTATTCTTAATTTGGGCTGCGGCACAGGAAGCCATGATTTGATTTTGGCTGAAAAAGGCTACCAGCTCACCGGAGTTGATTTATCTCCTCAAATGCTGAAAATCGCTAAAGAAAAAGCTGAAAAAGAAAATAAAAATATTGATTTTATTGAGAGTGATATTAGAAATATTGAGCTTCAAAAAAAATTTGACGCAGTTATCTCGATGTTTGCGGTAATGAGTTATCAAACCAAAAACGAAGATATAATTTCAGCTTTCAAATGTGCAGCCAATCATTTAAAAAAGGGTGGAATTTTTATCTTTGACTGTTGGTTTGGACCGGCAGTATTAAAAACAAAGCCGGAAAAAAGAAAAAAGATTATTGAACAAGGCGTTGAAAAAATAGAGAGATGGGTAGAACCGGTTTTAGATTTAATGAAGCATACAATTGATGTAAATTACAAAGTAATTAAAAAAAGTAGGGGAGAGGTTTTGGATGAAATTTCCGAAAGCCATAAAATGCGCTTCTTTTTCCCGCAGGAAATTAAGTATTTCCTTGAGCAAACCGGTTTCCAAGTTTTAAAAATTTGCCCATTTATGGAAATAGAAAAAAATCTCTTTGAAAATGATTGGAATATAACAGTAATCGCTAAAAAAGTATAATGTCATTTTCAAAAAAGAAAAAAAATATCGGCATCCTTTTTCCTTATTTAAAAAAGGGAGGGGTCTTTCAGTATGCTTTAAGTATAGTTGATGGTTTAATCAATTTTTCTGATAATTTTAATTATTTTGTTTTGCATTATGACACGGAAAACCCTAAAGAATGTTTTCAAAACAAAGACTTTAAAAATCTTCAATTTATTTGCCTTGACAGCAGCTTTAATAGTTTTTGGGGCAAACTCAAGTTTTTATTAAATCTTTTTTTAGGAAATCCCATATTTTCAACCAATATAAAAAATAGGGAAGTGCTGAAAAACATCAATTTAGACCTTTTAATTAGTCCCATTCCTTCTTTACTGGCATTTGAAAACAAAATCCCTTTTGTAGTTTCTGTGGTTGACACTATGCATAAATATTATCCAAATTTTCCAGAATATCCTTTTTTGGGCCGATTAAAAAGAGATATTATTTTTAAATTTTCTACAAAATATTCTATTTTAACCATTGTTGATTCAGAACAGGGACTCTCTGATGTCAATAAATTTTATAAAGCAGCAAAAGAGAAAATCCGGATTATTCCCTACATACCGCCCGGCTATATATATAGAGACAAAGATATGGATTCGGAAGCAGTAGATAGATTATTAAAAAAATACAACCTTCCAGAGAGTTTCCTTTTTTACCCAGCACAATTTTGGTATCAAAAAAATCACCAAAGGTTAATCAAAGCGCTTCATTTAATCAAAAAAAATTTAGGAGTAAAAATTCCTTTAGTTTTAGTAGGAGACCCAGGGGCAAATTACCATAATTATAGAATGACCATGGAATTAGTTAAAGAATTTAATATAGAGGACCAGATTTTCAATTTAGACTATGTTTCCAATAAAGAAATTATCGCTTTGTATAAAAAATCAAAGGCTTTGATCTTCCCAACTTTAATTGGGCCAACCAGCATTCCTCCCTTGGAGGCAATGGTTTTAGGAACACCAGTTTTATGTTCTAATTTGTTTGAAATGCCAAAACAAATCGGCAGAGCTGGAATTTTCTTTAATCCTTTTTCCGAACAAGATATGGCTGAGAAAATTTACCAAGTTTGGACAGATGAAAGTTTAAGAAAAGAATTAATAAAAGCAGGAGAAGAAAAAGCCAAGGAAATTACTTTGGAAAATTATGCCCAAAAATGGCAATCAGTAATTAATAAAGCCCTTAACTATGGAAAATAATATTGAAACTATTAAACACAAGGATAATATCATAGCCACTATTATCTATAATGATTTCCAAAAAGATGGGATTGAATTTTTTACGCCCGGTTATTTTTCCCAGCAGTTGGCTTTTATTTCCAGAAAAAGCGGTGAAGCAATTCAGGCTCACACTCATAACATTGTTAAAAGAGATATTCATTTTACACAGGAAACCCTGTTTGTTAAAAAAGGAAAATTAAAAGTTAATTTTTACGATTCAGAGAGAAATTATCTTGAGTCCAGAATATTAGGAGCTGGCGATGTAATTTTATTAGCTGGTGGCGGCCACGGCTTTGAGTTTTTGGAAGACACGGAAATGATTGAAGTTAAACAAGGACCTTATCTCAGCGACAACGACAAAACCCGTTTTAAGGGAATTGAAAAGTGTTAGAGTTAATTTTAAATTATTATGCCAAATCTTTATCTTTTTGACATTGATGGAACATTAGTAGATTTAACTAATGTTCATGCTCAGGCATATTTGGAAGCTTATGAAAAAGTTTTAGATTTCAAATCTAAAGAAATTACCAGACAAGAAATTATTTCTACCTTTGGGATGATGGAGCGGGACCAACACCTTCAAATATTTCAAAAACACAAACTTGAAGATGCAGGTAGAATAAATAAGATAATAAAAATATACGAAAAGCTATTTATTAAAAATCTCAAATCCACTAATATTAAGCCTCTTCCCGGAGTAATAGAATTTTTGGATTATTTAAAAAATCACAACCAGTATTTAGGAATTGTTAGCTCCAATCCAGAATATAAAGGAGAAGTAATTTTGAAAAAAGCAGGCCTCTACAATTATTTTTTATTATTCGGCTATGATGAGGGATTTAATAACCGGGCAGAGATAATTCGTGCCATAATAAAGAAATCAAAAGAAAAGAATTATCAGTTTGAAAAAACTATTGTTATTGGAGACACAATCAGTGATATTCAAGCGGGTAAAGAGGCGGGAGCAATTACTGTTGGTGTTGCTTCGGGGACTCAATCAAGGCAGCTGTTAGAGAGCAAGAAATCTGATATTATAGTTGACAACCTGATAGAATATCCAGAAATTTTGAAAGTCGTAAATAAAAAAAGGAGGTAAAGAACTAATTTTACCTCCCCATCGTTCATTTTTTGTCCAGTTGAGCAAAATGCTCCGGAAACGGATAGGGCAAGAGACCAACCTCCTTAAGTTGTTTCGCAAAACCCTTAATGTAGGCTCGCAAAAGTTTAAACCAGGGTTTGGCAAGCTCTTTTGCTTTTGGCAGACGAATCCAGTCTATGCCGTTGGGAGCCGTTCCCTCCCATTCCAGAGAAAACATTATATCGCGGAGAACGGTTTTTGGATTTCTGTAATTTGATGTTGGATCAGGTTGTTTCAAGTATCGCGGATCAAAATCGGGCAGGTTGTGATACAGTTGTCCTGAGCGAACAGCAATATTCGGCCCGATGCTTACCAGTTTGTCAGCATCTTTTAATGCTATGGTCACTGAGTTGTCGTTTATATCAGGTGGTTTTGAGTGTGTTAGCACTGCGTCAACAATAAGTTGCATATAGGGTAGTTTTTCATAAAGGTAATAGTATAGTCGTTTTTTTACCACTTTTTAAGGAAAGAGTCGGTCGGTATTGTGAATAATTCCAGCTATCCAAGCAAGAGTGCTAATGGTTTCATCCTCAGCGATTAGCTGGGCATACTGAGCCACCATCAGAGCATGACAGAAATTATGAGCTCCTTCAATAAGCATTCCTTTCTTCTTGTGGTCTTGTAAAACCATGCTGGTGAGTTCTGGATAAACTTCCCACAGCGGCTTTCTTCCTTTTGCCATTTTCAATCTCCTCCCTTAAGCAGTTCTTCGTTTTGGTTTATTCTTTTTTGTAATCTACTGCTTTATATAATAGCAAATCTCCCTCCGATTGTCAAACCTTTTGTTGCAATTATGCTAAAATGTCGTGATAATAAGTCGCTTTCGTTGTAATCCTGAACGAGCCGTAGGCGAGTGAGGGATCTTATATAATATTGAGCGAGATCCTTCAGGCTTTGTCCTCGGGATGACAGCTTTGCTGTCATTTAAAATTAGAAATTCTCAAAATATGATTCCAGTTAATGAGCCATTATTTATAAGCGGTGAGAAAGAATATTTAGCCAAATGTATTGATTCTGGCTGGGTTTCTTCAGAAGGACCTTTTGTGAAGGAATTTGAAGAAAAATTCAGTCAGTACATTGGCAAAAAATTTGGCATAGCTGTTTCTTCGGGAACAGCGGCTTTAGAAATGGCGGTGGGAGCTATTGGGTTAAAGCCGGGTGATGAAGTGATAATGCCGAGCTTTACTATAATGAGCTGCGCTTTGGCTGTTTTGAATTATGGAGTGGTTCCGGTTTTTGTTGATGCTGATTCAGAAACCTGGAATATGGATGTTAATAGAATTGAAGAAAAGATTACTCCAAAAACCAAAGCCATAATGCCAGTCCATATTTACGGTCATGCTTCAGAAATGGATACTATTTTACAATTAGCCGAGAAACACAATCTTTTAATAATTGAAGATGCGGCTGAGGTTCATGGCGGAGAATACAAAAAAAGTAAATGCGGCAGTTTTGGAGATATTTCCTGCTTTAGTTTTTATGCAAACAAAATTATAAATTGCGGTGAAGGCGGAATGCTTTTAACTGACAATGAGGAATGGGCTGAAAGAGCAAAAAGTTTAAGAAATTTGGGATTTATTAAAGAAAAAAGATTTTATCATCAGGAATTAGCCAGAAATTACAGAATGACTAATTTACAGGCTGGTTTAGGAGTTGCTCAATTAAAAAACATTGATAAACTAATTGAGATAAAAAGAAATAATGCTCAAAAATACTTTGAGAGATTAAAAGATATTCAAACGGTTCAGCTTCCTGTTGAAAAACAATGGGCAAAAAATGTTTATTGGATGTATGGAATTGTTTTGGATGAATCGACCGGAATTAGCGCAGAAAGTTTTGGAGAAAAATTAGAAGAAGAGGGAATTGCTACCAGACCGTTTTTTTACCCATTGCATTTACAGCCAGTTTTAAAGAAATTAAACATTGAACCAAGAGGAGAATATCCAATTGCAGAAAGAATTGCCAAGCAGGGATTATATCTTCCCAGCGGCTTGGGCTTAAAAAAAGAGCAGATTGATATAGTATGTCAAACAATTAAAACATTATTAGGATAAGTAAACTGAGCACATAAAAATAAATTAAGAAGATTTTTATGTACTCTGTAAAAAATGATAACCCCATTCAAAAAAGTACCTATTATAAGGAAAATCAGAAAAAAAATCAGAGGTGTTGGAAAAAAAATTGGGATTATGGATGATTTTAATTGGTCGGAGTATTATGAAGAAGAATATTCTAAACAAATTGCTTTTGGCGATAGAGAGTGTACTTTGGTTATTCCTGATGGAAAGTTTTCCTTGAATAATGGAGAAATAATTTTAGATCCTGATTTATCGCCCTTAAATAAAAATCACAAAGCTTTGTACGAAACAATTTACAGCCTAAAGCCTGAATCAGTCTTGGAAGTCGGCTTTGGGGCTGGAGATCATTTAGTCAATCTTAAAAAACTCATGCCTGAACTAAGGCTAAATGGATTAGATCTTTTACCAAGACAAATGGAATTTCTTTTTCAAAGACATCCAGAATTAAAAAACCAAGCCAATTTGTTAGTTCAAGATATAACAGACCCCAAATTAAAAACAATTAAAGTTGATTTGATTTTCACCCAAGCTGTTTTAATGCATATTCAGAGATATAAGCATTATTTGTCTGGTTTGAGAAATATTTTTAAGAGGGCTGAGAAATGGGTTGTTCTTATGGAGCGATGGGATCGTCATAATTATGTTGAAGATATCAGAAAAATTTCTCAAGAACCGGATTTCCCCTGGAAGAATATTTACTTCTATGCTAATGATAGTGAAGAACGGATGTTATTAATTCTTTCCAAAACACCCCTAAGCCAATTCAAAGAAATTAGACATACTAAACAATTATTAAAATATCTTAAACAAAGAAGAAAAATTAATAAAATTTTATGATCACATTAGGCACAGTTAATATTTCCCCAAAAACCAAAGCTCTGATGGCTGAAGCTTTGGAAAAAGGGATAATTGGTCAAGGAAAATATATTGAGGAATTTGAGAAGCGATTGGCTGATTTTTTGGGAATAAAAAATGTAATAGCAACAGCTAACGGTACTTTAGCTGATGCTATTGCTTTAGCATTAGCTAAATATCAAGACGGCTTTAAGCGAGACCAAGTAATTGTTCCAGCTTTAACTTTTATTGCCCAAATTAACGCGGTTTATTACAATCACCTTAAACCAATTTTTGTTGATGTTAAACATGATTACCAGATTGATGTGGAAAAGATGGAAAAAAAAATCAATGAGAAAACTTTAGCTATTATGCCTGTCCACCTTCTTGGTCGGCCAGCCGCAATTGAAAAGATTCTTGCCTTAGCTCAAAAGCACAATCTTTATGTTATTGAAGACGCTTGCGAGGCCCTTGGTTCAAAACATCAAAACCAGTTTTGCGGAACAATTGGTGGTATGGGCTGTTTTTCCTTTTTTCCTTCTCATAGTTTAAGTACTGGCGAGGGTGGAGCAGTGGTTACAAATAATGATGAGTTAGCTGATATTCTTCGTTTTTTGAGAAATCACGGCAGAAAAAGTAATAAATTAGAAGAAAAATTCATTTTTCCTTATATTGGATTTTCTGCTAAAATGAATGTTTTAGAAGCAATAATTGGCTTGGGAGTTATTGATGAACTTGGTCAATATACTGAGAAACGTCATCAAAATATGATTAAACTCAATGAGGTTTTAGGAAAAGATGCCTTTGGAGAAAAGCATGGAGAGTACATTATTCCTCATGGGTACCCGATCATGTTTTCATCAGAAGAAGAGAGAGACAAAGCTCTTAAATTGTTGCCGGAGAAATTTGGAATTGAAGTGAGGCAGATATTTTGTTCTATTCCCACCCAATGCCCGGCTTATCATTTTTTGGAAGAGAAAAAAGGGGATTACCCAATTGCCGAGGATATCGGAAGAAGGGGATTGTATGTTCCCTGTCACCAGAATTTAACAGAAGAAGACCTTTTTAAAATCTCCGAGGCTTTAAAAAAAATTCTAAATCAAAGCTAATATGTCAATAGATTTAAGAAATAAAAAAATATTAATTACCGGGGCCCATGGTTTTGTAGGTAAGCATTTGGTTAGAAATTTATTAGAGAAAAGGGGAGTTCCCAAAGAGAACTTATATTTGCCGACTGTTGGAGAATTGGATTTAAGATTTTGGCAGAACTGCCAGAAAGCGGTTCGGGGACAGGATATAGTTATTCATTTAGCGGCAAAGGTCGGAGGCATTGGTTTGAACAGAGAAAAACCGGGCGAGATTTTTTATGACAACATAAGTATGGGGACTCATTTAATGGAGGCAGCCCGACAGAAGGGAGTGGAAAAATTTGTCGGCATTGCAACAATCTGCGCCTATCCAAAATTTACCCCTGTTCCTTTTAAAGAAGAAAATCTTTGGAAAGGATATCCAGAAGAAACTAACGCTCCTTACGGCTTATCCAAAAAAATGCTTTTAGTTCAAGCCCAGGCTTATCGCCAACAGTATGGTTTTAACGCTATTACTCTTTTTCCTGTAAATTTGTACGGAATTGGAGATAATTTTGAGCCCCAATCTTCTCATGTTATTCCAGCTTTGATTAAAAAAGTAGATGAAGCGAAAAAACAAGGTCAGAATTATATTGAGGCTTGGGGAACAGGTAAAGCTTCCCGCGAGTTTCTCTATGTTGAAGACGCGGCTGAGGCAATAGTTTTAGCTGCGGAAAAATATAATAAATCTGAACCGGTTAATATTGGAGCTGGAATGGAAATTACTATCAAAGATTTATTGACTCTAATCTGTCAAATAATGGATTTTAAAGGAGAAATTCGCTGGGATACTTCCAAGCCTGATGGTCAGCCCAGAAGATGTTTAGATGTTTCTCGAGCTAAAGAAGAATTTGGCTTTGAAGCAAAAACCGATTTCAAGCAAGGCTTAAAAAAAACAATAGAGTGGTATCAAAACGAAATATAATGAAGCAGGGACATGTTAATAAGAATATAATCGAATTATGCAGATAGTAATTTTATGTGGAGGAAAAGCTACTCGGCTTTATCCTCTCAGCAGAAAAATTTCAAAATCAATGTTAGAAATTCAAGGAAAGGTTTTTTTAGAGCATCAGATAGGTTTACTTATAAAAAATAAAATTTTTGATATTATTCTCTGTACTGGTTTTTTAGGAAAGCAAATTGAGGAATATTTTGGTGATGGAAAAAAATTCGGCGTCAATATAAAATACAGTAGAGAAAAAGACCTTTTGGGGACTGGCGGGGCATTAAAAAATGCCAAGGATTTTTTGGAAAATGATTTTTTAGTAATGTATGGCGATTCTTATCTTCCTTTTGATTTTCAAAAAGCAATAAACTTTTTTAAGAAGTTTGATAAACTAGGTTTAATGACCGTTTATAAAAATCTCAATAAATATGAAATTAGTAATGCGTCGGTAGAAAAAAATTTAGTCACTTCTTACAGTAAAACCAACAAAAAGCCAGAAATGAAATATATTGATTATGGAGTAAGCATTTTTAAAAAAGAGGCATTAAAATTTATTCCAAAAAATCAATACGATTTATCAGAACTTCATAAAATATTAATTAAA
>CAYOFL010000120.1:0-8682 GCA_964403165.1 uncultured Ignavibacteria bacterium
ACGATCAGCGTGATCGCGAAACGCGTCCATGAGACGATGAAATCCTAAGAATGAAGGTCTGACCCCAATGTCTCCACGAAACGCGTCCATGAGACGATGAAATCCTAAGAATGAAGGTCTGACCCCGATATGACCCGTAAGCTGGAGGATCACGAACCTGCATGAGGAGGCGGTGATACGTGGTGGCAAAGTCCGGTGGTTGGTCCTGGCTGTGGTCAACGAAACCGTACCGAGAACCGGCATTAGGTTGCCTTAGCTAGCTACTCACTGGGAGGTAGTCAACACTTTAAGTGCCTCCAATACCGGTGCTAGCACCCTTTCCTTCTGAACCCCATGGAAGAGAGAATGTAGGTCGCCTTCCATGTGCACCGCTGAGTTCCTGATTGTGCGAAAGCTTTCAAGCAACTGGATGGATGAATACTCGATGATTCTAGGCAGGTCATGAAGATCCCACGTCTCCATTGCATTCAGCGCCTCACCTAGTGTCCACCCTGCAGAAAACGGTCGTGATAGCTCAAGCTCCTTCATGCTCTGCTCATCCCAAGCTTCTCCCCAACGTACTTGAGCTGCGTGGGCGAAGAGCTGCTTCAAGCGCTCCTCTAGAGCTGTTCCGATTGCCCGTAGCACTTCTCTGGACGCCTCAGCATCTTCCTTTATTCTTGCTGCGACGAACTCTTGAGCCAGCTCACTTGTTCCCGTATCAGAGAGGTAGGGTCTCATGGCCGTGATCATTGCAATCGCTGCCGCTCGACTCTCTACCGGTAGGCGGCGAAGCCCTGGAAAGGCAGGCTCCAGTTCCGCCACAGTGTCCTCCAAGGTTTTCCTTTCTTTGCGTTCTTCTTCATGGGACCTCGTGGCAATCGCATAATCGATTAGGAACTCACTTGACCTTGTCAGAAGGAGGGAGCGGATTCCATCTGCCTTCCCCTCTAGCTCCCTGATTCTGCTTAGAAGCGTTGCGCTTTGTGTATCAACCTCCGCTCGACTCTCATATCGTGTTCGCAGCATTCTGTAGCCAAAGATGGCTACTGCAAGTGAGAAGAATGATACTGCTGCGGTAATTGTCGCAGGAGGCAAGCCAGGCACTAGTCGGAGTAGCCCATACGCGAAGCCTGCAAGCGCTCCCCCTCCTGCCAGAAGGATTGCTATTCTACGAGCCTCCGCGCGAGCACTCCCTGATCGTATTGTCGTTAGTTGCCTGATACTGTCTTTGCGTTGGTCCAAGATCTCTTGGATTTGCCTATCGTACTCACCAAAGAGATCCTCAGTTCGTTGCGTTCTGAACTCCGCGATCTCAACCTCTATCTCGGGGAAGAGGAAAGGCATCGTCTCAAGAAGGGCGAAAAGGAGAGCCGTCGGCCTCTTTAGTGAGATAGGCATTCTTCTTGAACCGAAGGCTTCTCTAACCGAGTGATCATATGGAAGTGGAGGAAGGCGATTGAGTGACTCAAAGACGGCTCGCAAATTGCGGTAGCTTTCTACATCTCGGATGTCAACCTTGTCCACCAGATAGCGCCTTTCGGGCGGGAGGCTGTTTCCTAGTTGGATTAGAAGATTGTCCCCCGCATCACTGGAAATAGCGTCTGGCTCTGCTACGAAAATCGCGGTTTTTGCGACTTCTGATGCCGCCATGGACGCTAAGGTGTATCCAGCCTGGGAATCTAGTAGGATGTAGCTAACCTCTTTCTTTTTGGCCCATTCGATTAGTGGGAGAAGGATCCTTTCCTTGAATAGATCCTTGGATATAGAAAGGGAGTCGTAACTCTCACCTTTGCTTTTAAGATTGACACGTGAGGGCACGAAATAGAAGCCACTTGCGACTTCCAGTACTAGGCGCTCTCCATCCATAACTTCACCGTTGGCAACCTTTGGTAGCGATTCCCAGATCCCCATCGACACGGGTGTGAACTCCTTCTGGAAGAAGTAGGCAGCACCATTAGTGCCGAGGTCAACGTCTATCAGCATGCAGCGCCTTCCTACCTGAACAAGCAACTGGCAGATAGCAATGGCGACCGTCGTTTTCCCAGATCCGCCTTTTCCACTCAGGAAGGCAATTACTCTCGGTGTGGCTGTAACCATCAGCTACTCAGCTCCCAAGCACGTCTGCTACGCTCGATTCCGTGTATCCTATCTGCAATGTACCCACCCAATTCGGCAGTCTCAAAGGATTCCTGCAATTCGGGCAGTTTGAGCATTCCGACTACTGAAACATACACCTTCCTAATGTGCTCGGTTGTAAGCGTTTCACGTTCGAATTCAAAGCCCTCGAAAGCATCATAGAAGTTTCGAGGAGTCATCTCGCACTCCAATCGGGGGTTAATAGCTTGATCGAGGATGGCGGATAGGGCTTCTGAATACGATGTTTCTCTGGCGTGTCTTTCCCGTAACGTTAACCGTCGCCAAGCCTTTGATATCCTTCTGGGCTGAAACTTCGCGTCCAGCTCAACGAGCTCTCTTGCCACTGACTTGATATGCACAGCGATCACACCGGACTGCATCCGATAGATCTCACGGACCCGTCTTGCCTCTTCCTTGGTCAACGGGGTCGTGCTACTCGGACAGAAGCCTATAACCGGGTAGATCGGGAGTCCTTCTCTTACGTGTAGATGTGACAGCATTGAGAAGGCAAATGCACTAGCGTTTCTGGCCGCAAGCTCTTGGCACCCTGCTGCATCAGCTTCTTCCTTACCCGCTACTAAGTCGGAAATTCCACAGATAGCGATCGCCTCGCTTGAGCTGCTACTGTAAGACGCCTCAAGCACTCCAAGAGCTTCCATCTCTACAGCCACCGCATCACTGAAACTCTCCCTCAAGAAAGCAAAGGCTGCTGAGTCAGTCGATGCGACAACTTTGCTCCCCACAGCGATTGGAGCAACAAGGGCTGAGGGTAGCTCATGAGTTGGTCCAGGACCTGCTTCACGAAGCCACTCTCCTCGAATCACTTCTGCACGGGCACACTGTTCCAAGCCAAAGGAGCATATGTGTAGAAGGGGTCTTGGCTTAAAGGACCTCTCCGCTCTTCCGTACTCATAGCCATAGACTTTGGTTGCAGCAACAACATCACCGATTGCCACGTCTTTGAGCCCTCCAGCAGTACCAATAAACACAACCACTTCAGGGTTGAAGAAGGAAATCGCCTTTTGTGCAACTACCCCGGCGCGTATGTTTCCGACTCCAGATTGAGCAATTGCTATATACCGGGGGGATTCGAGCGCATTGAGCCATCCGCACTCGAATACTACTCCATCTGGACCCATATGTTCTTCCAGCCCTTCAAGATGCCCTCGCACAGCCTTGTACTCGACGGGGAGTGCGGTCAAGATAAGCGTAGGTTTTGTTCGCTTGGCTGGCCGAAGTGCTTCGCGTGATGATACGCTGTCCGCCATAGCTTTTGGAATGTCCTCTATGCGTATGCGACACCTCCCTAATCTTGCTGAGCTTCGAGCAATTCCAAAGCATGAAGAGCAAGCGCGACTATCTCACTGACATCGTAGTCTTCGAACTGTCGCTTCTGCCGCGATTGCTGGTGAACTGCAGCGTTTCGTAAGGCGGAGAAAGCGGTCAACTTCCTAATGTCGCTCTCGGAAAGGAAGGGTGGGAGCATCCTCTTGTTCCACCTCATAGTTGCATCAAGCACTTCTCCTAGAGTCCACCCCTCCGCCAACGGCTTTTCCATCGAGAGTTCACTAAGGATCTTTGCATCCCAACCTTCTCCCCATTCATTGTGGGCAGCAGCTTCCAGTCTCTGCTTCACCTCAGCTTCAACTACTCCTCCCAGGTGTGCCATGGCACTTCTAAGCTTCGAGGTGTCATCCTCAATGCGCGCCTCGATGAGACTTCGCGCTAGCGGTCGCGTAGAGTCGCGGGCCAAGTAGGAATCCAGTTGCTCTATCAGCGTTACGAGAGTCCCTTGCCGACTGGTAGGTGTCTGACGAAGCACTGGGAACTCAGCAGCAAGGCGCAAGGCTATGTCATCGAATGTCTCAACGAAACTGCACCGATCGACGTATTCGTGAGTTATGTTTGCTGCCAAGTAAGTTTGTGTCCGAGGCTCGGCTAAGGAGAGTTCATTGTGTATTGCGCGGACCATGTCAATTACGTTCTCGTAATTCTTGTTAGGCACTGCAAGCTCCAGTAGGACATTGCCAATGAAGCCCGCTGTCACCCCGCCGACAACCAGCTCCCATAAGTATGGTTGGATTTCCTTGAGGCAGCACAGTCTTTCAGCAAGCTCGTGAACTCTATCTATCCTTAGGGAATGAGAGATAAAGCAGAATATCCGTATGTTTTCACTGCCCAATGGATCCATTTCTTCGCTTAGAGCGATACCAGTGCTCAATAGCTCCTTTCTTTGCTTGGCAGGCAAGCTTCCCCACGAGTTTCCTGCCTGTACTAGCAGGTGGTGGGGCTGTTTCCTGATTAGATCCCTGTTGATAGGCGAAACTTGCTTTCCGCGGGCAAATACTACACGTCCGCCTGTTGCACCAGTGAGGATGAACGCACCCGCCATAGTACCAAGGCGCGGAATCAAGACGTTCTCAACGTATGTTCGACCCTCTTCGTTTAGGTAACCTCTGATCAAGAAGTCGACGTCTCCGAAAATCTCATATACTGATAGCCTAGGATCATAGAAGTCTTTGAAGTCGTTCAAAGCTTCACGGTAGTCGCCAGCTCTGACTCCGTATAAGCGCAGCTCTTCGTGGAAGCACTGATGCACCAACGGGTGCCATATGGGACGGACTAGCCGACCGTCATCTACGGCGTTCATCATAATTCCAGTGTACTGCAATTAGCCTTCAGCAGTCAAGCGTTCAGCTTTTGATCGCTACTACCCGAGAGTCAAACACTCTATGAGATCTGCGAAAGAGTTTCCTAGGGGATCTCTTGGGCGTGATGCTTAATGATAACCCACGGGTTTTTCTGTGTTAGAATGGGGCCGGAAGTTGGCAGGCAATATCGGAGGGACCTATAAGAGCAGCTCTCACTTGATCTGTGACAAGAGGAGTTCGCGATGCAATCAGTATGTCAAGCAACTTAAGAAGCCGGATGTTGCATGAGTCTAGGAAGAGAATACCCTACGGAAGGAGAGAGGAGAACCAATCTACCAATTCCTCGCTCACTTTTACAGCCCACATTGCGCATCCGAGACCGAGAACCCCTTTTGGCCAGAAGTCGTTCTGAGGTTCGGGGAAGAACGGATTGGGAGAGAACTTCGACTTCAATCCAATGAAGTAACTCGCCTTGTCCTTCGTCAAGTCAGAAGGCCACAATGCCTTGTAATGAACAAGCCGGTTCCTCAATTCAACCAGATCTGAGGCATCGTCGTATATGCCACCGAGATCAGGGTCCGGACTACCTGTGATAACATGGACAGCTTTTCGGTACTTCCTTAAGACTCCAGGCCCCTTTCCTTTGAAATCCTTCAAACCGAAATCCGACTTCTTCCATTCACACGCTAGTTGAGCGTAAACACTGGAAGGCAGAGACCCTAAGCCCTTTCCTTCAGTGGCTTTGATGAAAACCGCGTTGATATAGCTTTCGATACATGCAACAGCGCAAAGAACGGATCCAAGCGCCAGAATGCGGTCTTCAACCCTTCGTGTTTGATCGTCGGCGCTTTCAATCGCCCTAGCCTTGTCTCGGAAGTACCTAGCAGCAGGGCGGAAGAGTTGCACAGATAAGAACGTCCTTACTTCGACCAACTACAAACTCCCACTACGAATCTGTTCCTTCGTCTCCGATCTCACGTGTTCTGGTCTCTTTGCCACCATCTTCGCTTCTTCTGGGGTTCAGCCCTGGGGTCATCATTCGGTTCTGAAGGTCGGGACGGTGTAGTGGCTGATTGCCGTTCCTGCTGATGCACCTTCAGGTAGAGCTCATGGGTCTTCTCGTGTTTCCTACGCTCAAGCTGGCCCGCGACTTCCATATAGTGGACCACCCGTGACAACAAGCGTCCATCATCGAAATCAAGGGCTTTCTTCAGCTTGTTTTGCAAGATGCCAGGGTTCTCCTCGAGGTGCTTTCGAATCTGTCTTGCCAGCTTCAGAATGACAAACCCTTCTTCAACTCCAGCCCGATAATCCCGAGTCTCCGGGAAGAAGCTGACAAGATCTAGGATGTTCTTCAGCTGCCCCTCAGCGCCATTGATGGCGTGGAAGATGCTCGCCTCATAGATGGCCGGGATACTTGGTGGCACCTCCCCCCACTCCTTCTTAGTGTATTTAATGAGCGGTTCAAGGAAGGAAAGACACATCATCGCGTAGCGCAGTCTAGCAGCAGCATCCTTTTTGCTTGCCTGCATCTTCTCCAAGGAGTCGTAGTAGGCATCGACTAGCTTTTCGAGAGGAACCCCTATGTGGCCTTTTCTGTATGCTCCCACCACCGCCGGGACATCCGACACTCTTATCACCCTACCTCAATATAGCAAAGAAGAAAACCTGAAAGCAAATTCCGTGAAATGTACTCAGCGCAGCTGAACCGAGAACCGATGGTGAAAAGTTCTCGGTATGGTGAACCCAGGCGTACCAGAGTGGACAATTCTCGAACGGCGAATTACTGACGAAACTGAGTCGCGCCGCCCAGTACTCCCGGCCTCTTGCCTACTTATCCATTTGGGGGTTCTCAGACCGGGAATTCGTGTCCTCCGCCTTAGTTCTGAACATCTTCGCGAAATATGCTAGCAATGCAACCAGTCCAACTACGAACAACCCGAAGACCCACCACTTGAGTCTTCCAGGTTCGGTGTCCATCGGGAGAAGAGCCAATGGCAGTGCCACGCCGACAGCGCAGATGTAGGCCAGAATGCTCCAAGCAACCACCAGCCCACGTGGGCGGCGGACACGTCCCAGCTGCGCAATCAGATTCTCAAGTTCCGATTGGATCACTGAGCGCTCATTCTCGGCATCATCCACGGCTTTGCGTAGGCGTGATCTATCCTGCGCAGCGACCTCGACTGCTGTCTCAGGCTTTCTCCGGAAGTAGAGAGCGTCGAAGTCTGGATGTGATTGACTTCCCGTGCGCTTTCTGACTTCATTCCGAATCTTGTAGAAGACTCGCTCATACAGCTCACGATCCAATCCTGATGGGTAGCCTCCCGACCGTCGCATTAGCTCATCGAACTCGACTTGAATGATGATTTCGCCTACAGAGTGGAGCTCCGAGAAGGCAAAGCTCACACGATCTCTCAGGTTGTTTATGGTCGCCTCCAGCTTGCCCGTCGGTAGCTCTCTGGAACCGTACTTCGCAATCAGCTTCGAGGCGTCAGTGTCCCCTTCCATCTGCACAACCTCGCAGAGGATGTCCTGCGTGAATCCGTTGATTTCCCAATCGGTGAGTTCCTGTCCGGCTTTAGTTACTCGATTCTCAGCATCTCGGAGACGGCGTTTCGCGTAGACAACGGCTTGGCGCAGGCCAGATCTTTCGGAACCTAGGGTGATGAGTCGTGTAGCGAGGAAACCTCCTACTACTGCAACAATAGCACCAGCAGTCTGCGCACAGGCTGAGAAGAACCAATTCGCATCACCCATATCACAACCTTACAGCTCAGCATACTGTCGATACAAACTCTGGTTTCTCTACTCCCGCAACACTACAAAGCGGGGTTGCCGCCTTCTCCACAACCCTGCAGTGCCCCGAATGGCGCATTCGTCTTGGAGCAGTCAGTTGGCACCATCTGGAACCAGCACATCGTCTCCCACAAATGCGGGCTTCGTCGACACGATGAACTGCTCGGCGCGGTGAGCCATGCGTCGGTTAATCCTCGCAACGTCCTCACGGCCAAGCGGACCGTCGAAGGCACGGCCAAAGCCGTCGTCGTGCGCGGCGAAGACCAAGTTCGGAGTGAGAGGCACGTGAAACTCGGCATCATTTGTCAGGAACCCACGGAAGGATTCCTCGGTGACCGCCTGCGGCAGCGCGAAGTCGCACGGATGATCGCAGATGATCAGCCGGTCCTCTTGCTCGGTGGAGTAGAACCGCCATGTCATCCCCAGTAATCGTTGCATGAGCCCAAAAGCGGGCAGCATTGAGAAGCCGAGCACCCCCGCGTCGTTGGGGACAAGTTCCGGCGCGTGTTTCTCAAGTTCGTCAATTCCCATCCCAAATTCCTTGCCGGTCTTCTCTCGGTACGCGCGCTGGGATGCCGCGAACTCCTCAGGATCTTCACGCCAGCGCTGGATCATCGCTGCAATGAACTCTCGCCCCTTGCGCCTCAAGAAGCATTCCGTGAGTTCCCTGCTCTGAGGAGTTCGAACAGTCAGCATAGCGACAAAGAGACTGAAGTGCAGTTGCTCACGTTCGGCTAACGGCTTTCGGGCCGCCAACTTGAGGATCAGGGTCGCGCCGAGCGACTCGACGGTTGCTAGATTCGGTTCGAGGACATTGATGAGCTGGTTGTCCGCATCTCGGAACGCGTAGTAGTGGCGCAACGAGGCTACGTTCTTGGGAGCCCGCTTCCGCCAACGCCGCTCGGCCAGGTCGTAGAGCCAGACGTACGGCTCCATCCCCAGAGGCGTGTCGGGGTCAACGAATCGTCTGAGATAGAACTGCGGTAGAAAGTGCTGGTCCTTCGCTACGGTCATTCCCTGATCCTTTTTTCATAAGCCTGCTAAGGGGAAGCAGATGTTCAGACCTACACTTGACACCGGTATCGAGAGGGTCAGCCTGTTTCCTGACATTCTCTAA
>CAYOFL010000121.1:0-8555 GCA_964403165.1 uncultured Ignavibacteria bacterium
AGGTGGTGGGGGAGTGCACCGGACTTTATGAGATGCTCATCTTTCTTGCCGCCATGATAGCCTATCCTACCGGCTGGAAAAAGAAATTGATCGGCGCAGGCTTGGCAATTCCTTTTCTTTATGTGATCAATATAATCAGAATGATATTTATCAGCATGGTGGCTAACTGGTCTCCCAGAACCTTCGAGTTTTTGCATCTGTATTTCTGGCAGGTGGCTATGATTTTGATAATAGTCTCCACCTGGATTTTGTGGATAAAGAAGGTGGTGCATTATGAAAGAAAAGCTGTGGTTGTTCATCGCTAAATTTATTTTGATTTCCGCCCTCCTGTTTGTTTTCTGGCACTTAACTGGAGCATTGGAACGTACCGGAACTTCTACACCTTTTGGGGAACCTGGTTGGTATCTTATGTTCTTAAACTACGTTCTGAGTCTCCTTCTGATTAAATTGGCCGGCTTTAACATCCAATATTTTCCTGCACCCAAGCCTGTTCTCCTTAATCTGATTCCCTTCGTCTCCCTTATGATAATCACCCGTGGGATCAAGTTGAAGATAAGAGTATCCCGGCTGACATGGGGGCTTTTGATCTTGATTGGCTGGCATTTGGTCATGACTATGGCAGTTTACCTTTTACATGAGGGATATCATGTTCCCTCTCAGGCTTATGAGAAGCTGAGCGTCCCTTTATATCTTTTCAGTGGAACCTTACCTTTTATTTTGTGGATACTTTTTGCCAACAAACAGGTAGCGGGACTGTTCGTGCGTAGGAAAAAGATTAAATAATCTTGTTTTATACGTTTCGCCATCCCTTTGGTTTTAATACCCCAAAAAGGAGGAATATATGTCGCCAGAAGAATCGACAGAAGGAGAGGAATACTACGTGACACCATCCAACCTTAAAGCCAGGACCGCAGAATGGAAAAAAGAGATCGCCGTCTACAATGTTCACCGGATGAAACCCAGTTTAAAAAAATCCTGCCTTCTGGTGGTGGATATGCAAAATTTCTTTCTTGATCCCCAGAGTCCCACCTTCACTCCAGGAGGGTTAGCCATATTGCCGAACGTAGGTAAGCTAATAAAGTCGTTCCGGAAGAAAAAACTGCCGCTGATCTATACCGCTCACGTGCACAAAAGCAAAGAGCTTGACGGGGGGATTTTAGCTTGGTGGTGGGAGGGGATGATCCTGGAGAACACCAAAGATGCGGAGATTCATCCTGATCTGGTTCCCTTACCTGAGGAAAAGATAGTATATAAACACAGGTACAACGCTTTTTATAACACCGATTTAGAGATAGTGCTCAGGTGTTTGAAGGTAGAAGACCTGGTGATTGCCGGGGTGATGACCAACTTGTGCTGTGAGTCGACCGCACGCGAGGCTTACTTTAGAGATTATCGGGTTTTCTTTCTTATGGATGCTACCGGAACGGTAGACGAAGAATTGCATCTGGCTACACTCAAAAACTTAGCATTTGGATTTGCTTATGTGACGGATACAGAAGAAATCTTGCGGGGATTGGTGCGAGAGAAAGAATAGATAAAGAATCGAAACCCATTGGTTGGTAACTAAAGTTTATCTTGGATTTTATGAATACTAATACAAAAGCGAGAAATGCGTAGAGAAGCGATTATTGAGAAATGGCAAGGAGTGATTGGATCGATGAAGCACAAAAAGTATCTTCCTTTACTGTTTGTTGTCCCTTCGATACCTCTGTTGTTTTTCTTAATACAGGAAGCCTGTGTGGCAAAAACCTCAGGTTTCCCCTTAGATGATGCTTGGATATTCTGGGTTTTCGCTAAGAACTTAGCCACGGGACAGGGATTTTCGTTTAATCCGGGCCAGCCCGTTTTAGGAACCACAAGTATTCTTTGGGTCCTGGTGCTGGCCTGCTCTTACCTTGTGACCCACAACGTGGTTTTTATCAGCAAGTTTTGGGGAGTGATCTTTTTTTTATTAACAATACCTTTAACCTATAAAATTTGTCTTTTCTACACTCAGCAAAAAAAGATAGCCTTTCTTGCGGTTTTAACCTTCGCCTTAGCCCCACCATTAATCTTTGGGGCTCTCTCTGGGATGGAGATTTCATTGGCAACGCTTCTTCTCTGCTTGACCCTCTTTTTCCATCTTAAGGAAATGGGGAAAAATCAGAAGATATTTCTTGCTCCTATATTTGGTGCCCTCTGCTTCACCGCTCGACCAGAGCTTATCTTACTTTATCCTCTATTGTTGATACATGATTACCTGGGTGCGAGTAAGGTTGAGGGACAGACAGGTAATCGAGTCATTAACCCAGTCATTTTCAGAAAACTCATCATTTTTGCTTTCTTCCTCTGTCCCTCCTTTATTTTTAGCTACATCGTCACAGGGAGCTTGCTCCCTAATACCTTTGCCGCCAAGACATTGGATTCCGGTCTTCTTTGGGCGATAAGAAACGGCAACTTGGACGAACTCTTTGTCTCTGTGACTCTGAATCCTTTCGTGTGGGGCGGAACCATGTTAGCCACCCTAGTCTGTTTGAATATCTTTTGGGCTTTTTTCTGGAGCAAGGGACTGGTTCTCTCATTTCTGAAGAAGGATACCTTTATTTACCCTCTGCTTTTCCTTTTGATTCCCATGGTAAGGGGTATCGTAGCGCCTGTGGGCAACTCCTTTTCCGGAGAGTTCAGATATGTATCATTTTTGTTCCCACTTTTAGCCATCTTTTTTGTCGTAGGATGGAGGGGACTTGACAATCGAGCACCTGGCAAAATATCGAGTAGCTCTTTAAGAAAATGGCTCTCTTTTGTGGTGGGTATCTCTTTAATTTTGGCTTTCATCTTTTACATAAATCCACTGGTCAGAAAAGAAGTGCTCCTTGGGTTTTTTTCACGATATTACTTCCCGACCATTCAGCTTCACTCAGCGTTGGCTTACTTCTGCGATTTTAAGTTTATCTTCTGGTTTATAGTGTTTTTCATAGCTGGTGCAAGCCTGCTTGGCACTACCAAGTCTTTGACAGAACTTCCGGCTGGGAGAAAGGTTATCTCTTCGCTTCTGATCGCAGGCATACTCTTACAGATAGGTTTTCTAATTAACCAAGCACAGCGTCATGCCTTATCGGTAAAGAACATAAACGATATGCAAGTTCATCTGGGCAAGTGGATGAACCAGAATATTCCCAGAGGATCTTTGGTGGCCATAAATGACGTAGGGGCTATTAAGTTTTTTGGAAACCGAGAATGTTTGGATTTAGAAGGTTTGGTCTCTCCCCAGATCATTCCTTACAAAATCTTGGGAACAGATTCATACATCGTATATCTAAACAAACATCGTCCGGATTATTTCATAATATTCCCTTTTTGGTATCCGCCACTGGTCAGATTTTTGGCTTTGAGCAGAAGAGTTTTGTATCAGATTCAATTAGAAGACAATATCGTATGTGGAGGAAAAGGATATATGATAGTAGCAAAGCCGGACTGGGAATTTTTTGACAGCACCTTTCAGAACACTGGGCTCTTGGATTTAAAACCCTACATCCCCAAAAAGTCCCTCAGACGGAGGTGATATGATGCCCAACAGCACCAGGGGCTTCCCCCCGACTGGAGAGTCTTCCAAATAAAGGGGAAGGAAGCGGAGAGAGGGCAAAACTTAAAAGAGGCAGAGAAGTATTACCTGAAGGCGGAATCCTACGATCCGCAGCATCATGAGTTCTATATACAGATGGCCGTGTTTTATGAAAGGAAAGGCGATTACGCCCGCTCAAAAATGGCATTTGAAAAATCAATCAAATATCAGCTATTTCCTCCTCCTTGAGACTGTGAGGATGAGATTAAGGGATATCGTGTTGTAAGACCAATGCGGTTGACAAGTGACAAAAAGGAATCTGACTAATGGAACATAAAAGGTATCTCCCCTTACTAATTGTTATCCCATCGATACCTTTGCTGTTTTATTTGATTCAGGAAATCCAGGTGGCAAAAACCTCAGGTTTCCCCTTAGATGATGCCTGGATATTCTGGGTTTTTGCTAAGAACTTAGCCACGGGACATGGATTTTCGTTTAATCCGGGCCAGCCCGTTTTAGGAACCACAAGTATTCTTTGGGTCCTGGTGCTGGCCTGCTCTTACCTTGTGACCCACAACGTGGTTTTTATCAGCAAGTTTTGGGGAGTGATCTTTTTCTTGTCAGCAATCTTCCTGACCTACAGGATCTGTCTTTTCTACACCCGCAAGAAGACAATAGCCTTCCTTGCAGTTCTTAGTTTCGCCTTGGTTACTCCTCTGATCTTTGGGGCTCTCTCCGGGATGGAGATTTCATTAGCCACCCTTCTTCTGTGCCTGACGCTCTTTTTCCATCTGAAGGAAATGGGGAAAAAGCAAAAGATATTTTTTGCTCCCATATTTGGTGCCCTCTGCTTCATAGCTCGACCGGAGCTTGTTTTACTTTACCCGCTGTTGTTAATCGATGATTATATCAGGATGAGCAAAGACAAAGATCTGAGAGGTGGTCTGAGTGTTAAATCAACCGTTTTAAAAAAACTCATCATCTTTGTTTTCTTCCTCAGCCCCCCATTTATTTTCAGCTACATTGTCACAGGGAGCTTGCTCCCTAATACCTTTTTTGCCAAGACATTGGATTCAGGACTCATCTGGGCAATAAAAAACGGCAATTTAGGAGAACTTTTCATCTCGCTCACTTTGAATCCCTTCGTATGGGGGGGAACCATGTTGGCTACCTTAGTCTGTTTGAATATCTTTTGGGCTTTTTTCTGGGGCAAAGGGCTGGTCCTCTCATTTTTTAGGAAGGATACCTTTATTTACCCTTTGGTTTTCCTTTTAATTCCCATCTTCCGTGGTATCGTAGCACCTGTGGGAAACTCCTTTACTGGAGAGCATAGATATGTCTCCTTTTTACTACCACTTTTAGCTATCTTTTTCGTGGTGGGCGAGGGGAAACTTGACGATCGAGCACCTGGCAAAATATCGAATAGATCCTTAAGAAAATGGCTCACCTTTGTGGTGGGTATCTCTTTGATTTTGGCTTTCATCTTTTACGCAAATCCACTGATCAAAAAAGAGATGCTCTTAGGTTTCTTTTCGCGATATTACTTTCCAGCAATTCAGGCTAAATCGGCATTGCTCAATTTCTGCGATTTTCGATTTATCTTTTGGTTTATAGCGATTTTTGTAGCCGGTGTAACCTTGATTAGCATCACTAAGTTTTTCACAAAGCTTCCAGTTAGGAGAGGGGTCATCAATTTACTTCTGATTGCAGGAGTTGTTTTGCAGATAGGTTTCTTAGTCAATCGTGCACAACGTTATGCCTTATCCGTAAAGAATATAAACCAGATGCAAGTTCATCTGGGCAAGTGGATGAACCAGAATATTCCCAGAGGATCTTTGGTGGCCATAAATGACGTAGGGGCTATTAAGTTTTTTGGAAACCGAGAATGTTTGGATTTAGAAGGTTTGGTCTCTCCCCAGATCATTCCTTACAAAATCTTAGGAAGAGATTCGTATATTGTATTTTTAAACGAAAATCGTCCGGATTACTTTATAATTTTCCCTCTCTGGTATCCAGCAGTATACAGTTATTTAGGCTTATGGGAACGTGTCTTGTATCAGGTAAGATTGCAAGATAATATAGCGTGTGGAGGGCGGGGGCACATGATAGTGGCGACGCCAGATTGGGAACTTTTTGACAGCACCTTTCAGAGGAGCGGATTGTTGGATATAAAGCCTTATCTCCCCAGGAAGTCCTTTAAACGCAGGTGGTATGACGCACAGGAGCGTAAGGAGCTTTCGCCCGACTGGAGAGTCTACGAAAGAAAGGGGAGAGAGGCGGAGAGAAGGCAAAATCTAAAGGAAGCAGAGAAGTTTTACCTGAAGGCGGAATCCTACGATCCTCAACATCATAAGTTTTATCTGATGATGACCGTGTTCTATCACAACAGAGGGGATCAAATCAAAGCGGAAATGGCTTATCAGAAGTCAATAAAATACCGACCCTTCCCTTTCCCTGACCATAGTTCTCTGATCGGAAGGTGATTTTCTCCATAAAGGACTTTAGCATCCTGCGATTAGTTTTTGAAGAAAAATATGACGGAGGAACGTCTCCAACCCAAGGGAGGGATTTAGGGGAGGTTCACTGTGGTTTTGCCCTTCCAATAAATCAAAATAAGACAAGAAGGTAAAACATACACTTGCCGGAGGGGAGCTAATAGGTTTGAAACAGTTTCCCCCACTTGGTCTCAGACCATTCTTTGAAGATCTTTGTCCCTTTGACCTGCCACCAGAAGCGGTCATGATAAAAAGCAGAGCCAAAAACGAAAATATAGACTAAAGGAGTGCGGAAAAATAGCCTTTGAAAGATTCGCAGGGGGGAGAACCACAAAAGATCGCCCACCCGGCTTGCCATATTGTCTCCTACGGAGAAGCCGAAATTCTCGCCGGAGATATCCTCTCCCAGAATTTCTATCTCCTCCATCCTCCCTTTTCCCAGACCCCGTTCATGAGCCAGACGAATATATTTTATGCTCATGGGATCAAAGCCCATCATCTTTGCCGCCACCGCATCTATGGCTACCGAATCTGCCGAAGCTAAGATAAAGTCTTTTATCTCCGGCTTCATGGTGCGTGGACCCGGACCATTTCCTGCGGTAGTTCCATCCATCACCGCAAATACACCGGAGTGAATCTCCTTTTGTATGGTCAGAAGATCAACTAAAGTTTCGTGAATCCAGGTATGGGTGTAGTGTCTTTTGGTGGTCAGAAGTCCACCAAAGGCATTCTTCATCGCCCCGGTGGTGGTGGTGTAGATATGGCATTTCAAGGTGGGAAGGTGAATGATGTTTTTGTCAAAGAAAAACTCAGGAAGGTAAATTCCATGCTTGTAGATTTTGGGTAAAGCCAAAAGCTCTCCTTTTGGCTCATATTTGACCCATTTGAAATCATCAGAGAAATTGAGTTGCACCTCCACGTCATGCTTTTTGAAAATTCCCTCATATTTATTTAATCTTTCTCCTTTTAATGTGTTGGTCACCACGGTATTATTCTCCACCGCCACAACTTGCCCAAATCCCAGCTTCTTAAGAGCCAGGATGGTTCCCTCCAGTTGCCAGGGGGTGGTGTTGGCTCCGGGAAAAGGATAATGCCAGGAGATGTTGTCCTTCAGAATGGTGACTTTATCCTTGGGTAAAAAGCTCTCCACTTCAGCTAACCTTAAAAGATTATGATAATCTTCCAGCACAGTCTCAGGCGACGTCTTTGCAACAGCCACTTTTGATTTTGCCACAAGACCTCCTTATGAACATTAATGATTGATGACGCATGATGGATGATGGATAAAAGCATTCGTCATCTCCGCCATAGGCGCCCGCCTGCCGGACGGGCAGGGATCCGCCTTCGGCGGAAATTATTCATCATTTTCAGAATATGTAAACGATCAAGATCACTGTTAGAAGCCAGAGGATGATATTTGCCAGAATGGGTTTATCGTTTAAAAGCATCCTGGTAGGGCTTCCGCCTCCTTCCTTCTGATGAATAAGATACAAATACCTGAATACTCCATATAATACGAAAGGAATGGTCAAATCCATGTGCGCTGTTCCCAACTTTATTTCCACCTCGGGTGAGAGGGTGTAGAAAGCATAAGCCACCACGGTGGAGGCGGTCACCACTGAGATCATCTGGTCTAAAAAATAGGGACTATATTCGGAAAGGATTTTTCTGTGATTGGTGGCTTGGGTTTCTAAAAGCAGAAGCTCGTGTCTTCTTTTGCCGAAGCCCAAAAACAGAGCCAAAAGGGTGGTGCAAACCACCAGCCAGGCAGAGATCTCCACTCCGATTAAAACTGCCCCAGCCACCGCTCGAATAACGAAACCCAATGCAATGCACATCACATCTATTATCACCACATGTTTAAGATACACCGAATAAAACAAGTTCAGAATAAAATAGATCAGGGCGGTTAGGGCAAAGAGGGGGTTAAGCCAGGCTGAAAGACCCAAAGAGATAAGAGCAAGGATGACAAAAAGAAATACGGCTGTAGGGATTTTGATCTTTCCACTGGCAATGGGGCGGGCAGATTTTAAGGGATGCTTTCTATCGCTTTCCACATCCAGGATATCATTGAGAATATAAGCACTGGAAGATAGGAGACAGAATAAAGCAAAGCCAGCCAGAGTTTCTAAAACTAAATCCAGCCTGCCCAGATTCTGGGAGAAGATCAATCCGGCAAAAAGAACAAAATTCTTAACCCATTGTTGCGGTCGTAATGTGGCAAAGATGGTCCGCATGTTTGTTTCCCAACCTCCTAAAGCTTTGTTTTCAAAAGCAAAGCTTTGACAATTAGAATTTAAGCAAAAAAATCAAAAATCACAATCAAAAATTACAAAATATTGATGCCTCAATATTGGGATCAAATTCGGCAACATTCTCGAACGAGGGAAAAAATGTAGCGTCGGAGTTCATCATAAAGGGCTTGTCTCGAACGAGGAAAAAGTTGTTGATTATCGCAACGACGGAATTTTAGGCTATAGTCATGTAGGTCAACCCCGCCAAAGGCGGGGTTGACAAAT
>CAYOFL010000122.1:0-8555 GCA_964403165.1 uncultured Ignavibacteria bacterium
TTGATAATTATTGCTTCCGTTGTGATAAAGATCGTTTTCACCAAGGAAAAGCTTTTGTCTTTATTGATTCCTGAGATTGAAGAGGGGCTCAAAAGAGAGGTGGAAATCGAAGACATCAGCGTCTCCATCTGGGGAGGTCTGGGCGTGGATGTGAAGGGGATGAGGGTTTTGAATCCAGCGGGGTGTATCCAAAGGGAACTTTTCAAATTTGATCAGCTTTCCATCCGGCTCAAGTTCTTGCCCCTTTTGCGCAAAAGAATAGAGATCAAGAAATTGATACTTGAAGGTCCGGAGATTAATCTGGAAAAAAATAAAAAAGGGGTCACCAACTTTGAAGATTTGACCAAAGGTGAGGGCGGCGCCATTGATATACCTGTAGCCTTTGATCAGTTACAGATAAAAAATGGCAAGATTCTCTATATAGATAATAAGGATAAAAAAAGGATCATTTTACATCACTTTGAACAGAACGCCAAACTCTCCTTAGATGAGGAGAGGGAGAATGCAAAAGCTACCGGCAAAATCACGGTGGACCAGATCGAGTTGAATCTCCCTCAGTACAAGGGGACACTGCCTCCACTTACCTTTTCATTAGAGCATGATATAAATCTAAATATGCCAGAAGATTTATTGGATATAAGGTCACTTAAAATCGGCATCGCAAAAGTGAGGTTGGATGTGAAGGGAAGGGTGGAAAAAGTAAGCACCACCCCTATTTTGAATTTGACTGTCGACTCTGATAAGATTCAATTGAAAGATGTATTTGCCTCTTTGCCCAAAGAAGAGTCATCCCCCTTAAATCAGCTCACCACTTCAGGCAATCTCACCATATCGGCTTCCCTTCAGGGAGGAATAAAAGCAGAGCTTCTTCCACAAATTCAAGGAAAGATTACTTTCCAGAAAGTTGAAGTTGATTTCGTTGAAGTTCCCCAACCCTTCAGCATGCCCTATGGGGAGATAAATTTCAACAATCGCAGTTTGAGCTTTTTCTCGTCTGAGGCAAAACTGGGGGAGGCACCCATGGAACTCAAGCTGGTGTTGGATGATTTCTCTGATCCCAATCTCACTTCAGAGCTAAAAGCTAAGTTGAATCTCGCTCTTTTATCAGAATTTATCAATTTCCCTGAAGAAACCAATCTGGCAGGAGACGCAGAAATAAACGTTAAAGCCTATGGCAAGATAAAAAAAACAGAAAGGATGAACTTTTCCGGACGAGTTGATTTAATAAAAGTGGAGGTGGCCATCCCGTCCTTGGGAGTTCCCATCAGAAATTTGGATGCTGGGTTCTTATTCAAAGGGGGAGACATCGACATACCTAACTTGAGTTTGTCTTTAGGTAAATCCACATTGAATCTTAAAGGGAAACTCTACGGCGCTATCCCTCATTTTCTATTCCAGCATGAAGAAAAACCTCTTTTTAGTTTTAACCTTGATTCCCCATTTCTGGACTTAGATGAGATATTTCCCGTCTCTGGAGAAGGTGAAGCCGAAGAGAAAACTTCAGGTGCTGATAGCATCCTTTTGCCGGATATAAACGTGGGGGGACAGATATTCATTCAAAGAGCCATCTTTCGAGAGATGGAATTTGAAAATCTCTCTGCCAGTTTAGATGTTACCGATGGCGTATTGCACTTGGATAACATAGTAGCCGAAATCTTTTCCGGATCGGTGGGGGGGGAGGTGATCTGTGACTTAAACGATGTCGATCATATACAATTCAATATGAATTCGACCGCCAACCAGATCAAGGCTAACGATTTTCTTTCCAGATTCACCTCTTTTGATGATCGCCTTTTCGGCAAGTTAAATCTGAATGCCAGCTTCGCCGGGAGGGGCAATCAGTTGGAGGACATTCAAAGGTCTCTTTCCGCCAACGGGACGGTTGCCTTTGCGGATGGGAAGTTGGTTAACTGGGAGCTTTTGGACAGATTGGCTACTTTTGTGAAGATTAAGAGCTTCAAAGAACAGGACATCGAAACCTTGCGAAATTCCTTCAGAATCCAAGACGGACGGGTGTGGTTTGACGATTTTTCAGCCACCACCAAAGATGGCGATTTTGACCTAGTGGGGTCAGTGGGGCTGGATGGATCTTTAGATTACAAATTGACAGCGGTTCTTTCACCTGAGCTCTCCTTGAGATTTGATGCTTTAGGTGATCTTTCGGATTACCTAAAAAACGAACAGGGAAGGGTGGTGCTGGATATCAAAATAAGCGGTCCTGCCAAAAATCCCGAATTTTGGTTAGACACCTCTAAGCCCAAAGAGAGACTCAAAGAGAAAATGAAGGAAAAACTCAGAGAAAAAGGCGATAAGATAGAAGATCAAATAAAAGAGAAGGCGGAGGATTTGTTAAAGGATTTGTTTAAGAAGAAGAAGAACTGACCTCACCCCCTTAATCCCCCTCTCCATAAAATGGAGAGGGGGAAACAAAGAGGGAGAGGTTGAAGTTTCCATTAGTTCAAGAGATGAATGAAATATTTTGATCCCATAGTTAGCACTCTAATTCTTTTCATTTTTTTCTTTCCGAATTTTTCTTTCTCTCGGCACACCCTTCCGCCAAAGGCGGATCCGCCTCTGGCGGAAAGCCGGCCCCATTTTGACATTCATGCCCATGATGAGAATCTGGCTTGCGAAGTAAAAGCCATATTAGAATCCTCCTATCAGAAAATTTCTGACTTTTTAGAGGACTCCCTGACTGATGAGGTGAGTGTTTTTGTGGTAGATACTGAGGAGGAATTTGTATCCATGGTGGGAAGCAGTTTTCCTGATTGGGGGATAGGGTGTGCCATTCCCACTCGTAATTTGATCATTCTGAAGTCACCGCTTCGGTTCAAATATTATCGCCCCTTCTCCCAGGTGGTCACTCATGAGTTAGCTCATATATTCTTAGGGAAGCTTTCCCGTGGGAAAAGGATCCCTCGCTGGCTGGATGAGGGATTTGCCATGTATCAATCTCAGGAGTGGAGAATCGGGCAGGATATGGCTGTGGCGCGTGCGGTTTTGACCGGCTCTGTTCTTCCCCTATCCCAGATAGAGTCGGTAAACGCCTTCAGAGAAAGTAAAGCCCAATTAGCATATACGGAAAGCTTTTTGGCAGTTTCCTATCTATACAGGGAATATGGAGAGGGAACAATAAAGGAGCTGGTGACTCATCTGGCAAATGGTACCAGCACTGATTTAGCATTCATGAGAACCATTGGCTTAAATTATCTTTCCTTTCAGTTGGAGTTTGAGAAATTTGTCAAAGAAAAATACAATTGGGTAAGCTTTTTGGGTGACACTCTCCTCGTCTGGATCGGACTTGCTTTTTTGATAGTATTTCTCTATTTTCTCAAAAGACGACATTCTAAGAAGACCTTGGAAGAATGGGAATCGGAGGAACAAAAAATAGAGAAAAACGATGAGTCCTCGAACGATAAAACATAGAATAGAATACTGGATGACCTATCTGGTTGGTGCGTTCGCCAGGATCATTCCCTATCGCTTAGCACTTGCTCTGGGATCTTTTCTGGGATGGCTGGCTTTTGATGTCTTCAGGGTAAGGCGTAAAGTAACTCTGACCAATTTAGCAAATTCATTGGGCAAGGGTAGAGATGGGTTGGTGGGGATTGGACGCAAGGCATACCAGAATATAGGAAAATCCATGGTGGAATATTCGTTGTTTCCTTCTTTAGATAAAGAAAAAATTTTTAGGATGATGGAATTTGAGGGGACAGAACACCTCGATGAAACGTTGAGACGCGGGAAGGGGGCGATTGTGGTGGGAGGACATTTTGGGAGTTGGGAGTTGATGGGAGCGGCTCTGAGTCAAAAGGGTTATCCCTTCGATTTTCTGGTAGGAGAACAACACAATCTCTTGGTGGATAATTTGATGAACGAATATAGAAGATGTATGGGTATTGGGATAATCAAAATGGGAGTGGCGGCCAAGGGGATTATAAGAGCCTTGAAGAACAATCGGTTTGTGGCTATGCTCTCCGATCAGGATGCAGGCAGTGACGGAACAGTGGTGGAGTTCTTTAATCGTCCAGCTTCGACCCCCAAAGGTCCGGCGGCTTTTGCCTTGAAAATGGACGTTCCCATCATCATGGTATTCATCATCAGAGAAAATCAAAAAAAGCAAAGAATAATTATAGAAAAACCAATCTTTGGTGAGAAGACCTCTGATAAAGAGAATGATATTCAAAGGTTAACCCAGGCTTATACACGCGTGCTGGAAGAGTATATTCGCAAGTATCCGGATCACTGGTTTTGGCCTCATCGCCGGTGGAAAAGTACTACTAAGGAGTATTAAGATACAAGCGGTCAACGGATGAAACGCCCGGACGGGCGTCCGTCTGGACGGATTAAACGGTCAACGGATTAAACGGTCAACGGATTAAGCGGAATAAACGGATGGGAATTTATAGAGATAAGAAGGACTGCAACAAGGTTGATGGTGTGGGACCTTACCCCCGTCCCCCTCTCCCCCGCCTGTGGCGGGATTTCCAACATTTTATGGAGAGGGGTTCACCCTGCCCTTCGGTCCTGAGACCTCAGGGTCGAAGGAAAGGGATTTCCCTCGATCCTGCACTTCGTCCTGAGACTCAGTGTCGAAGGAAGATCTTCGGGATCGAAGGACACCCTTAAGGGGAGATAGGGGGAGAGGTAAAAATATAGTAAAGTTTGCTTGGTGCTACAGATATAAGGTTATGCATTAGCCACTATTTTGGAGAAGAATTTTTCAATTCAAATCAAGATGTCCGCAAGATCCATAGGAAATGAAGCATAAACGAATTCTGATTATCCAAACTGCCTTTTTGGGGGACGTCATTCTCTGCACCCCGTTGATCAAAGCATTAAGAGAACTCTTCCCAAATTCATTTATCTCTTTTTTGCTTATTCCCGAAACAGAGAAGATTCTGGAAAACAATCCTCACCTAAACGAGATTTTAGTCTACGATAAAAGAAAAAAGAAGGGGTTGAAAAATTTCCTTCAAATTTTGTCCAGAATCAGAGAAAGAAGATTTGATCTGGCGGTGATACCACACAGGTCTTTGCGGAGCGCTCTTTTAGCCTGTTTTTCCAAGATACCCCAAAGAATCGGCTTTGACAAAAGCACCGGCTCCTTTCTTTTTACACATAAGATTGTTTATCCTCTCAACGTCCATGAGGTGGATCGCAATCTTTCTTTGCTTTCAAGTTTTAATGCCCACTTGGGAGGTACATCTCCTGAGCTTTTTCCTTCTTCTCAAGATTTTTCTTATGCCCATAAGCTACTGCGTGATTCTGATATTCGGGAAGAGGATAAGATAGTGGGTGTTGCTCCCGGCTCGGTATGGGCAACTAAAAGATGGTTGCCTGAAAGATTTGCTGAAGTTTCCGATCTCCTGCTGGAAAAAGAAGCGAAGGTGGTTTTTCTGGGCGCAGAGGATGATAGAAAGCTTTGTGAAAAAATCGCTGATTTGATGAAAGCTAAGCCAACAATTTTAGCCGGAAGGACCGACATCTTGCAGTCTGCCGCCTTAATTTCATTTTGTCAGGTGATTCTCTCCAATGATAGTGCGCCCGTTCATATAGCCTCTGCCATGAAAAGACCAGTGGTGGCGATATTCGGCTCCACCACCCCGAAATTTGGTTTTGCTCCCTATGGCGTTGATTATCACATCCTCCAAAAAAAGATGGATTGTCGTCCTTGCGGGATACACGGAAGAGGGAAATGTCCCCAGAAGCATTTTCGATGTATGAAAGATATTACAACCGAGGAGGTTTTTCAGGTTGTGCTTTCTCGGCTAACATAATGCTAGGGGTAAGAATTGTTTAAGCAAGTTTCTAAGGAATTAAAGAATCATGCGCCGTTTACTATTTTCGGGGCACTTACCGGAATAATCATTATGATATTCCTTCATAATTTACCCCTAAAAGCCTCTTTCAATATTTTTTATGTTCTCCATCCTATACATGTTTTATTGAGTGCACTGGTTACTGCATCCATGTATGAACTTCATAAATGCGGATATATTAAGGGTAGGTGCAAACTTTGGATTTTGCTTATGATTGGATATTCAGGTTCAATTGGCATTGCCACAATAAGCGATTCGGTAATTCCATACTTAGGAGAGATTTTGCTCGGATTGCCCAATAGAGAGATACATTTCGGTTTTATTGAAAAATGGTGGTTAGTGAATCCCTTAGCAATAATCGGTGTTGCTATTGCTTATCTTAGACCAACAACAAAGTTTCCTCACTTCGGACATGTTTTGTTGAGCACCTGGGCATCGTTATTCCACATTATTATGGCAATGGGACAAGTCTTAAATTGGTTTTCCTATTTAGTCGTTTTTTTGTTTTTGTTTATTGCCGTCTGGGGTCCTTGCTGTGTAAGCGATATCGTATTTCCTCTTTTGTTTGTAAAAGATTCAGAAGACAAAATAAAATGAGCTTCCAACATCATGCCCAAGTTTAAAGTGGCGGTAATTGGAACCATAAACAAAGACACCATAATTTTTCCCAGTGGAAAAAGAACGGAAAGTTTTGGTGGGATTTTGTATAATTTGTCTGCCTTATCAAGGTTGGGAGGAAGGGGTGTGGAGATTTATCCGGTGTGCAACTTAGGATATGATGTTTATAATCAAGTGAAAGAGATCATAGAAAAATACGATAATGTTAAATTGGACGGGATCAATAAAGTAAGGAGAAAGAACAACCATGCATATCTTTTGATCAACAAGGAAAATCAAAGAGAGGAGATTCTTCGAAACAGAGTTCCCACTCTAAACCTTACCCAAATCAGACCATTTCTTGATAGCGACGTGATCTTAGTTAATTTCATCTCCGGATTCGACATAAGTCTTAATAGTCTAAGAAGAATCAGAGGACACACAGATACTTTAATCTTTATGGACATTCACAGTCTCACTCTGGGAATTCATAAGGATGGAAAGAGATTTTTGATTGCTCCAAAAAGCTGGAGAGAATACATAAAACAGGCAAATTTTGTGCAAACCAATTTGCCGGAACTTTTTGTGCTTTCTGGTAAGAGACTGAAATCCTCAAAAGAGATTCGAGATTTCGGAAACTATGTTTTGAGTTTAGGACCTAAGGTATTATTGGTTACCATGGGAGAAGAAGGGGCGCTTATGATCTATAAAGAGGGGAAGACCGGTAAGCTCAAAAAGTGTAGAGGCATAAAAGTTCGAGGGTTTAAGGATGCCACCGGATGTGGAGATGTGTTCTCGGCGGGGTTTCTGGTAAATTATCTTCATACCCGAAATCTACATCAAGCCCTTGATTTTGCTAATCGAGTTGCGGCAGAGAAATACAAGATATCTGGGGTGGAGAGTGTGGCTAAATTGTTAAAAAAATTTGTTCCCCGCTGATTGGGGTGGTGGAGTGTTAGGCTTTTACGGGTTGAGTCGAGATATTGTTATCCCGATGCTAATTTCCTGTATATCAACCGAAAGCATCGGAACTACAAAGTCCCGATGCAACAGAAAGAAATTCGCCCCTACTAATTTTCAAGGTGACTAATGTAGGGACAGCCCTTGTGGCTGTCCGCAATTAGGACAGGGACAAGCCCTGTCCCTACGTCTACTTGTTGATCTAGAGCTTGAAGGTTTTGTATCACATTTAGTCCGCCTAAAGGCGGACACTCCAAGTAGTTTTTTATCCATCTCACTCAAAGTGGTTGACAAAAGATGGAAAATGATTTAAAATTGAACTAAGATGAGAAAGTTATATTTAGTAGATATTGAGGGGACCATCGTAAAGGATAAATCCTTTGTCCCCATAGAAGGTGCCATAGACTGGATAGATTCTTTCGGTTCTTGCCCTCACCAGTTCGTCTTAGTTTCCAACAACACCACGCACAAGCCAGAAGATCTTTTGGCTATACTGAAAAATCTGGGGTTCGACCTCAAGTCAGAAAATCTGATAACTTGCATGAGCGTGGCTTTGAACTGGCTTAAGAAGAAAGGTATTAGAAGTTGCTTTGTGCTCGGCAGTGCCCAATTGAGAAAATATTTGAATAAGAATGGAATAAGAACTCCTTCAGATGATAAGGTAGGGGCTGTATTGGTAGGTTTGGATCCCTCACTTACTTATCGAAAACTCAAACTGGCTGTCAACGCACTGGTTAAAAATAACGCCACTTTACTGGCGCTTCACGCCAACCGATTATATAAAGATGAAAAAGGTGAGCTTTCCCCATCAGTTGGAGCGATGGTAAAAGCCTTAGAATACAGCTCTCAGAAAAAGGCGAAAGTGTTTGGTAAGCCCAACTCAGAGATTTTCCGTGTAGCCACAAGAAGATTTAAAGCAAAACCAGAGAATTGCATAATGATAAGTGACGATCCACTCTCCGATCTGGTGGGTGCAAAAAAATTGGGTATGAAGACTGTCTTTGTAACCTCAGGCAAGTACAAAGACAAGAAAATACTTAAGAGTTTGAACAAAAGATTTCAGCCGGATTGGATTCATCAAAGCATCAAAGAAATCAGATTCTAAAACCTTTCCCCCTTTTGTCCCCTTCAGGGTGTCCTTCGATCCCGAAGATCTCAGGATCGAGGGAAATCCCT
>CAYOFL010000123.1:0-8349 GCA_964403165.1 uncultured Ignavibacteria bacterium
ACTCTAAAGTACCGCCCTCCACTACTGTCTGTGGTCCTATCGAATCTAACTCCGGTGCATGGTTGCCATACTCAGTTACTGTTATCTCCACCACCTCACTGTCCGCCGCTCCCACTGTATCTGTAGCAATGAAGGTCACATAATAGGTATCCGCTTGGGTAAAGTCCGGAGTGAAGAAAAATGAGCCCGCTCCATTGCCTGAGTCAACAAAGGTGGCATTCAGGGGAACGTTTAAAGTGTCCAGTATGATAGAATCCAAGTCCGGATCAGAAGCATGTATTCTAAACTCTAAGGTATCACCTTCCATTACTGTCTGTAGTCCAATGGAATCCAACTCCGGCGCTCGATTAACATCACTAACCGTGATCTGAACCACCTCACTGTCTGCCAAAGAACCGTCTGAAGCTATGAAGGTGACATTGTATACACCAGACTGATCATAGTCAGGATTAAAGGTAAATGAGCCTGCGCCATTGCCTGAGTCAACAAAGGTGGCATTAGCCGGAATGTTCGAAGTGTCAAGTGTGATTGCATCCAAATCAGGATCAGTGGCATGTATTCTAAACTCTAAGGTGTTTCCTTCTGCAACGCTCTTGGAACTTATCGAATCCAACTCCGGTGCTCGGTTGACGTTATTAACCGTTATCTGCACCACCTCACTGTCCGCAAGTAAACCATCCGAAGCGATGAAGGTGACATTGTATACACCAGACTGATCATAGTCTGGAGTGAAGGTGAATGAACCTGCTCCGTTGCCGGAATCCACAAAGGTGGCGTTCAAAGGAACATTTGAAGTATCAAGCGTAATCGCGTCCAGATCAGGATCAGTGGCATGTATTCTAAACTCCAAGGTCTGAGCTTCATCTACTATTTTGGGGCCGATGGAATCTAAAACCGGAGCCTGATTGGCTACCGATACCAAAACTGTATCAGGAGAACTGAACAAAACTGCATCATCCACCAATAACTCAAACTCGTAATTACCCTTAACTGCAGGAGTGAACGTGGGATTTACTACATTGCTATCTGACAGGATAACCGAGGGCCCTGATACCTGACCCCAATGATAACCTATCGAATCCCCATCCGGATCATATGAACCAGAACCATCCAGGGTTACCAGTGAATTCGCCTCGACGCTTAACTGATCAGGTCCAGCATCCGCTATCGGTGCTCGATTAACATCACTAACCGTGATCTGAACCACCTCACTGTCCGCAAGTGAACCATCTGAGGCTATGAAGGTGACGTTGTATACACCAGACTGATCATATTCAGGATTGAAGGTAAACGAACCTGCTCCATTACCAGAGTCAACAAAGGTGGCGTTCAAAGGAACATTCAAAGTATCCAAAACGATCAAATCTAAATCAGGATCGGTGGCATGTATCCTGAACTCTAAAGTATTCCCCTCTGCTATACTCTTAGAACCTATGGAATCTAATACCGGTGCCTGGTTGACATCATTCACCGTCATGGCAACCACCTCTGAATCTGCCAAAAGAGTATCCGAGGCGATAAAAGTTACATTGTATACGCCAGCCTGGGTATAATCCGGGGTGAAGAAAAACGATCCCGCCCCATTGCCTGAATCGACAAAAACTGAATTCAAGGGAACGTTCGCTGTGTCTAAGATTATGGAATCCCCATCCAGATCGACCGCATGTATCCTGAACACCAACGTATCGCCCTCGTTGACATTTTTAGGTCCTATGGAATCCAGAACCGGAGTACCGGTGTAGAGCTCTTCGGAGATGGTTATAATCCTTGCATTTTTTATATATACCGGCTCACTTCCGGAGGTGCTTTTGGTGAAGTCCACCTTAAGAGTCTCCTTTGCACCAGTCCAGTCGAAAACCCGAAAGCCCACATGAGGCAGAAAGTCTGTGCTGTCATTTACCACATCTATAAATTTGTTCTGTTCCTCCTCATTAAGCGTCCACCTGTGCTCGGAAACCACTGAAGTGTCCGGGATCGATTTCACGAAGGAATTACACAATACCAGATAGGAGCCTGAAACAGACGGAGTGTGGACTAAATTTAGCCGATTCACCCAGTTGTCTCCTCCGTTGGTGGTAGTGTCTTCTGCTGTCTCCTCCCCCTGACTGAAATCATAAAACTCTTTGGCTAATCTGATCACAGAGATGCGTGGGCGATGAATGTCTGTAGCGGTACCCTCATCCGAACGGGCTTGAAGCCTCAAAGTATGGGCCTCTGCAGAAAGATTAGCTATCCGGGAGGAAAAATATACCAGCTTGTCAGAGGTGCTTTTCCCTTCTGCGGTAACCACATCCCAGATGGTGGCTCCATCCAATTGGACCCGGCACTCACCACTGTATATAGTGGAATTGGGTTTCAACTCACAAGAGGCGATAACCAGATAATCCCCCGCCTCCAAAGGAGTGATACTCAAAGAAACCACATTCGACCAGAAGGTATCTAAGTTTACCACATTAAAACCGGTAGCGGTATTGTGCTCTATTTCTGCAAGGGGCAGGAGAAGAATTCTGGCTCTTTTTATCCTAACGTTGGCTAAGGAGTTATCGGTTGCATATGTGATCTTTACAGTATCTCCGACAGATAGATTGAGGATTGAATGAAATGCAAAAGGTCTAAATCTTGCGGAGCCATCAAAGGTCTGCAGGGAGAAATCTCCGATGGTGGAAGAATTATGCATAACTTTAGCTAAAGCAAAAGCAGAGGTATCATCGATTCCCAGCTCCCAGGAAGCTAAGATCAAATGCGCTCCACTGGAATCTGCCACCTGTTGCACCTTGGTCACAAACGAGGTGCTGGTGGTGGTCGTCTCTGCCTCGCTTTCCACATACTGCCATCCTCCCCAGACCGGAGAGATACTAATTGCCAGAAAACTAATGAAAACAATGGTTAGAACGAAAAATCCTCTCTTCATCTTTTTTTCCCGTTTTTAATAATTTGAATTGGCTTACTCCCAACAAATCTGTGGACAGATCCTCTAAGTTACTGAATCGACACAAATCGTCTCTCCCTTAGAAAAGCAGACTATCTGAGAGTTATAATCCTCAATTATTTCATCAGCACCATTTTCTTGGTATCCTGCAGGGCACCGGCACGTAATCTGTAGAAATATATTCCAGACGCTACCTGATTGCCCACCTCATCCCTTCCATCCCATATTATGTGATGAACACCCGGAGTCATGGGTTCATCCACCAGAGTCCTTACCACCTCGCCCAACACATTATAAATCTTTAAGGTGGTGGACAAAATCGCACCGCCATCCTTTGATGATGGAAGAGTAAACTTTATGGTGGTAGAAGGATTGAAGGGATTAGGATAATTCTGGTTCAGCTCAAAGGCAACCGGTACTGATGGTGACTGGCCACCTACTGGTATCAACGCCGCCTTCTGGTCAGCTAAAACCACTTCCTTCAACTCAATGAACTCACCTTCTGCATCCGGAGTCAGCATCACCGGGAGAGAGAGAATGTTTCCTTCACCCGCCGGGATGGGTTCATTGGACATATTATATAGCACCAGGGTCAGTTTCCCATTCTTATTATCCCGGTATTCCACGATGAAATGACTTGATCTTTCAGAAAGCCGTGGCACCTGGAAGGAGACTAAATCCGGATCATAATCGATCTGCAGTTGAGCTCCAGCAACCGGCACCTCCAGATCAGCCATCACCTTAACCTCACCTGAGCTTCCTGGCTGCAAGTCTGCATAATCCAGACTAACTTTGGCCATAGGTCCCGGATACGGAGGCGACGGACCCATCCATGTCCCCAAGATGATGGATATCATCCCCACCAGATCCCCCACGTTGATCAAGGTATCCTGATTCACATCTGCGGCCAACTCTTGCCTGGGGGTAAAGGAAATCACTCCATTGATATAAGCCACCAAGGAGACTACGTCTCCCACATCCACCATCCGATCCAGATTGGCATCTCCAAACATGTCAATTATAAATTTGCCATTCATCATTCCCAGAGGCTGGGAAGGATAGCCCGGATTTATTGCCTCCCTGGCATTCTCTATCAGTATGTCCACCTCTCCGGGTTCCGCATCCGGAAACACACTGAAAGTGGGGTAGACCACCGTATCCAGCCCAGCAGGAATTGTCTCCCCTGCCAGTCCAAAGACCAAAACTGTAGCTTTGCCCGCACTGTCTCCTAAGTTGGTGTACATGGAGAATCCTTCAATAATATCTGTACGCACAATGGAATCCACGTCCAGCTTGGTGTGATCCCATCGGAAGGTGAATTGAAATCCGTATATATCCACCGAATTGGTGATCATGAAGGGAACCATTCTCTCCTTGCTCCCGGGAACCCCTCCCTGTTGGCTGGATGCCACCAACACATCTTGAACCGTCTCCATAACCTGTATGCTGACCGTCTTGGTGGTGACACACCCATGCTGGTCTGTGGCTCTGAAGGTGACGTATCTGGTGACAGGTGCCTCATCATAATCTGGGCGGTAGTCGAACTTCTGGGTGACCAATGAATCGCCTTCTATGGTGTCAAAATGGTAATTTAAACCACTGGGTTCAAGCGGATCCACAGAAAGGGTGATGGATTCTCCGTCTTCATCTTCAGCACTTACCCAGAATTCTAAGGTTACCCCCTCATTCACTTCAAAAGAGGAGGGCATGTCGGCAAAAACCGGGCAGTGATTGGGAGGTGGTCCTCCTGTATCTGTCACAGTAAAAGTTCCCTTTCTGGTCATGGGAATCAACTGAGAGGCGCCTAAGTAGTCAACCAGATTGTTGGCGGGCCTGCACGCGCCGTATGGATCACAATCCCAGACGCCAAACTCGATATCCGTGGAGGTTCCCGGAGTGGCATCAGGGCTTACCAAAAATTTGAATCGCACAATCGGTCCCGAACCGGAGTAAATAGGATCGGCTGGTGGTTGAATGTAGAAATTGACCACACAGTTAGACCTGAGAGTATCGAGATGTCTGTACCAGATAGGAGCTGCCTCTACGAACCACTCCCTGCCTTCAGTCCGGTAGGTCCATTGATATTCAGCGTGCCAGGTGGTGCATGGAGCTACAAAAGTGGAGTAACCAGTATCGGCTACCACAACGAAAGTATCCGGAAAGATTATCGAGTCCTTATAAGTAAGCATCATCTGCCAACCAAATACCGAAAACGTATTCGTCATGTTAATGGTAAGCCAGAAACTTTCTCCCGGCGCGGCTGAGGTATCCACCACAATCAAGGTGTCATCAGTAAGATAAGAGTCTGCATAGGCTTCCTGGAAGTCGTTGGTTGAAGCCAAAGCTTCTTGCCGGCTGAACTCTAACTTATCTGTTATTCTCTTGAAATTGAAGTCCCAATCCACAAAGGAGTTCAGCCAGAACAGAAGCAAAAATCCCGACAGGCTGACGAACAGAATCTTGGGTATTTTTTCAGCAAATCTCTTTTTCATAACACTCAAACCTCCCCATGAAAGTTATCATTCTTACACTCTGTAACCTTTTTAGGTACAGTTACCTCTTCTTTTTTATTTAAAAGAGCAAAGCCTGTGCCGAGCTTAGACTTACTCTGCATTGTCTTCAATAGTATACTTACCCTTTTCTCTTTCATTCATTTTTCGTCGCATCAAACGTTTTTGTGCACACGAACTTATGAATCTTTTTTCATATGTCCGGACAAAATCACATTTTCGCAAATCTCTTCACACAGTGTGCACTCTAATGCACCAGAAACCCTTCTCTCTGTTGGGGCCGGGGTTGAACCCCTGCCCGAACAATACGCTTACTCTCTGTTGGGGCCGGGGTTGAACCCCCGACCCAACAAAAGAAACTACTTCAAAAGCACCATCTTTTTGGTTTCCACGTAATCTGAGACATTCAATTTATAAAAATACACTCCACTTGCCACATCCTCATTATTTTCATCTTTTCCGTTCCAAATCTTCTCATATTCACCAGGGAATTTCTCTTCGTCTATCAAGGTTCTCACCAGTTGTCCGGCAACGTTATAGATTCTCAAACTCACCTTTGCCGGACCATCTCCCCCTACCAGGTACCGTATGCTGGTGGACGGATTGAACGGGTTAGGATAATTCTGATAAAGTGTATACTTCGTAGGCAAAGAATTTCGCTTGTGTTCTTGTTTAACTGTTAACAGCTCCCCTTCCTGATCAGACAAAATTATTCGAACGGTGTCAAATCCCTCTCCGTCAAAGGTGAAAAGATAATCCTCATCCTCAGGAAGCGGCTTTGACTTTTGACTGATTATGAGCACCCGGAACTCATCCCCTATCCGGAAGGTATATAGATCCAGATCCTTCGCCTCAGGTGAAAGTTTGACATTTTCAACCCTCACCTCCTGCCCACTGAATATCGCCAGAACCCCGCCTATTGGTCTGTCAGATTCAAGCCATACCGAAGTTTGGAAATCCTCTTCTGTTATCTTGACCACCGCTACCTCACCTGATGCAACACCATCTTCTGGGGGCACTGATTCCTGCTCCACGATATGTCTGATCAAGAATACCAAATCGGAGATGGTTGCCATCCATCCGTCCTGATTCACGTCTGAATTGATCATCTGCTGAGGGGTAAGTGTGGTTAATCCCGACAGATACGCCGCCAGCTTAACTGCATCCCCCACCTCGAAGGGGAGCCCGTTTAAGTTTATATCTCCCAAAAGAGTGTTTCCTGCGTCGAGCAGGACTCCTCCATTGGTGAGATTGATACTCTCTTGAGGGATGAATTCTCCTCGATGAGTGGAAAAGGTGTTATCGGTGAAATCAAATGAGAAAAACTCAAGCGGTATCAAGAATCCATTCAGATATGGGTCGGTGGTTACCCTGAAGCTAAGATAAGCAATGGCGCCAGAATCTGGAAAAAGCGGCAGTGTGCCCACCTGGTTGATAAGATCAGCAATTCCCACGATTTTGATCTGTTGATAAAGACCCCAGGTCTTTTGCTTATGAACAAAGTATTCCCACTTCTCAGTTCGTGCCCCTTGCCTGGATATTCCCAGGAAGGTGAAGACCGTAGGATCAAACTGAAGTAAAAGCTCCATTCCGGCAACAGGATCAGAATTCACCAGATTGATGGGAACTGAAACCATACCACCTAAAAATGCTTCCTCCATTCCCAGGCTCAAACTGAAGGTGGAGGGCGGAATGACCCTTATGTGTGTCTCCCCCAAACAATCTCCTCCGGAAAGATCGGTCGCCTGGAAGGTAGCAGACCACAACCCGGTATCTGCCAACTGGGGCGTCCAGACAAACATTCCGGAGTTCTCATCAAAGCTTGCTTCTGGCGGAAGATTTATCGCTCTGATTGTTACCTCTTCTAAGTCCGGGTCTTCTGCTCTTACCTGAAATATCAGCTCGTTGCCAGCCGCCACCTGTAAAGATTCCGGCAAAATCAACTCTGGAGCTCGATTCACGTTGATCACTTTTATCATCACTCGCAACTGAGAGCTTAAGTCTCCATCCGAGGCGATAAAGAAGAGCTCGAAAGGACTTTGAGCGGAGGACCAGGGACCAACAAACTCCGGCACCCAGAGAAAGCTTGCCTCCCCCTCTCCTAAGTCTTCAAATAAAGCGGTGGGAGGTGCATTCAAAACTGACATGCTAATAGAATCTCCATCCGGATCGTGGGCACGAACGAACACCTCCAGAGTCTCCCTCTCAGATACGTAACAGGTGGTGAAGGTGCCACCCTCCAGATTTCCTCCGCGAAACGTCAAATCCACAGTATCTGGCACAGTCACAAAGCAGGTGGCAATCGGGTCAAAAACCGGAGGATGATTCTGGCACCAAACGGCTTTAGCACCAAAAGTCAGCGTCCACCCCAGACATAGGAGAAATATTAGATATTTTGAAAACAGTCCCTTGCTCATTCTCGACCCCTAATTCTCAATATATAAATATAACGAAAAATCAATTTTTTCAAACTGAAAAGTCGCAAAAACCATGCCTGCAAAGCCTTTTTGTTCAAAAAGTGATCAAAGCGTCCACAGTCCACCGACCACCGCTTTTTAGGGTTTAAGCGGTGGACTGCGGACGGTGGACAAAAAAACAGCCGTATCTCCCTTTCCTGGGTGGATCGGCTTTTAAAAAACTATTTGATTCTCCTCCTGGCTTGAAGCCAAGATAATTATAAAATTTCTTATCTTTTGTTTCATCGCCAAGCGCAACCAAATTCAGATTATGCCTGTTACGTTAGCAATATTTCTTTCTTTTTTCCTCCTTCCTTTAGATGATTTTCTCAAGAAAGCGAAGTCCCCCCGCCATGTGCGGGGGAACTTCGCTTCAAAAGAAGCTTACGATGAAGCTTTTACTTCATCATAACCATCTTCTGGGTCGCACTAAAGCTACCGGCAGTCAGCTTGT
>CAYOFL010000124.1:0-8319 GCA_964403165.1 uncultured Ignavibacteria bacterium
GGATAGACGAATACTGAGGCGAAGGAGGTGTGCCTTCTTTTGTTAGCGTCAAAAGGGGAGATGCGTACTAAACGGTGAACCCCACTTTCTCCTTTTAGAAATCCATATGCATACTCTCCGGTTATCTCAAGGGTAGCACTCTTTATCCCTGCCTCTTCACCTGCCAAAAAATCAATGGTCTCGTATTTAAATCCCTTTCTTTCCACCCATCTGGTATACATGCGCAGAAGCATCTGTGCCCAGTCCTGGGACTCTGTCCCTCCTGCTCCTGAATGTATGGCAAGGAAGGCGTTTTTGGCATCATCTTCCCCAGCCAGAACGGTTTGGAACTCAAATTCGTCAAGCTCCTTTTTCAGCTCAGTCAAATTGGAGACTGCCTCATCTTCTGCCTGAGTATCTTTTTCTTCTTCAGCTAAATCTTTTAAAAGGGAGACCTCCTCTGCTTTCTGGGAAAGCTCCTGCCATTTTTGGGACCACTTCTTCAATTCGCTGATCTCTTTTAACACAAGCTGAGCCTTTTGATTGTCGTTCCAGAAGCCAGGCTGTAAAGAAAGTTTCTCCAACTCCTTGATCTTTTTCTCCTTCCCATCCAGATCAAAGATACACCCTAAGTTTACCTAATCTTTCCTTGATATTATCAATGGTTGTATCCAACTCCTTAGCCATAATCTCCTCCTTGGTATGCGAATAAAAGATTGTTTTCTTGCTTCAAGGCGATTTTTAATATAATGTTGAATCTGACAAAGTCAAACTTTTTATGAAAGGAGTATACACTCTATGATGTGACATGGTCGACTTAATCGAAGAGAATAATCGATTCCTTTAATCCATTCTCAGAAAGGGAAACAATTCAACTTTTTTCCCTCTTGAATAAACTTACGGTAATTTTAGAACAAAATTTAATCTAGCATCCATGAAAGTTCTGCTTAAAAACGTATGGTCACCATTTTCATCATCCGTTTCCTCGCCATAGGCAAGCCCTTCAGGGTGTCCTTCGATCCCGAAGATCTCAGGATCGAGGGAAATCCTCTCAGGATGAACTTCGACGATACAATGCTGGTCTATCTTTTTTAATTGACAACAACATATGATCATCATATTTTGGGTTCAACTTAAAAAGACAAAAGGAGGTTTAATTTGTCTAAGTCTGAGAAACGTGGGAGAGGAGATAAGATCTTCTGGGCATTGGTCCTGATAATCGTCGGGGTTTTGATTTTGCTTCATAATCTGGGGTATGTAAGAGAAGATATCATACGTTTCTGGCCAGTGCTAATCATCCTCTGGGGCATTAAGAAGTTAGTCGATTAGATGACTGCATTGGAGTAAAACTGATTTTGTCCGATTTGAATTCTATCCGAAAGTTTGAATTATCCCATGTTAAGCAAGGACTATTTTCTTCTTTGAAACAATAAACTCTTATTGGATCATGAAAAACGACGTTAGACAAGAGACCTTAAAGATGTTTGTCTTTCTTTCGGAGATTTTGAACCGAAGGGTGATAAATTCTGAAGGAAAGATCATGGGCAAGGTGGTGGATCTTAGGGTTAAGCTGGGAGAGCTTTTCCCTCCGGTGGTCTCGGTTCGCGTGCGACGAAAGGGAGGTAAAGAGCTTATCTCATTTCCCTGGTACGCAGTGGAGAGCATCAACGGAAATGTGATCAGATTGAAGAAAGATTCGGAAAGCCAGACAGTGGTTCTGAAGATAAAAGAGGGAGAGATACTTCTAAAAGACGAGATATTAGACGATCAGGTGGTAGACACCTATGGAGCAAGAGTGGAGAGGGTGAATGATCTTCATCTATTGCTGGCTGAAGGACAGCTCAGGGTGGTGCATGTGGATTTCGGTATCAGGGGGATATTTCGTCGTCTGGGCTGGATCAGATATGTGGATGCATTAACCAACTGGCTCTTTGCCTATCAAATTCCCAACAAGCTTCTGTCCTGGAAGTATATTCAGCCACTGTCGCATGATCCCCAAAAGAAAGCCTTAAAGCTCAACGTAACACACCGCAAACTCTCTGAAATTCATCCCTCCGATTTGGCAGACATTTTGGAGGAGTTAGATCGACACGAACGATCTTATGTATTCGGGTCTCTGGACGTGGAGACCCAGGCGGATGCACTGGAGGAGACAGATGATCAGACCAGGATCTCTTTAATTGAGGAGTTACCCGAAGAGCAAGCCTCAGACGTGATAGAGGAGATGGAACCAGATGAGGCGGTGGACCTGCTTCAGGATCTGCCGGATGAAAAGAAGCAGAAGTTGATCAAGGGTTTAGAAGAGGATAAAAGGGAGGAGCTGGAGGAGCTTTTAAAATTTGAGGAGGAAACTGCCGGTGGCATAATGACAACCGATTACATTTCCTGTTTGCAGACGGACAGTGTAGGAAAAGTGATGGAAATTTTCAAGCAATCAGATGACCCACTTGACAACATCTTCTACATTTATGTAACGGACGAGCAGGAAAAATTGATAGGAGTGATAACTCTTCGCAACTTGATCTTAAATCCACTGGAGGTGAAGGTCAGCAGTTTGATGGAGCAAGATGTTATCAAATTAAAAGTCGATGATTCTCTCAAATCGGTGGCAGAGACTTTTAAAAAATATAAATTCTTGACCATACCGGTGGTGGATGAACGGAATCGGATGGAAGGGATAATAACCTTAAGGGATGGAGTGGAAGCGATCTTTCCTGAATTTGGAGAATAAAGCGAATGTAAGACTTTAGACACCGACAACCAGACACCAGACGGCAGACGCCAGATTTCAGATTGATCTTCTATCTGCCTACTGGAGTCTGTTATCTGCCTACTGTTATCTCTTATCTGTTTACCTTTTCTATTATGATTAAAGGTCTGTTATCAAAATCTCGATTAAGAAACGCACTTATCCTTCTGGCGGTAATAGGTCCGGGGATTATCACCTCTAACGTGGATAACGATGCGGGCGGAATCGCCACCTACTCCATGGCGGGAGCACATTTTGGATATTCTCTGATATGGTCGCTTATTCCCATCACACTGGCACTGGTCATAATCCAGGAAATGAGCGCTCGCATGGGAGTGGTTACAGGTAAGGGACTTTCCGACCTGATAAGGGAACATTTCGGGGTAAGGTTAACTTTCTACCTTCTGATGGCTTTGATCTTCACCAATTTCGGAAACACCATAGCGGAGTTTGCCGGAATAGCCGCCAGCTTGGAGATATTTAATATCTCAAAATACGTCTCCGTTCCCCTGGGTGCTTTCTTTGTCTGGATACTGGTGGTGAAAGGGACTTACAAATCAGTGGAGAAAGTTTTTCTGGTGGCTTGTCTTTTCTACCTCACCTATATCATATCCGGTTTTTTAGCCAAGCCGGATTGGAACGCGGTAAAAGACAGCGTGTTGACTCCAGAGCTAAAGTTCTCTGCCGGAAGCTTTGGCATGTTGATAGGATTGATCGGGACCACCATCGCTCCCTGGATGCAGTTTTATTTGCAATCTGCGGTGGTGGAGAAAAACATTAAGTTAAAGAACTATAAATACTCCAGAGCCGATGTCATCTCTGGAAGTTTTATGGTAAACCTGGTGGCTCTTTTTATAATAGTGGCTTGCGCCGCCACCCTTTCTAAAGCGGGAATCAGAATCGAGACAGCAAAGGATGCGGCTTTGGCATTAGCGCCTTTAGCCGGAAAGTATTGCTCTTATCTTTTTGCCTTCGGTCTTTTGAATGCATCGCTTTTTGCCGCCTCCATCTTACCACTCTCTACTGCTTATGTGGCCTGCGAAGGAATGGGTTGGGAGCAGGGGGTGGATAAGAAATTCTCCGAAGCGCCTCAGTTCTATAGCTTATATTCGCTTTTGATATTTTTGGGAGCGGGGGTGGTGCTGTGGCCCAATCTCCCACTTATCCCCATCATGTTCATCTCTCAGGTGATAAACGGCATAGTTCTTCCCGTAATTCTTATCTTCATATTGATACTTATCAACAACAAAAAGATCATGGGGGCATATACCAACGGGAGATGTTTTAATTTCTTAGCCTGGCTCACTGTGGCGATCCTGGTTGCCCTGAGTATTATGTTTCTGCTGTTGATGCTGGGGATAGTTTAGATTTTTTCCGCCTAAAAAGGGACAGGAAGACAAGTTCGGCTTTGTTTGTTTCATCACATTGCCCGTAGATAATTCAAATTAAGGTTTCAGAAAGAGATGGAAATTGGTAGCCGCAGGCTTTAGCCTGCGTTATGGGGTTGAAAAAATGGGATTTGATGGAGACCTGAAGGTCTCCGCTACAATTTCACAAAAGAGATGTATGGGTGAAGCTTTAGTCGCGTAGCCCCGCCTTTGGCGGGGCACCGAGGCGTGAAGCCTCGGCTACGCGGTTTTTGGAGTGTCAAGCCCCGCCGAAGCGGGATCTACGACTTCAGCTTGACCATTGGTTCACCTGAAGGTGAACACTCCAAAATTCCTCTCGTTCTTGATTTTTCCTCCTGCGGCGATTTTACATTTTGAATTGCAATTTTGCACTTCGTCCTGAGACTCAGTGTCGAAGGACTTTTTACTTTTTGATCTTTGAATTTGCCTTCAGCAAGCTTTATTTCTTGACACCACTTTAGTTTCCCCATAAATTGACTTCATCAAAGAATTCATCCTATTAGGAGAAGTGATGGCTTCTTTCCCCACTACGAGATTTTTAGCAAACATAAGATTAAAATACGTGGTGATCATCACCCTGCTTTTAGCTTTGATCTTCTTTTTGATCGTAATTTTTGGGATACAAAAAAGCAAATCCAACATGCTAAGGGTGATGGAAAAGGAGGGTATGGCTTTGCTGGAAAGCTTGATTCTGGCAAGCCAGAATGCTGTCCGGGCAAATGCTTTAGTGGAGGAGCTGGTAGGGGAGAGGCTTCGGGACATCGCCGGTTTGGTAAATCGAATGGAAAAAGATGGAAAAATAGACAACTCGAAATTAGAAGACATGGTTAAAAAAAGCAATCTTTTGCGGATCGACATCCTGGATCAAAGGATGAATCTGAAATATAGCAGTCATATCCTGGACAAAGACATATATCAGGATTCAACCACTTCAGTTATCCCCTCTGTAAGAAGCATTCTGGAGGAAAAAGAGGAAAATGTAGTCTTTGGGATCGAAGCTAAATCTCTATTAGCAGAAAAAAGCTACGCCTCAGCAGTAAAAAGGTCAAAAGCCAAAGGGGCTGTGGTGGTGGTCGCCTCGGCTTCATATCTGGAGAGTTTTAAAAAAGAGATCGGAATCGGCTATCTGATTCAGAAAATCAGCCAGCAAAGCGGAGTGGAATACATCCTTTTGCAGTCGATGGAGGGGATAGTGTTGGCATCCAGGAGAGTGGAAAGGATGGTGAAAATCGAAGAGGACCCTTTCCTAAAGAGTGCTCTATCAGAAGAGGTAGCCAAAAGCAGAGTTACACCGTTTGAAGGAGAGGATGTTCTGGAGGTGGTGAAACCTTTTGAGTCTGAAGAGATTCCGTCTGGAATTTTCAGGATTGGTCTTTCTCTGAAAGGGTATAATAAGGTGGCTTCCAGCTATCAAAAACAGATGATTTTATTCTCCATTATTCTATTCTTTCTGGGACTTTTGACCATCGGAATCGTGATCATCAATCAAAACTACTCTATTCTGGACAGATCATATAAGGAGATCAAGACCCTCACCGGAAACGTGCTTGAAGCCATGCACAGCGCGGTGGTGGCAGTGGATGAGGAGAGCAAAATCGTCATGTTGAATCGTCTGGCTGAGGATCTGTTCGGAATAAGCAAAGATCATGCTGTGGGTCAGGATTATGATTCTATTTTTCCGGACGATCCATGTCTTTTGACACAGACTCTTAAAAAGAGGAGAACCACCCGGGACGTGGAGACAGAATTTCGCACACTTTCCGGCGAGAATAAGGTTTTGATAATCGGAACCTCCTGCCTTTTCGACGAGGAGAAGAGATTTAAAGGAGCGGTGGCGGTGATTCATGATATCACCGAGTTAAAGAAATATGAGGAGGAGGCAAAAAGAGCAGAAAGGCTTTCAGCTCTGGGAAACTTAGCGGCTGGAGTAGCTCACGAAATAAGAAACCCTTTGAATGCTATTTCTATAACTGTTCAAAGATTAAAATCTGAATTTGTTCCTCAGAAGGACAAGGAGGAATATATCTCCTTCATCAAAACCGTTTTGGATGAAATTAAAAGATTGGACAATATCATAAATCAGTTCTTAAGCCTGGCTAAAGCGCAAAAGTTGAATTTAGTCCCCACCGATATGGGCAAATTTTTGAATGAAGTGACGGATTTGGCGGAGATTGAGGCAAATCAAAAAGACATTCAACTCACCAGGAAGATTGACAGCCTTCCGGAGATAAGAATCGATGCAGACGAATTGAAGAAAGCTCTTTTGAATATAATGCTAAATGGAATTCAGGCAATGCCTTCAAGTGGGGAATTAAGAGTTAGCTCTTATCTGGATGATTCACAAAGAAATATAATGATAGAAATTAAGGATTCAGGAGCAGGCATTCCCAGGGAAAACCTCTCCAAAATTTTCCAACCTTACTTCTCTACCCGAGAGAAGGGGACCGGTTTAGGGCTGTCTATAGCTTATCGAATCATCTCCGATCATAAAGGAAAAATTGGAGTGAAAAGTGAAAAAGGTAAGGGAACTACTTTTACCATAAAACTGCCTATCACATGAAATACACCAGGGGAACTTACGTTTAACAAACTATAGGATGAGTTATGGCACTTTATCGAATTTTGATAGTGGATGACGAAGAAGTACAGAGACAAAAATTATCTGGATTTCTAAAAAAACAAGGCTTCATGGTGACAACGGCAGAATCTGGTTTTGAAGCGATCAATCTTTGTCAAGATAAATCCTTCGAGTTGGCTTTGATCGATCTGAAGATGCCCGGAATGGATGGAATTGAGCTTTTGAAGAAGCTGAAAGAGTCAAATCCGGAAACTCAGGTGATTATGATGACCGCTTATGGCTCGGTGGATACTGCAGTTGAAGCTATGAAGCTGGGAGCATATCACTATGTAAACAAGCCAATTAACCTTGAGGAGTTAAAGCTAAACATTAACAAAGCTTTGGAAAATTATCATCTGTTAATGGAGAACAAATATTTAAAGGAGCAACTGGAGGAGGAATACAAGGATGTTCAGATAATTGGGGAAAGCCTTGCGATAAAAGAGGTATTAAGCACGGTTACTCGGGTGGCGAAAACCAAATCAACGGTTTTGATAATAGGTGAAAGTGGGACTGGAAAAGAGCTGGTGGCAAGGGCGATTCATGCCTTAAGTGATCGAGCAGACCAAAGATTTATTCCCGTGTCCTGCGCCGCATTGCCTGAAACTCTATTAGAGACGGAATTGTTTGGACATGAAAGGGGTGCGTTTACCGGAGCGATCAAAAGGCGAGAAGGCAGGTTTGAGTTGGCTGATGGAGGAACTTTGTTTCTGGATGAGGTCGGAGACATCCCCCTGGAGACACAGGTCAAACTTCTGAGGGTGATTGAATCGCAGGAGTTCGAAAGATTAGGCGGCAAGGAAACTTTAAAAGTGGATGTGCGGATTATCTCTGCCACAAATCAAGACCTGGAGAAAAAGATCAGAGCGAAAAGCTTCAGGGAGGACCTATACTATCGGCTGAATGTAATCTCCATATTCATTCCTCCTTTGCGGGAAAGAAAAAAGGATATTTTGCTTTTAGTGGATCATTTCATCAAGAAAGCCAACCAGAAATGCGGAGGATCCATCAAAGGGATCACACGTGAGGTGAAAGATATAATTTTAAATTATGACTGGCCCGGAAACATTCGGGAGTTGGAGAACGTGATCGAAAGAGGAGTGGTTCTCTCCAGAACCGACGTGATAGATAAAAATGACCTCCCTTATTTTGGATTGGTGTCGGAACGATCTTATCAGGAAACTCAAGCCGATGTACTTTCTCTTAAAGACATCGAAAAAAATCATATCTTACATGTTTTAAAGAAAACGGAATGGAACTTGATCAGATGTGCTGAGATTCTTGGCATTCACCGAAACACTCTTCGTCTGAAGATGAGAGAATATGGAATTGAAAAGTCAACGGATTGAACGGTCAACGGATTAAGCGGATTGTGTCTCTTGCTTCTCGTTGGCATTCGGTAGCTGGCAGGCTTCACCTCTCCTATAATGGTTCGGCTCAACCGGGACCCTGCTGATGGGAAATGAATCGGGTCTGAAGAACAACCGGCAGTGCGAATTGCCTATACATCATGATATTTGACGTTTTGCAGAGAATGGAATTATGAGAAACAAGATCAGAATATG
>CAYOFL010000125.1:0-8283 GCA_964403165.1 uncultured Ignavibacteria bacterium
CGGTGGACGGTGGACAGTGGACTGAAAGCGGTTTATAGTTCATAGTTGACGGTTCACAGTCCCCGCAGCCTCACCCCGAGTGAGCGGTGGACGGTGGACGGTGGACAGTGGACTGAAAGCGGTTTATAGTTCATAGTTGACGGTTCACAGTCCCCGCAGCCTCACCCCGAGTGAGCGGTGGACGGTGGACAGTGGACTGAAAGCGGTTTATAGTTCATGGTTCGTAGTAATTAGTCGAGGGTCGAGCCTGAGGTCAAGCAAAACCGTGTAGAGACTAATACTAAACCAACATCAGGTAATAAGCCTTCTTACGTTATCAAAAAGATTTAAAATCGGGCAGCCGGATACAAGCCTGCAGATTTCGCATTTTTTGTCTACTGTTTGAGCTAAATGTTTACCCTTTCAAAACCGATAATAAAAATATAGAATAATCTTGACAAATAGACAAATCATACGTATATGTATTGTAGAATAGTTAAGAAGGCTAAAGTAGGTTTTTGTCAGGTCGAAATCATTCAACCACGAAAGCTTATTTAGGCAGGCTTTCGTGGTTTTTTTTATTATGGAAGAAAGGAGGTGATTTTGTGACGCAAGGTACGGTAAAATGGTTCAATGAATCCAAAGGGTATGGATTCATTACTCCGGATGACGGAGGAACTGACCTGTTTGTGCACTTCTCTGAAATACAGGGGGAAGGATACAAAACTCTTCGAGAAGGTGACGGAGTTAGCTTCGAAGAAGGACAGGGACAAAAAGGACCTCAGGCAACAAATGTCCAAAAGGTATAGTTTAGAGAAACCAAAATTCTAAAATATATCGTTGGTCTTTCCGAGGCCTCCCTTGGCCTTGGGACTTTTATGTGGCGGGAATGAAATCCCGCCACATTTAATATAAATTGAGCCTAACCCTAAATCGAATGGGAAACCTAATCGGTGAAATCCCCGTAGTGCTATGACAGATACGTGACACAGCGCCGCTGGGCACTTGTAGATAGAGAGGGTCTCATCACAGTTTTGTGGATGAGGCCCCTTTTTTGTCTTCTGTCTCAGAAGATAACTCTTCTCGGGGCGGTGGGTGTCCTCCTCCCGCACAAGTCCAGAAGAATTTCTACACAGCGATATCACTTACTATCGCTTGAGGCGGGTGGCGACTACCACACCCTGCCGGAAGAATTGCATTAACCTGCAATTATTCTAATATCTTCGAGAGTTTCTTCCTTGCCCCCTTCCAGGTGGACGACCTCCTTTCCTCCCCCTCCCGGGCGGGCGACCTCCTCCCTCCCTCTTCCTCGGTGGGCGAGCTTCGTCAACTTTCAAGGTAAGTCCTTTGCAGTCAGAACCGTCCAATGCTTCTTTCGCTTTTTCAGCTTCAGATGGGTTGGACATTTCAACAAACCCAAAACCCTTACCTTCAATAATGTTGACTTCCCTAACTTCACCATGCTCGGAAAACAAATCCTGTAAGTCCTGACTAGTTACGGACTGACCAAGATTCCCGACATAAAGCTTGCTGCCTTGCATTCTAACCTCCTTTAGTTAACTTTTTTCTGGCCCCCCGGTTCTCAAAGGATTCCTTTCCCCGGGTTCCCGCGGCGCTTGTGGCTCCCCTTGGTCCCAGGGATCCGGGTTACTCTCTTATAAATTCGACCCTCTCAGAAGCCCCACAATCGAGGATCTCACCTGGGTCAAGCCAGCTTACCGCTTTCAAAATCGCCCAGCAATCACTCGTTTGCTGAACGCCCGATCTTCATCACTCGTGACTGACGGGGTTAATTTAGTTAATTCCCCCCGGTTAGTCAACCTTTAATCCAAGAATCGATAAAACTTTTCTTGACCCAATTATGTTTTTCTTACAGGGGGTCGGTGGTTGTGCGCAACCCGGTTGAGCCAATGTTTCGCTGATATTGTAACTGGGCTATTTGTTCCTCTCGGCAACCCCCCTGGCGGCGGGTGTTCCCCCACCTGCTCTCATCCAGTAAAATTTCTATGCAGCGACCTCTCTTCCTGCCACCCGAGGTCCGGGGCGACTACTCCACCCCAAGGGTTTCCTCTGGCCGCTGGTTTTCGGCTCTGGTGGCTCCTCCATCGCCAAAAGAACTCTATAGTGGTTAATCTGTTCAACCACCTGCAAACTTCTCATTTCTGCTGTCCAGTTCAATTTAGGTGTTCACGCTTTCAAAGCCAATTACAAAAAAATGTGAAAAACTTCTCAAACAACTAAAATAATGCGTATACATGACGATGTATAGATAGGAAAGTTTAGATAGGTTTTTGTTAGCTCGAAGTGATTCAGCCACGAAAGCTTATTTTGAGGAGACTTTCGTGGTTTTTTTATTATGGAAGAAAGGAGGTGATTTTGTGACGCAAGGTACGGTAAAATGGTTCAATGAATCCAAAGGGTATGGATTCATTACTCCGGATGACGGAGGAACTGACCTGTTTGTGCACTTCTCTGAAATACAGGGGGAAGGATACAAAACTCTTCGAGAAGGTGACGGAGTTAGCTTCGAAGAAGGACAGGGACAAAAAGGACCTCAGGCAACAAATGTCCAAAAGGTATAGTTTAGAGAAACCAAAATTCTAAAATATATCGTTGGTCTTTCCGAGGCCTCCCTTGGCCTCGGGACTTTTATGTGGCGGGAATGAAATCCCGCCACAATTAGTTTCAGTTAAGCCAGTTGTGGGCTTCCCTCCTGTTCTGTTGCGGTTTGATCCTGACTTGTCTGGTTGGGATGTTGTTTCCTAAATCTGAATCTGAGCAACCACCTTTCCAATATCTACAAAAAAGGAAGAATCTAAAGATTCGCTTGTGAGAAAAGTTCTAAACTCGTCTCGTAACTCCCGTTATTTGATGGGCCTCTCGACCTTCTGTTTTAGTTCTTTTATCTTTGATTTAGCCTGCTCATTGTGTGGATTGATTTGCAAAACTTTCTCCCATTTTTTGAGCGCTTCATCCCACTGGTTTAATCTCTCATAAACCACCGCCGCCCAATATGCAGCAAGTTCATAATTTGGGTCAATTTCAAGCGCAGCCTCATATTGGTTTACTGCTTCATTGTATTTACTTTTTGCAATGTAAACTGAGCCAAGATTGAAATGTGCACGTGCGCAGTAAGGGTCGATTCCGAGCACTTTTTTGAACATCTGCTCCGCTAAGTTGTATTCGCACATTTTGCTATACGCAATACCAAGTCCATGATAGGCCTGAAGATGTTCTGGTACAAATTCAATTGCTTTATGATATTCTCCAATAGCCAGTTTGTAATTCCCAAGTGCTTCATATGCATTGCCCCCGTAGAGATGTGCCCGCGCACGACTTCGATTAACTACTCCATCTACATCAATATTGATCAGTGTACCGGCTAAAACTGTGAATGCAAAACAGTAGACAAACAACTTATATTCGCGTAACTTTAATTTTTCAACCCAATAATTTATGGTATAGCCAGCAAATATTAAGAGAATCGGTATAACAGGCAACCTGTACCTTGCGCATACAAAAAAGAGCATAACCGAAACCATGTAGAAGAATATGAATCCATAAAGCAGTAAGAGTTTACGCCAAAACTTGCGCGAGATTATGGTGCCGACCAGTGCAAGGGGACAAATTATGCCGAATGGGAACGCTAATCCTTTGTGCCACAAAAGCAATCTGAGCATGTTCGAAAATCGTGTAAAATAATACACATCTTCGTTGTTTGTAATTTCGACACCTGTCCAGAAGTATGTAAATTTTTTGCACATGAGTCTAAACCATTCCCAAGGATTTTCGATGATGAACTTCAGTCCTTCCAGATACCAGAACCGTGATACCTGTGAAGGCCTTAAACTTTCACCAGCAGTTTCTTCTGCAAACTTCACAGATACTAACCAGGCATCATCGAGGAATTCGCCGTGTGCTTCAACTCTTCCTGGTGGCTGTGCTGTCTTACCATCTGCGTACGGATTGTTACCCATATAAAAATTTATCCCCCCTTGTGAAGATATCAATACAAAATCTTTGGCAACAGTATAATTCCTTATGGTCACTGGTAAAATCACCACAAAAATCCCTGTCAAAAAACATAACATATAAACAAATCGTAATTTCTTGATTATACTGGCTTCTTTAAACCGATTCATCAAGAAAATAAGGGCGATAACCCATGGGATGAAAATTAGCACACTCGGGCGTGCAATACTGGATAAACCCAATACCACACCACCAAGCAACCAGTATAATTTTTTGGGCTTATCAAATGCATAAAGCAGGATAAGTAACATTACAAGGTCAAGGAAAACAATGAGAGTTACAATTAAAATCTCGCCCGCCCAGTAGAAGAATGGTCCGTAAAATGCACCGAGGAGCGAACTTATGATTGCAATCCTTTTATTAAATATTTTCAATGCAATAAAATAAATCATTACACAAATTAACGCACTTATAAGCATCTGCATAAGTCTTGCAGCGAATAGATCATGTCCAAAAATTTTATAAATCACTGCGAGAAATACAGGATAGAGTGGCGCACGAAAGGTAGGCTCAATTACGTGTTTTACCCCGAACGCAATACTCTGTGCCCAACTATTGTATCGAAAGGCATCAAGATAAAGATAGCTGGAAAACGGGCTTTTGTTATGTAGCTCGATGAGATATATCAGCCTGACTGATAGAGAAATAATAAATACATAAATTGGCACAGCGTTTTTGTGGACAACTGTGCTCAAGAATTTTTTACGAACCTTAGTCAGCATCGTTTCTATCCTCACTACCACGTTTTTCTTGTGCACTTGTGCTCTGTCATCACTTTTTCCTTTTAGCTCTTACCTTCTGCCTTTTCCCTTCGGTAAAAGGGAACAGAGTTTTCTCCGTCACAAGATAAACCTTCCCTATTAGTCAAGAACGTTACGACTTATAGTGTATATCTGAAATGCAAAAGAGTCAAGCAAAACGGCAGCGATTTTCTTATTCTGTTAGGAGCTACTCCTGACAGATGTGTCAGGTCTAGGACCTGACATGACACGTATGATAGACCCGGCCTGATTAACAGGCCCGCCCGAGGCGGGTGGGCCGGGCCACCCATCCCGTCCGTCCGAGCACCTGGCACCACTAATATCGGCAATTCCATTGATGGTGAGCTTCTAACCATAACTTTAACGGTGAAAAGGATAGCTCCACCATTTATGGGAGATGAATATATGATGCATGCACAGAAAGTCCCCTTGTGGGAGGCGGACAATCCTTTTTAGAGCGACCCATGATGGCTGGGAAAAATTTAAAAACAATCACCAGTGAGGTCAGAAATACCAGTATCCCCTGTTGGTGACGGACACCTCGTCCGTGAGAAACGCAGGATTGTTCTCTCGGGGCTGTGTCAGCGCGCAAGAAGCTCTTCGATTTTCCGCGCCACCGGTCCCTGCTGCGCCGTCGTAATTGGCCATCACCGCAACCGCATAGCCGTCGTCAAGGTACATGTCCAGCACGGTGCTGCGGACGGCCGACGGAAGCAGGTTGGATATGGCTGATAGTTGTAGGTTGGATATATCCCCCGTACGGGGGACTATCCGACGTTTCGTGTCCGAAAGTCCCCACATGGGGACATTTCGGACCTACGCGCTGTCAGGTCACACCCGCTGGGCAAGACTTGGCCGAACAAGAAAGTGACGTAGAACGAACGATTCAACTCACCCTCCCTTTCATTCCCTCCCGTCAAGGGAGGGAAGAAGTAGGATAAACCCGGTCTGACGAGCAGACCGGGCCACCCGTCGGGGAACACCAACAGGGAGCGAGATTCACGATCCTATTCAGTACAATTCAATTTCTACATAACTCTCAGCGTTGCAGTCGTAGTTTATTAGTGTCTTTTCGCTTAAATAACGCACTGAATGTTCAACTGAGGAAATATAGTTACATGTTTCCACTCCTTCAACTCCATAAATCCAACAGTTCTCGGAAGGGTGTTCTATTACAGGGATGTTGGTTCCGCTGATACTCACACTGTCTACTCTATCGTAATCCTGATATTTTTCTTCTTGCGTGGCGCAAAAATATATTACAGCATCACCTGAGCCATTAAGTGTAACCGTGATATTTCCTGATCGCAGGCGGTCAGCATATTCCCAATCCTCCCAAGTTGCAGTAAAAGTATTTTCTGAAAAATCATGGCTTTCCATTATGGAGGGATTCCAAATCATGAAGTCCGTGTTACCTTCAGAAGAATCGAGATAACCGGGAGATTCTCTTTTCCAGTAACCATAAATATGCAGATAAATGTAACAGTGGGTGAATTGTCTTTTGGGGGTCACTTTAACTTCCAGACTGATATCTTTTGAATTAGTGTATGGCTCGGTGAAATCGAGATTGGTAACCATAACAAATAGATGCCAATCTTCATCGGTGAGGGCTTTCACATCGGGAATTGTCACACTACCAGTGGCAGAATAAGCCAGGTATTCTGTGGGAGAACCGAATTTAAATTTGAATACAGTTATATTGCTAAGGCTTTTATCAACTTTGAAATCTATTACTGCACTTTCATCTATATCGGGGTAATCCAGTCTAATCATAAATAGTTTTGCAGATAAATCCGGATAAGATGCGGTAAATGTTTCTAAAGTATCAGAATCTGACTGAATCCTGAATAGCCCCGATCTGTTGCTGGTAAAAATAGATGGGTCAACATTATATATATTACCAAGAACATATTCACGGAGAAAAGACTCCCACCGAAGAACCAACTGATGGCCAATGCTGGCATTTATTGCCTGGACAGGATGATACCCCTTTCCGATATTTTGGTAAATGCTGACAAGAATTCCCTCACCATATTCCTTTACAAGATACTTAATAAAGACTGACATACCATAACCATGATAGCTTGCCTCAGTTTGTGCACCTGCCTGCATGCCATTAAATGGTGCCATCTCATGGCCTGCACGAACAGGGGAAACATAATTCGACTGGTCAGAAAATTTCTCTTCGGACCATACCGCGCACGCCTCATTCAGCCACTGATGAGTTGGCTCAAATTTAGCTTTGGAATAACGATTTCGCGAGTCGTATAGATACTGAACTAAATGGAAAAACTCGTGACCGGCTGTCACCCGGATTTCAGATAGCTCGCTTAGCTTATCTTTATTGAATTTCAGATATGCGTGATTGTCACCCAATATTGAGGGGCAATGATAGCCATAAGCTTCAGGACCAAGGTCCTTAACTACAACTTCCACCGGCCAACTTGTTCTATCGCCATAACTGAATCCCATGTTCTGAAATTTCGTGTAAGCTTCTTCAAGATATTGACCCAATGCTGTCATATCTGAAGGTAGAACCGATCCGGCTGGGTATCTGATTTGGAAATGCCCCCCTCCACTCGTATATCTTGAATAACTGGTTATACCTAAAAAACTTAGAAAACCTCCGCCCGAACTTACTTTTGCTGAGGTATTAAGGTTTTTTCCTAATGTTGGACTCTCTTCTGGAACGGGTAACGCACAGATAAGGTAGTCAGAGGAGTCTGTTGCAGCAAATAAATCATATGTGGTTTTTACTGAATCTGTGCTGGATATGAAAACTTCCTCCCCAATGGTTATAAAGCTCTCTTCGGAAAGCGTGCCCTCGTATTTAATGCGCACTTCCAAAGGCTGGGAGTATTCATCCGGGAACCCTTCAAGCCGAAATGTTCTGGATACACCGTTGTCACCAAACGGGCGATCTTCTGAAGAAGCGTATAGCTTCAGCTCTACATCTGAGGCAAACGAACCCGGCGGAACCGTCAGGGAAAAGTCATCAACGGTAAGATCCCCTCCCTCCGAACCAATGGTCTCTGATGCCTGAAGAGTGTAATCCCCCACTTCCTCAGGAGTAGTAGATTTCTTTTTTGAACACCCAACCATCAAGACCAAAATTCCCAGGAACAACACTGTGGTAAGCTTTTTCATCTGTTACTTCCTTTCTTTTGCCTAATGGTGTATGATGGTTAATAACCTCATTGTTGCGTTATAACCCTAAATTGACGTCATATCAACAATATGGTGGATGTTTTCTAATGGAGCATAACCAATTTACCTTTTGTGTTTTTCCCCTTTGCACTTTAGTATAGACATCGGTGCACTTACCCCCCATCCAAAAACCGGCATGCGGCAGAATGCAAATGACCAATTTCCAAGGCCAGTCACATTAACCCGAGAAGCAGACTTCCCCTGAAAAAAGTCTTCAACCATCCAGTCATAGTTCACCTCCTTTCAGCTCAAATGATTTTTGAGATTATTTGTTTTCAAGGGGACGGAAAAATTCTTATTTCTA
>CAYOFL010000126.1:0-8070 GCA_964403165.1 uncultured Ignavibacteria bacterium
GTATGATTCACCATAGCCCAATTGTAGGGGCAATTCATGAATTGCCCCTACATTGCCCGACTTCTTTAATTGCTTCTCTTCCACCCCAGGTTTTCTTCGAGTGAAAGTTGTTACCTTTTTTATCGCCCGGACAAATGAAAGACTTTTTACCTTCTCAATCTGTTGTTTACTTGCCAAGACCGAAGCCGCATTCAACCACTTCGAAACCACTCTTATCTTTGTATCCAGATTTTCCAACTCACCTATATATTCTTTCTTTACCGGAATATCAGTAAAATCGACCACAGGCGTTTGTCCTCTTCGCATCCTTCTTTTTATTGATCTTTCAGAGAGTTGATAGACGCATTCATCTAAGGCTGTCTTATACTCACCTAAAGATTTTATCCCCTTGCCGGTAAAAAACACCCACACCGCCACAACAGAATCGGGTGGCACTCTTTCAAGAAATTTCTGAGTTTTTAAATCCACCTTTGGGATTTGAACCGGATACTCAAAAGGTATTTCTCCTTCAGCTTGGTATTGGGAAAGGGATACGCCAATTAAAAGTAGAACAAAACAAAGAGAGCTCAATAACAATAACTTGAATTTCCTGATTAAAAACGGGCTTTTGGTAGAATTCATAAATTTCCTTTATCTAAAGAAAAAAGTGTTGAAGCATTTTCCCTTGAATTTAAGGAAACAAAATCAACTGTCAACTATTTTCTAAAACTTCTTGTCCTGGAGTGTCAAGCTTTAGGGAATGTTGAAAAACTCTCTTGGCAGGGCTAAATGCCCTTCAGGATGAACCCTGCCCTATGAGTGATAAGCCATTGTTGCCCATAGGGGCGGGAATTTTCGTATGAATGCATACGCATATCCCGCCCCGAAGTGTGGCTTTTTCAACAAACCATTTAGCTTGACCTTTTTGCTTCTGAAAAATAGGGAAGTTTTTCTAATCCCGCTAAAGCGTCCAGACGGACGACCCCAGACGCCCACCCGTACGGGTGCCGGGGCTCGTCTGAGCCCGTCTGGGCGGGACACTCCAACTTCTACTTTCCAAACCTTTTTCAGAAAAAGCGACCTACACCCTTTTAATAAACAAAAAGAAAACCCCTGCTTTTTGCAGGGGTTTTTTCAGATTAAATCTATGATACAGCCCTACTTTTTCTCAGCTGGCGGATGATGCTCAATCTTTTTGTATGCTTCTTCGAATTTTAATTTCACGTAGGTAGGACTTTCTTCGTTGTGACACGTGGCGCAAAGCTTTTCGTCCGGCTCAACCAAACCTTTCTCCAAAGCCAGCTTCTTATCTTTCATCACCTTCATGGACCAGTAATGCTCTCCTGGACCATGACAGGCTTCACAGCCCACACCCTCCTCCACGGAGTATTTATCACCGCTTGGCTGTCCATATCCGGCAACATGACATTTGAGGCACTTTTCATCTTTCTGCGCATCCTTAATGCCCTTCTCCTTGGCTATCTTCTTTGACTCCTCATTGGCCAGGGTAGCGTATGCTGTGGCGTGTTTTGTACCGGCCCAGATGTCGTGTATCTTGCCTTTTTTCACGCTGTTGTGGCACATCTTACATTTGGTATTCCCAATATACTTGTGAACCACCACCTTGATTGTGTCCTGTTTTGCGGTTGTGTCCTGTTTTGCGGTTGTGTCCTGTTCTGCGGTTGTGTCTTGTTTTGCGGTTGTGTCTTGTGTCGCTATCTCCTTTTTTGCGGTATCAGCCTCGCTTGTGCCTTTCTCTTGCTGGGAAATAGCGAAGCTGAAGATGAGGAAAGATGCCACAATTACCAGAATAAGTATCGGGATGGTTTTTTTCATTATCCTTTCTCACCTCCTTTTCCTGTTTTTGATTCTTCTCATGCAGTTAATTTAATTTTTGCACCCTTCTCTGTCAAGGTAAAATTTATGAAGAACCATCTCTTCACTCTTTATACCATTCAAAGGATCGCTAAATTCCAGTTTCTACTTCAATTTTTAGCCAGATTAAGCAACTTCAAGTTCTTTTTCCATTATTCGCTGAATGGCGAACTCGTATATATCTACCAACTTTTTTACCGGCAGATCTATCATTCCTTCTATGTTTAAAGAGTGTCCATCCACTTTTCCGATCACAGAATAGGGAACCTGATAATCTTCAACGATCCTTTCCATCTCCGTCAAATTCTTTTCACTTAGCGTAATTATAATTCTGGATTGTGACTCTCCAAAAAGCAAGGCATCAGCTCTTATCTTCTGGTCAAGCGTTATCCTTGCACCCAAGAGGTCAGGAGAAGAGACACAGCATTCAGCCAAAGCCACCGCTACGCCCCCCTCAGAACAATCATGTGCTGATTTCACTATCCCGGCTTTAATCATCGCCAGACAGGCATCCTGAACTTTCTTCTCTTCCTCCAAATTCAATTCCGGCGTGTTTCCTCTCACCTGGTTATGTATCACTTTCAGGTATTCGCTTGCTCCCAATTCTTCCATATTTTCTCCCAGAAGAACAATTAAGTCATTCTCCTGTTTAAAGCACATGGTGGTGATATGTTTTAAGTCCTCTATCAGTCCGATCATTCCCACCACGGGAGTGGGATATACGATTCTCTGTGGGTCTTCATTGTAAAAGCTAACATTCCCGCCTGTCACTGGGGTTTCGAAGGTGCGACAGGCTTCGCCCATCCCGGCCACGCACTCGGCAAAAGTCCAGAAGACCTCAGGGTCGTACGGATCGCCAAAATTCAAACAATTGGTTATAGCCAGGGGCTTTGCCCCGGAGCAGACCACATTTCGAGCCGCCTCCGCCACGGCGATTCTGCCTCCCATGCGGGGATTCAGATAACAGTAGCGACCGTTGCAATCCGTGGTGGTAGCAATGGCACACTCAGTTTTCCGCACCCGCAAAACTGCCGCATCCGATCCAGGTCCCACCACCGTGGCGGTTCTCACCTGTGTATCGTATTGTTCATACACCCATCTTTTGCTGGCGATGTTGGGAGAACCTAAAAGTTGCAGAAGAGTCTGATTGAAATCTTTCGGCACTTCCAATTCAGCCAAATTGAGCTTATTCGCTTCTTTTAGATGCTCAGGTTTTTTTCTCTCTCTGGTATACACCGGAGTTCCGCCTCCCAACGCCAAAGAAGAAGCCGGAATTTCTGCCACCACCTCACCTTTGTTTTTCACCCTTAGCATCTTATCATCCGTAACCTTGCCGATGATCACCGAGTTCAGTCCCCATTTGGTGAAGATCTCCTGCACTCTCTTCTCACAGCCAGATTTGGCGATAACCAGCATCCTCTCCTGTGATTCTGAGAGCATCATCTCATAAGGAATCATATTCTCCTCTCTTACCGGCACCAATGAGACGTCAATCTCTATCCCGCTTTTTCCTCTGGCGGCAGTCTCGCAGGTGGAGCACGAGAGGCCCGCCCCTCCCAAATCTTGAATGCCCACGATCAGATCTTCCCTGATTATCTCCAAAGACGCCTCCATAAGAAGCTTCTCCATAAAGGGATCGCCGATCTGAACTGAGGGTCGCCGCTCCTCTGATTTTTCCGAGATCTCCTCTGAGGCAAAGGTAACCCCATGTATTCCGTCTCGTCCGGTGGAAGCTCCCACCAGCAGGACCGGATTATCTTTTCCCTTTGCGCTTGCCCTTGCCATCTGGTCGATTTTCACTATACCTATACACATGGCGTTGACCAGGGGATTTCCGGTATAGGATTCCTCGAAGTAAACCTCCCCTGCTACAGTGGGGACACCAAAGCAATTTCCGTAATCACCAATTCCCCTCACCACACCATCAAATAGATACCTTACCCTTGGCGATGAGAGCTCGCCGAAACGAAGAGAGTCCAAGCAGGCTATGGGACGGGCACCCATGGTGAAGATGTCCCGCATGATCCCCCCCACCCCGGTCGCCGCTCCCTGATAGGGCTCCACTGCACTGGGGTGATTATGGCTCTCGATTTTGAAGACAACAGCAAGCCCGCCTCCTATATCAACGGCACCTGCATTTTCTTCGCCAGCTTTGGCTAAAAGATGTTCTCCCTCTCTGGGAAAGGTCTTTAAAACCTTAATGGAATTTTTGTAGCTGCAATGTTCGGACCACATCACCGAAAAGATTCCTAATTCCGTATAGGTAGGCGTCCTCCCTCCCAAAATCTTGACAATCATGTCATATTCTTCTGAAGTAAGCCCGTGCTCTTTGGCTAATTGGAGTGTAACCTGGGGTTCTGAAGGAACGGTAACTTTTGAGTCCATATTCACAAGTCCTTAAGATATTTGTTTAATAATTATCAGTGAATATAGAGGGTGGATCACGCAAAGTCAACAAAAAGATTGAAAGGGTGGACTTAAATCGTTTGGGTATAAATGAGCCGGAACGTGATAAAGCCAGAACCTAACTTAAGTTAGGTTCTGGCTTTACCAATATCTCTAAGGGATAAACTTTAAAGTTGGATACCCACCTGCGCAGGCTAATGGTTATCAACTAATTATCTTGGCGATTCGGAAAACGGAGACCCGTCTGGGAGAGTAAGAAAAGGAGTGCGCCCCGCCTTTGGCGGGACGCTGCGGAAGCCCCGCGAAGCGGGATCTTCGACTTCGCTTCCGCACTCCAAAGCGAATTTGTCAAATTAAATAGTTAGTGACCATCATTGGGCTTTCCATGAGCAGGTAAATTGGAAGACCAAAATGAAAAATTCTTGAAAAAATCTTCTTTTTTGCTTGACATCTGCACAAATGTGCAGTATATTGCAACTGGCAATGGTTCATGGTAAAGCTTTTAACTATGAACTGTGAGCTGTGAACCGAAAAAACGCGGAGGTTGAAATGAAAATTGACAAGCTTTTAAGATATGGCATTCCGGAATCGGTAATCGAAAGCTGGAGCAAAATCCAGGGGGAGAGCCTCCTACCTTTGCAGGCTAACGCGGTAACCAAGCATAATCTTCTGAACAATCAGAGTCTGATTATCTCTGCTCCCACCTCCTCCGGCAAAACTTTCTGCGGGGAGATGGCGGCGGTGGCAAATCTGTTTAAAAGAAAAAAGGTGATCTTCTTAGTTCCCTTGAAAGCCATTGCCGAGGAAAAATATTCTGACTTCTGCCAGAAATATGCCCCACTGGGCATTAAGGTGGCTATCTCCACCAGGGATCGGCAGGAGGATGATAGAAAAGTAGAGAAGGGAAATTTTGATCTGGCTATCATGATCTATGAAAAATTCAATCAGCTTCTGATCAAAAATTTAGACATTCTGAGTCTGATCAATCTCATCGTGACAGATGAGCTTCAGATGATCGCTGATCCCTCCCGCGGTGCCATACTGGAGCTGGCTTTAACCAAGATCAGAAGCTCAAAATATACTCCCCAGATTTTGGGGCTGTCTGCAGTACTCTTGGATGTAGACCAGCTGGCATCATGGTTGGGTTGCGGGCTTCTTTTCGAAAAATCCAGACCGGTAGAGCTTTTGCAGGGAGTGCTTCTTGAAGGGAAATTTCACTTTAGGAAATATAACTCCGGTGAAGAGGGAACTTGCCAATTAGTAGAACTGGATTCAGAGGAGTCGCACCAAATTCTTTTCTCCAATATGGAGAAGTTGCTTGAAGATGGAGAACAGGTTCTGGTGTTTTTGAAAAGCAAAAAGAACTGCGAAGATTGTGCTCTTCTTTTCTCAGAGGGGACAAGACCCCATCTAGGTTTGAATGCAATTGAAGCTTTATCCGGGCTGGAGAATACCACACTCAAGGAGAAGCTAATTTTTTGCTTACAAGGAGGGGTGGCTTTCCACAATGCGGATTTGACGTTTGATGAAAGGAAGGTAATAGAGCATTTCTATCTGACAGGAGAAATCAGGGCGATCTTTTCCACCACCACTCTCTCCTTGGGGATAAATCTTCCTGCCAAGACCGTATTCATAGAAACGCAGAAGTTCGAGAAGGGAGAGTATTCTAACAAAGCAGTGATGTTGCCCATAAGCTGGAGTGAGTATGAAAATATGTCGGGAAGGGCGGGGAGATTTGGTCTGCAAAAAGATTTTGGCAGATCCATAATAATTGCTCAGAACAAATTTCAGTTCGATGCCCTGTGGGAGGGATATATCGAAGGGCAGGAAGAAAAGCTAAGTTCGCAACTTTCCAAAAAAGAATTAGGTGATGTGATTTTGGATCTGGTTACCTCTGGTGCAGGGAAAAGTTTATCTCACCTGAAACAGGCAATAAATTCCAGCCTGGGTGGGAAATTGATAGCCCAGAACGAAGATGAGCTGAAGGAAAAACTCAAAGAACTTATCGGGGAAAAAATTCTTCTAAAAAATGGAGAAACATACTCTCCTTCCAGATTGGGCAGTTTATGTGCCTTCAAGGGCATCTCCATCAGCACCGGACTCTCCTTAAAGAAAAAGCTGGAAGAACCATCAGATCTCGATCCTTTCAGTTGGTTTTATTCTGCTCTGAATACAAAAGATGGAGAGGAAATTTACATAAATGTGAACTTCTCAGAACAACAAAACCGGGTGTATGAGAATGCCTTGAATGAAAGATATAAAAGCGCCATCCCACCTGAGGAAGAGATCAAAAACTCACTGGAGAGAAAGATCAGTTTTTCTCCCAGGGAGACTAGATTGGTGAAGCTATGCTTTCTTCTTTGTGAATGGATAACCTGCCGGACTACCCTGGATCTGGAAAGTAAGTATTTTTGTCGTTCCGGACAGATTGAACAGATCGCCAAAAGGGTAAGCTGGCTTTTAGACTCTGCCAGTGGAATAGCCAGAGTTTTGAATTCAGATAAGAAATTAGTCCATTTCCTAAAAAGACTTTCTTTAAAAGTGAACTTCGGGGTGGATGATGTGGGTATTAAATTAGCTCGTTTAAGGGTGCCTGGTCTGGGAAGGGATTATATCTGGAGGCTGGTAAGAGAAGGCTTTTGCAGTTTAAGGAAAATCAAAGAGGCAAAGCTCGAAGAGTTGGAACAGGTAATTCCCCGACAATTGGCGCAGAGATTATCGGAGATCCCGTCGAAGGCGGGAAAGGAAAAAATAGAGGAAAGATCAAAGGGCACAAAAGAGGGGGTTACAGGGAGTGCAAAAGTTTGTCCTATGGATCCCGCCCAGACGGGCGTCCGTCTGGACGCTTCGCGGGGCTTTTGCGATTTTAAAAAAAGCTTTAGACGTAAGTTTTTGACACCACTAAGTGAAAACATAAGTTTGGTGATCGATGGCACGCCGGTGAAGGATAAATTTCTGATTCTGGTAAATGGAAAAAAGGTAATTCTCCCCGCCAAAAGCTTTAACTACCTGGTAAAGTTAGCCTGGGCGGCTTTTAAAAATGAAGAAGGATGGATACATAAAAACGATTTCGAGCCGGGAGAAAACCAGACCAGATACCTGCACAGGTTGAAAAAGCAGATAAAGCCCAATTTGGATCCCGGGCAGACTTTTATAGAAAACAATCGTTTGGGTTGCTATCGACTTAATGTCCCAAAGGATAAAATCAAAATTAATGCACCTGCACTTATGAAGAATCCGGATATTGAAATAAAGGGTATGGCAGAACAGCTTGTTAGGCTGATAGGTGGACACAAAAAAACTTGTGTCGGAAATTATGGTCGAGGATGAGATACTTTTATGATAAATACGTAGGGGTGGAGCTTTAGCTCCACCCTTTTTTTACTGGACACAAAAATCGTAGGGACAGTTCCGTAGGTCAGGTGCCCTGAGTACCTGACAAATGAGAGTGTTAGGAACACGGGGCTCCTGACCTACACACTAAAAATTCTTGACAAGGTTACATGAATGATTATAATGTGTCATATAAACAGAATCGATTTTGCGAGAAATCGGGTTACGATCAATATATCCAATGGTTAAGACCGAAACTATGCATTTGCGAAGCATTCATACGAATTTCGCAGGCGTGTTATACGGCACTTGAAACGGTGTTTGGGATGTTTACGGATACATATAAACAATGTTATGCCGCATGCCAGGTAGTTGGCTGGGGATGGACGAGAAATCGGCCAGCGTGACGCCAAACCATCTGGTGTGCTAACCTCTACGACCGAAGACGGGGTTTCGGCCCCACAGTCCGGCGCAACT
>CAYOFL010000127.1:0-8011 GCA_964403165.1 uncultured Ignavibacteria bacterium
ACAAGGGGACCCAGATGAGCAGATTGTGTTCCTTTCTTGCCAAGTCTACCCACTGCAGGTTAGTATCCGAAAGCAAGAAGCGAAAAAAAGGAGTTGCATGAACGAGGAGAAGGTTCGCAAAGAGGAGTTCGCCATCACCGGCGAGAAACTGGTCTCTACGGTCAAGGAGTTGGTGCGGCAGGGGAACATCCGCCGCGTCACCATCAAGAATAAGGAGGGCAAGACCCTGGTCGAGATCCCACTCACACTCGGTGTGGTCGGTGCCGTGCTTTTGCCGACACTGGCTGCCATCGGCGCCATCGCAGCACTTGTAACCGAGTGCACCATCGTCGTGGAGAAGATCGAAAAGGACGATGACTCGGATTGAGCGTTTTGACAGACGGCGTTGCTAGGGATGACTGGAGATTGCCGCTACACTGTAAGATGAATCCTATTGACCAAGGAGATCAAGAGGCAAGATGTGATTCCAAGGATTTGTGCGTGCTGGTGAACTCGCGTTGCGATTTATGCCCCCAGAATTTCATGGCGAGCTTGCACATTCTTGCGAAAAACCTAATATGGGATTAGAGAAGGAGGTGACGACGGTGATCACATGTCTTGATGAGCAGAAATCCACACAGATGGCTGCTTGGCTACTCGAGAGAACGAACGGGAGGATGAAGTATCTCAAGCTTATCAAGCTACTCTACATCGCTGACAGAGAGGCCCTCCGGAGATGGGGACAACCGCTAACTGGAGACTCCTACTATTCGCTTCCACATGGTCCAGTTGTGAGCCGAATTCAGAATCTTATCACGGACGATCCAATGTTCTCAGAGTCGACATACTGGTGCGACTTCATTGAGAGAGTGGATTATGACGTAGTCCTTACTTCGATTCCCAAGTATGATCGTCTCTCAGAAGCGGAGATCGAGCTACTGAGGGAGATCTTCGACGAGTATGGCCTGATGAGCCGGTGGCACCTCAGAGATCTTACTCATAAGTTCCCAGAATGGCAAAATCCAGATGGAGGCAGCATTCCGATATCCTACAAGGACATTCTGAAGGCAGTCGGGAGAGAGAACGAGGCAGAGGAGATTGCCTCTGAGATCGAAGCGGACAATTTCGTGTTCAATCTGCTGGAGTGCTAACGCATGATCAAGCTGGGCACCACCTTCTGGGGAGGCTCCCCGGATGATCCAAGGGGGAGGCACCTGTGGTTTGTTATCAGTGATCCAGACAGCAATCATGGTCTGGCCGTGATTGTCAATATGACCACTTATCGGGCTGGAAGTGAGGATTGCTGTGTGCTCCAGCCAGGCGACCATCCAGCGGTCAAACATGAGAGTGTTATCAACTACCTGAGAGCTCGCAACGTTCCAGTGGCAAGTATAGAGAAGGCCCACAAGAGCCAACCTGATTGCATAGTGTTTGCTGAAACCGCAGATCTAAAATTGATTATCAGGATCCTAGAAGGAGCGCAGAAATCGAAGCGTATTAACGCAGAATGCCGCGCAATCGCTGACGGGGAACTCAAACGCTGCCAACCAAGCGGTGAAGAGGATTGACACCCATTGTGGATCACCAGTACTGTTTGAGAACATCCATCAATCTCTAACGAGCAGGGAACGGATAAAATGCTCTTCTCATCCACCTAAAGACACTGTATCAAGAACCTCTTGGATCATCTGGATCAACCCACGGGCATACCTATTGAAGAAATGATTTCCAGAGCGGAAGCTACATAAGAAATCGCTATTATATCCCCGAAATTGTCTCCACGGTCAAAAAGGCTGGTTCGTCAGGGAAACATCCGCCGCGTCACCATCAAGAACAAGGAGGGCAAGACCCTGATCGAGATTCCACTGACATTCGGTGTGGTCGGTGCTGTGCTTTTGCCGACACTGGCCGCCATCGGTGCCATCGCGGCACTTGTGACCGAGTGCACGATCGTTGTGGAGAAGATCGAGGAGGAGAGTACCAGAGATTTGTAGATGGAGAATATCCTCGTGGTTCTTGTCAAGTGCACATTCTACTTGACTGAGGTCCCCTAATAGCGTACAAACTCCAACGGTAGGCCATTACAGTGATAGGCATGGTTGACATCGCTAACAAAAGCCGACCCCATAGGAGGGACGTCGACTTCAAGAATAGGAGTGAGCAACATAATGGAATTCTCAATGCCTCCGTCAAGATCAGATCCTAACAAGGTAAGCATCATCACCGAGGGGCAGATTGTTATTATTGGGGCTAATGGCAGCGGGAAAACCCGGCTTGGGTGCTGGATTGAGGAAAGAGACCCAGAGAGAGTGCATCGTGTTTCAGCCCAGAAATCGCTCAACATGCCCTCTGAGGTCCACTCTTGGTCTCTCAATAAGGCCCAACAACAGTTCTTCTATGGCGGTAGCGAACAAAACTTAGAGTGGCTCCGAAAACAGGGGAAAACACACCTTCGTTGGGGAAACCACCCGCCCACGCACCTGCTAAATGACTTTGAGCAGCTCATGGTCCTTCTTCATACAGAGGAGTTCGAGGAATCTCTTAAGTTCAAAGATTCGGCTGGCGAGGTAATCTTGCCTATAACTAAGCTAGACAGGATTAAGAAGATCTGGGAAGAGGTCCTTCCACACCGCCGCTTGATCAAGAAGGCTGGATGCATTGAGACAGCCCCTCATGATGCCCCCGAAAAGGTCTATAACGCCTCCGAGATGAGTGATGGGGAGCGAGTGGTTTTTTATCTCGTCGGGGAATGTCTCTGTGCACCAGAAAACGCCATTATAGTAATCGATGAACCTGAAATGCATTTACATAAATCTTTAGTAGATAAGCTTTGGGATTTAATCGAAGCAAAGCGGCAGGATTGTCTGTTCGTCTATCTAACCCAAGATATTGACTTCGCTGTTTCACGCAAGAACGCAGCAAAAATATGTCTAAAGGACTATGACGGAGAATCTTGGGATTGGTATGAAGTACCAGAGGATAAAGGAGTTCCAGAGGACATCTACCTGAAGATCCTGGGAAGCCGGAGCCCCGTCTTATTCATCGAGGGCGAGCAAGAAAGCCTGGATGTGGAAGTGTACAAACTGGCCTACCCGGACTTTCTTGTTGTCCCTTTGGGGAGCAGCGAAAAAGTGATTGAGGCCGTTAAGTCCTTCAAATCCCTTTCTCTCCTACACTACTTGCAAGCAGTTGGAATCATCGATAGAGATTACCGTACCGAACCTGAGATCGAATCTTTACGGCAAAGCGGTGTTCAGGTCCTGGATGTCGCAGAAGTAGAAAATCTGTTTCTATTGGAATCCGTTCTACAGGAAGTCTCTGGGCGACTCTGCACCCCGGATGCTAGAACACTGATTAACAAGATCAAGGAGTTCGTTCTTCAGGTATTCGAAAATCAGAAGGATCGGCACGCCCTGCAAGTGACAGTTCACGCGGTCTCTCGGCACCTCGGTAAGTTCAATGGACGAGCTGCAAGCTTCGAGGAGCTGGAGGAAAGATACAGGACTCATGCCAACTTCCTCGATCTTCGCAAGCTCTACGAGAAAGCAAAGACTCAGGCTGACCGACTAATCGAGGCACAAGATTACGAGGGAGTTCTCCTACACTTTAATCATAAAGGGCTCGTGAAGGAGGTTGGGAAGTTCTTCAATATGAGGGCTTCTGGTTACGTTAAGCTCGTTATCAACATGGCGTGCGAAGGCTCCTCTTGCATGATTGAGGTGATGAAGGCCAAGCTCCCTAAGCTAAGCATCGAATAGCATAGCTAAGATCTAGGGGTCACGTAGGGGGCATCATGCTTTTGGTCATGGGCGGATTGATGGCACTCACCGGAGCGCGAACCCCCATCGTGCCGATCAAGATCTGTCCGTTCGTCACGACGGCGGTGGCCGTCCTGCTTTTCCTGGGGAGCGTGTTGTAGATTCCCGAAGAGTCCGCAAGCTATCCGCATCTAAGTCTCGTAAACCAGGTTCATCTGCCCGAAAGCCTTAATCCAACGGATTTGCCGACATCGCCGAATATCAAAAACAAGCTCTGCCCCTGAGCGCCCTCGAATTTGATCTCGACACCACTGTGTGAACGTTGTTCCATCAAGATGCTAGAAGTATAATAACAATAAGAGGTCCTAACGAACCGATATAAGGACGTTATCGTAAATGAAAAACTGTAACGATCTGTGATTGAAGCGTCGGAACATTGGGAGGTGGCTTTCGGAATATGTGTGAGTCTGAACTGCGTCTTGAGAGATTCGAATTAGGAAAAATCTCTCGAATGTTTCTGAGTGGAATGATCATCTACAATCCTAAGGCGTTGAAGTGTTTACCTACATACATTTAACAGACCTTCATTTGTCAGCTGCAAATTCTTGGGATTCTGAGCCCGTCCTGGAAGATTTGGTAAGAGATGTTACTGAGTTAAAAGAACACTCCGGCTTACATCCCAATTTTGTTTTTATAACGGGAGATTTGGCCCTATCTGGCAAAGCTGAGGAGTACAAAATCGCCAAAGCATTCGTGGAGAAGCTAAGTCAGGCATCGGAGGTTCCTTGGGATCGGTGGTTTTGCGTTCCTGGCAATCATGACGTTGATCGCTCCGCAGTTACCGTAGTTGCCCAAACACTTAAGAAACAGCTCCTTTCATCTAAGGATGAGAATGCTTTATCCAAGCACCTAGGGGATCAAACAGCCACCGAACAGCTTCTTCTACCGCTAGCTCAGTATCTTGAGTTTGCTCCGCAGCATGCCAAACTCAGCGACCGGAAACCCTTCTACGTCAGTAGATTGCCTGGTGAAGATCTGCCGAGTCATGTTTCGATTATCGGTTTGAATAGCGCTATTTTGGCATTTGATGAAGATCCTCCTTTCCTGGGCCGACGCCAGGTTCAGGAAGCGGTTAATTGCGTAGAAGGTACTGACTTCATAATTGCCATCGTGCATCACCCGATTGCTGTTCTCCCAGAATGGCACCAGCAAGCGATTAACAATATCTTAGATAACCGGTGTGATCTTCTATTACATGGTCATACGCACTCAAGACGTCTCGAGATACTTTCGGCTTCACCAATGCGCTGTAGCCAAATCTCAGCAGGCGCGATTTATCCGACAAGCGTTGGCCTTAACAGCTACAACATAACTGTGGTCGACTTTAAAGCAAGAACTGCGACTGCCTACCTACGACAGTACCGAGAAGACCGTGGAATGTGGGTTGAAGACAATACCTACCGGCGTCCAAAGCCAGGTCAATTCACCTGGCAACTTCATACTCCGGAAGTAGTAAAACAAACTCCTAGAGAAGCTCCAGAGTATAACCGTGAAAAAGAAACGTCCCCCACCGATGTGAAAGAATTCGCCAATACAAAGGAATACGCTGGTTTTCTTAGCGATCCGGGGGCAACGTTCACCCACCCAATCTGCGGCGTCCTGGGGCTTAACGATATCTTCGTCTACTCCGACGTGCGTGAGCTGTCCTTCAAGAAAGATTCTAAAGCTACACCGTATCTGATAATTGAGGGTGAGAAGCTGATAGACTACGCGAGCAACAATCGCTACTTAGTAATTACTGGGCCTGATCGTGCAGGGAAATCCTGTTTACTAAAGGTTCTTTACCGAGATTTTCAAAAGAAAGGTCTCGTTCCAGTCTTGCTTCAGGGTGGTTTGTTGAAGGCAACAACAGAGGAGAGGCTGAGCGCAGCTGTCGAAGCTGCTTTTCAGACTCAGTACCCGCAAGAGAAACTACCTGCGTATCAAACGTTGAAGCGCAATGCAAAGGTGTTGTTGATTGATGACCTTGATGAATCTCCTTTGAATACGAAAGGTAAGGACGCGCTCCTTGGTGCTTCGCTGAAATTGTACGGTGTGGTGGTCATCTCCGGGAGTCAGACACTTAAACTGGAACTCTTCACTGAACAATTATCAGTAGGGCAGGTTTTGTCGTTTAGGTTCTGTGAGCTAATGGAATTCGGACACCGTCTCAGAGCAAGACTTATCCGAAAATGGCTGGAACTCGGACAAGAGGAGACCATTAGCGAGGCGGAGCTTACTTATGAAATGCGGGATGCTGAGCAAATAGTCGATACGGTTCTTGGGCGGAATCTTGTTCCGTCACATCCGATCGTAATCCTTACCATAATGCAGACTCGAGAAGCTACAATACCATTAGACGTAGCCTCGGGATCTTTGGGATACTATTATGAATTGCTCATTACCCAAGCTCTCTCGGGCCAGCCCCGGAGACCTAGCATGGATACCAGATACAACTATCTTTCTTACCTTGCTTACTCTATGTTTAATCACAAAGTTATGGAGCTGGCAGAACAAGAGACTGCCGCGATGCACCAGGAGTACTGCAGTGAGTTTGCAATGCGCTTCTCACTTGACCGGATTATAAGTGACTTCGAACGGGCGAATATAATTGTGAAAAGGAAAGGAGCTCTATCATTCAAATATAAATATTTGTATTATTACTTCATAGCGCGCTACATGCGAGATAATCTTCGTCGAACTGCCCACGAAACCAAAGTACGCGCTCAGATTTCCGGAATGTGTGAAAAGGTATATCGCGAAGATTACGCGAATATTTTGATTTTCCTCTGTTACCTTTCAAAAGACCCCCTGATCTTGGAAGAGATGGCCAAAACCGCAGGAACCATTTATTTAGGCCATGACCCTTGTGATATGAGACGGGATGTAGAATTCCTGGAAAAGCTGAACCCTAATGTACCCGGGCTTGTCCTTATGGAACGAGATCCGGATGAAGCCAGAGAAGAATCCTTGAAGACAAAGGATCAACTGGAGCGTGAACGGGAGGGTGAGGAGGTTGTAGAGGATTCTGAAGAGTCTGGCGAAGCTGTTCGTTTGGTGAACTCTTCATTAAAAACGATTCAGATCCTTGGTCAAGTGCTTCGGAATTTTCCTGGCTCTCTTCCAGCTCAAGTGAAATTCGAACTTGCCAAGGAATGCTACATGCTTGGCCTGAGAACATTGAGTGCCCTCTTGAAAGCTATAGAGGATGGCCTGAATCAGCTCAAAAAGGCATTGGCGGATGAGCTCGCGAAGGCGGAAGACATTCGAGACCGAGAGGCGGCGATGATGGAAGCAAGGAGATTCTTATTCTTCCTTACAGAATCGCTCGCCTTCGGGATTATCAAGGAAATCTCGCATTCCATAGGCTCGGAAGAGCTCGCAGGCACGCTTGAGGAAGTGCTGAACAGATCTCCCTCACCCGCGGTATCCCTGATTGACATTTCAATCAAGCTTGACCATTACAGGGAGGTCCCGAAAAAGGAGATAGTTGAGCTCTACGAAGAGGTTGAGAAGAACATATTCACGGCGACACTTCTTAAATTCCTCGTTCTCGAGCGCTTCTACTTTTATCCATGCGACTACCGAACGCGTCAGAGCATCTGTTCACACCTTCGGATATCGATAAGATCACCCAAGTTTCTTGATAACCCCAGCCAAAGATCGTAGGGCATCATCCTGCCAGGAGACTGTGACATCCAGAGCCTGCGGCTCTCAAGTACACCGTTCTTTTCTCAATCCCTCAAGGACACTGATCTTGCACTACAGGGTCAAAGCTTGTTTCTCAGGAGCATCGGGGTCAGGGAGCATCGGGATCAGAGCTTGCCTTTTCACCTCAGAATGCCCTCTCGCTCCGTTTGCCAATCTCAATGTCTTAATGGCCTTCTGTTGCAAGTCGGAAAGGCTGAGATTCGTTGCTGCGTAGGGAGATTCAGCTATCTTCGTCGAGCGGTAAAGTCACATCTTCACTGTTGGTGTTCCCAACTCTCCGGCATGTTCTACGTTGGCACTGACGTAGATCAGAACGGTCCAAGATAGCTACGCCCCGTTACCTCCACCCGTTCGTGGCTGGTACGAATGAATACAACCTGGGAAACACCAAGAATAAAGGTCGCCCCCACGCACACGATCAACCTGTTGGCTAAGCCTCGTATCAGCAGTGCCTTGCAGCAGAAAATCACGGATCTGTCTTGCTTGCTACAGGGCAAACATCTCCTGGAGAACCAGAAGTGACC
>CAYOFL010000128.1:0-7955 GCA_964403165.1 uncultured Ignavibacteria bacterium
TTTCCTGAAGCCCTGCTTCTCCCAATTCTTCTCTTATGGTTTTTAGCTCTTCCCATAGAATATGCTCTTTTACCTTTCTCTCCAAATCCCCCCGTGCGTCTGATTTTAAGCTTTTTGCCAGTTCGGCTTTTTTGATCTCAGCCTCCAACATCTCAATTAATTCTCCCAGCCTCTGTCCTACATTCAACTCTTCTAAGATCATCTGTTTAGCCGCAAGATCAAAATGAAATGTCGAGGCTACCATATCCGCAAGCTTACCTGGAGTATCGATATTCATGCTAAAGATATGATGAAGCTCTCCCGGATAGGCTGAATCAATTTCTACCAGTCGTCCGCTCAACTCCATTATTTTGCTCACCAGTTGCTTTTCCTCTTTTGCATCCCCTTTTTCCTCCTTCACATATTCAACCTCTGCAACTAAGTAAGATTCCCTCTGGGTAAATGCTTTCAAACGGATTCTTTTCATCCCTTCCACGGTCACTTGCTTTCCACCTTCTTCCAATTCCTCAATTCTTACTATCTTTGCCGCCACCCCCACAGTGAACAACTGTTCTGGGTTAAACTGGCTTATATTAGTAGTTCGGGTAAAAGTTAAACCAATAATTTCGCCAGTTTTTCCTCGATCCTGAAGCAACTTCAGATTTCTCTCATACCCCACCTGAATGGCAAAGATGCCCAGAGGAAACGGGACCACACTCATCAGAGGAAGCACCGGTAATTCATTAGGCATCAAACGATCTAATTCCTTCTCTGCTCCAATCATGATTTCACCAGATCAAATAAATCTAAAAGGCTAAGATTAAACTCTTTTTAAAAAGGGGAATCCGCAACCCCACATCAGGACAATTGATCCTCCTGACAAATGTCAAGCCATATTTTGAGATGCAAAGGGGTTAAAGATTCTAAAAATCAAAAACACCAAATGGCTCACCTTATTTTTTGTATCGGCAAATCTAACGGATATTCAGAAAAAAATAAATAAAAGCCAGTTGCGAATTTTGAGTAAATTGAACAATTTAATTTAATTTTGCCAACGAAGGCATCCTCACTTTTCTTAAAGAAGAGAAAAACCACTCAAAAGTTCGATCACATTCTTTCCGGTGCTTTTATGCCCAAAAGGGAAAGCGCACCTTTCACCGTTATCTGAATTGCTTTTACCAGAAGCAGACGAGCGGAAGTAGACCTTTCATCCTCTGTTATAATTCTTTGCTTTTGATAAAAACGATTGAAGGTGGAGCAAAGATCAATTAAAAACGAACAGATAAAAGCTGGTTCATAGCTTTCCGCGGCAGATCTTACCCTTCGAGGAAAATCCTCCAGCAATTTGATTAGGACGGTCTCCTCGTCGGTTGAAAATATTTTATAATCTATCTCTTTATGAACCGGCTTACCGTATTTCCGCATAAGGCTACACAGGCGGGCATGGGTATATTGCACATAGGGGGCGGTTTCCCCGTCGAAAGAAAGCACCTGATCCCAGTCAAAATCTATGTCCTTGTTTCGGCGGGTGGACAAATCGGCAAAGATCACCGCGCCAATTCCCACATCCCTGGCTACCTCTTCCTTATTTTCCAAATCTGGATTTTTCTCCTCTATTATCTTTCCAGCCAGTTGAATCGATTTGTTCAAAACGTCTTCTAAAAGGATTATGTTCCCCTTTCGGGTGGACATCATCTCCTGTTTGAACTTGATCCAGCCAAAGTCCACATGCACACAATCACGTGCCCATTCATGTCCCATAAGCTCCAGCACCCGGAAGACCTGCTGAAAATGAAGCCTTTGTGAATTACCCACCACATAAAGCGACTTGTGAAAATGATAGGTATTGTATCTGTAGATGGCGGCGGCAATGTCCCGGGTGGCATATAAAGTCGCCTCATCCTTTTTCTTTAAAAGGCAGGGAGGGAGATCGTATTGCTCCAGGTTGACGATCAAGGCATCCTGACTTATCTCGGCTAAGCCTTTAGCCTTAATGTGCTCAACTGTCTGATCCATAAATTTATTGTAGAAGCTCTCTCCAGGATAGGAATCGAATTCTATGCCCAGCATCTCATACACCCGATTGAACTCCCGCAGGCTGCAATCTCTAAATTTTTTCCACAACTCGGTTGCCTCTTTATCTCCATCCTCTAACCTCTTAAACCACACCCGCGCTTCTTCCTCCAACTTGGGATCTTTTTCCGCCTGCCGGTGAAATCTAACATAAAAGTCATAAAGGGTAGATATAGGGTCTTTTAAAAAATCTTTTTCATCCCCCCACATTCTATATGCCAAGATCACCTTACCAAATTGGGTGCCCCAATCCCCCAGATGATTGATGCGAACAACATCAAATCCCAGTTTTTTGAAAATGTGATAAAGGGCATTTCCGATTACGGTTGTTCTTAAATGTCCAATGCCAAAAGGCTTGGCTATGTTGGGCGAGGAGAAATCTATAACGATGGTCTTGCCTTTTCCCTCATCATCCGAAACGTAATCATCTTTCTGATCGAATATCTGAGTGAGCACAAACTCAGCCAGTTTGCCCTTATCCACTTTAAAATTGACATAGGGACCCATGGAGTAAATCTCCTGAATCAATTCAGTCGTCTTCACTTGAAGGGCAAGCTCACCCGCGATCTGAGCTGGAGCTTTCTTAAGCTTTTTGCCTAAAACAAAACAGGGAAAGGCATAATCCCCTAACTTCTCATCTGGCGGAATCTCCACCAAATCTCTGATCTCCTCTTTCGGGAGATCAATTTTCTCAGATATGATTCTTGTTATCTCCTCAATGAACTTATTCATGCCGCTGAAAAGTTACAAACAAAACAATAAAATTGCAACTTAAAAATTTAAAGTCGTTGCATCTCAGATATCTTTGTTGATAACACCTACCCACCAACGAAAGATTTTAGACCAGCACCTAACTTAAGTTAGGTGCTGGAAGCTTCTTGAGTTCAGGAATCTGATTTGCAATCGCCATTACAAAAATCTTCATTAAGTTTACATTTGACAAAGAAAATTGACCATAATATATTGAAGGATGAAAAGGAGCTAATCAAAAGCTTAGGGTTTTCTTCTATGGCTTTTTTGGAAAACATCACCATAGGGCAATATGTTCCCTCAGGTTCGGTGATTCACCGGCTGGATCCCAGGACCAAGCTTGCTCTCATTTTGGGCATAATGATCCTGGCGGTGGTGACTGTCGATTTGAGGATCTATCTTTTGATATCGATTTTTTTGCTATCCCTTTCTTTCGTTTCAAAAGTCCCTCTCCCCTATTTCTTTCGCAATCTAAGATCATTCTTCTGGTTGTTTTTGCTTACCTTTATTTTGCATATTTTCTTTGCCTCCGCAGAAGCAACCCGATTCTTTGATCTTAAGTTTATCAAAATAAGCCATCAGGGAGTTCTGAACGGGGCAATCTATAGCTGGCGGATTGCCATCTTTATTTTTTCGGCTGCATTCTTGAGCCTTACCACTCAGGCAGTGGAACTAACTGACGCTGTTTTCAAGTTCTTTTCTCCTCTAAAGAGATTTAAATTCCCGGTGGAGGAGCTCTCTTTGATCACCATGATCTCTTTAAGATTTGTTCCCTTGTTATTGGAGGAGGCGATAAATTTAAGAAAGGCACAGATGTCTCGGGGAGCATCGTTCGAAGGTGGATTGATCAAAAGGGTTAGAAAAACTTTACCTCTGCTGATTCCATTATTCATCTCCTCGTTTAGAAAAGCGGATGAATTGGCTTTGGCTTTAGACGCTCGAGGCTTCCGGAGTGGGCAAAAACGAACAAGCTACTTGAGGCTGGCTTTTACGGCAAAAGACTTTTTCTTTTTGTCTTTGATTTTAATGGTGGTTGGAGTATCTTATTTAATTAAGATGGTTTAAAAAGAAAACTGAATGTTGAGGAACATAAAACTTGAAATCGAATATGACGGAACTGACTTTTATGGCTGGCAGATTCAGCCAAAGCTTCGCACAGTTCAAGGAGAGATTCAGGATAGACTTAATATCATCTTAAAACATGAAGTTAATCTGATCGGAGCGGGCAGGACCGACGTGGGAGTGCACGCCCTTAGGCAGGTGGCAAATTTTAAAACGGAAAATCGGCTTGATGAAGAATCACTTCTAAGAGGACTAAACGGGCTTCTTGCTGATGATATTGTTGTAAAAAAGGTGGAGGAGATGAATTTGGATTTTAATGCCAGATACAGCGCAAAAAGCCGGTGGTATAAATACCGTATCTATTTGATCAGAACTGCAATTTTGAGAAGGTATGTATGGGAGGTTTTATATTCGTTGAATCTGGAGAGCATTCTCAAAGCCACAGATGAAATTAAAGGAGAACATGATTTTTCCTCCTTTTGCGTGGCTGAATCCACAAAGGAAAATAATATCTGTAAGGTAACCTCAGCCACCTGGGAAAAATCAGAAAGTGAGCTGATATTCAAAGTTGAGTCAGATAGATTTCTTCATACCATGGTGAGAAGCTTGGTGGGAACTTTAATTGAGGTAGGGAGGGGATATTTTTCGGTTCCGGACTTTATCAATATAATGAAGGCAAAAGATAGAAGGAAAGCAGGTCCCACAGCACCAGCTTGCGGACTTTATCTGGTTGAGGTAAAGTATTGAATTTACTTTTAGATTATGGCAGGGCTAAATGCCCTGCCCTATGATAGACGAATTGTTGTTCCACATAGGGCGGGAATTTATCCCGCCCTGAGAAAACATTTTTTTGACACTTGAGAATGTTTACACAACACAAACAACTTGTGGAGGTTAACAAATGAAATTCTTCATCGACACGGCAAACTTAGATGAAATAAAAGAAGCCGCCAATATAGGCATCTTAAACGGAGTGACCACCAATCCCACCCTTTTGGCAAAAGAAAAGGGCAAAGGAGATTTCAAAACCATCATTAAGAAGATATGCGAGGTGGTGGATGGTCCAGTGAGCGCCGAGGTGGTGGCAACAGAAGCGGAAGGGATGGTAGGTGAGGCAGAAGATTTATCCAAACTGCACAAAAACGTCGTGGTGAAGATTCCCATGTGCAAGGAGGGTTTGAAGGCCATAAAGATATTGAATTCAAAAGGGATTCGGACCAACTGCACCTTAGTCTTTTCACCTATTCAAGCACTCTTAGCCGCCAAGGCAGGAGCATCCTTTGTCAGTCCCTTTGTGGGAAGATTAGACGATGCCAGTCATGTGGGGATGGATTTGGTTGAGGATATTGTGACCATCTTCGATAATTATGAGATTACCACAGAGGTCATCGTGGCAAGCGTGAGAAATCCCCTTCACGTGGTTGAAGCGGCAACAATGGGAGCGGATATAGCCACAATTCCATTCAAAGTAATTGAACAACTGATCAAACATCCACTGACAGATGTGGGTATAAAAAGGTTCTCAGAAGACTGGAAAAAAGTGGATAAAGGATAATTTGGTGCCACAAGTGGAAAGCTGAAGCTTTCCGCTACATTGTATTTAATGAATGTAGCGGAAATCTTTCTCGTCCTGAGATTCTCGAAGGAAGGTTTCCATCAGATGTTTTTAAACGCTCTCGTTCAGGCGAAGATAGGAATAGAAAATGATAGAACGATACACCACTCCTCAGATGAAGTTTCTGTGGTCTGACCAGAACAAATTCCAGAAATGGCTGGAAATTGAGATACTCGCCTGTGAAGCAATGGCTAATCTGGGAATTATTCCCAAATCAGCTTTGAGCAAGATCAAGAAAAAAGCCAAGTTCGATGTTAAAAGAATTGCCAAGATCGAAAAGAAGACCAAACATGATGTAGTAGCCTTCCTTACCAACGTCGCCGAAAATGTGGGAGAAGAATCTAAATATATTCATTTTGGCATGACCTCCTCCGATATTCTGGATACCTCACTTTCCCTTTTGATGAGGGAAGCAGGAGAGCTAATCTTACAGGATCTGAAAAAATTGAGCCAGGGCGTCAAAAAGGAGGCTTTTGAATTTAAACGTGCCCCTATGATTGGCAGAACTCATGGGGTTCATGCTGAGCCGATAACTTTGGGTCTTAAATTTGCCCTCTGGTTTGCTGAGATCAGGAGACATATCGAACGTCTGAAAAAGGCGATTGAAACAATATCTGTGGGAAAAATCTCTGGAGCTGTGGGGACCTTCTCCAATCTGAATCCTAAAGTTGAAGAACATGTTTGCAAAAAGCTAAAAATCAAACCCGCTCCCATCTCCAGCCAGATAATTCAAAGAGACCGGCACGCAGAGTTTTTAACCACCTTAGCTCTTATCGCCAGCTCCATAGAAAAATTTGCTACCGAGATAAGAAGTTTGCAAAGGACTGAGATTCTGGAGTTGGAGGAGGGTTTCAGCAAAGAGCAAAAAGGTTCATCTGCCATGCCCCATAAAAGAAACCCCATCACCTGCGAGAGGCTTTGTGGTTTGGCGCGATTGGCCAGAACCAATGCCCAGGCTTCTATGGAGAATATTACATTATGGAACGAAAGGGACATCTCTCATTCATCCGTGGAAAGGGTAATAATTCCAGATTCCACTATTTTAGTGGACTACATGCTGATCCAATTCAACCGCATCATGGAAAATCTTTTAGTTTATCCTGAGAACATGATGGCAAATCTGAATAAAACTAAAGGGATGATCTTTTCCGGGCGTCTGCTTCTAAAGCTTTCCGAAAAGACCCAATCCAAAGAGGAAGCTTACCAGATAGTTCAGGATAATGCCATGAAAGCCTGGAGGCAAAACAAGAATTTCAAGGAGCTGATTCTAAAAGACAAAAGAGTAAGAAAGTATATGAGCCAAAAAAAGATCGAAGACTGCTTTAGTCTTGACCACTATTTAAAACACGTGGATTATATCTTTAAAAGAGTGTTTAAATGACAAAAGAGGGTTTAAAATTCCTTATCCCCACTTTAGCCATCACGCTGATCCTATTGGCGGTCTGGGTTTTTTCTCCTGAGGTAATAATTCTTTCGTTTGCGACAATATTTTTTCTCCTCTCGCTTTTTTTGATTTTCTTCTTCAGGGATCCGGAGCGAAAAGCCCCTAATGGTGAAAATCTGATCCTCTCTTCTGCAGATGGCAAGGTCATCTTAATAAAGCCTTTTGAGAATGTAAACTTTGTAGGAGAGAAAGGGACTTTGGTGAGCGTGTTTATGTCAATCTTCAATGTGCACATCAATCGAGCCCCCATCTCCGGTGAGATAAAATATTTCAAATATAATCCGGGCAAGTTCCATCCTGCCTTCAAAGATAAAGCTTCTTCAGAAAACGAACAAACTGAGTTGGGCCTTGAAAATACTCATGGCAGAATCATTCTGAAGCAGATAGCCGGAATTATCGCCCGAAGAATCGTGTGCCGGGTCAAGTCGGGGGATTTGGTGAAGGCGGGACAGCGTTTTGGAATGGTTCAGTTCGGTTCACGGGTTGATCTTTTTTTACCTGAAAACGTTGAGATAAAAGTAAAGTTGAACCAGAAGGTTAAGGCTGGAGAAACTATCATAGGGATTTTTAAAAAGTGAGAAACATTAAAGGTATCTTTCCCGGGATATTCACCGTGGGCAACATGTTTTGTGGCTTTGTGTCGATCCGTTGCAGCTTCGATGGCGAACCAATCTATGCCGCCTGGATGATAATTTTGGCCGGCTTCTTTGATGCCTTAGACGGAAAGGTAGCCAGATTCGCTGGATCTACCTCTCGTTTCGGCGTAGAGCTGGACTCATTTGCCGATCTTATTTCCTTCGGGATCGCACCCGCTGTGCTGTTTTACAATTTGCATGTCTATCCTTTGGGGAAATGGGGCTGGATATTAGGTTTTGTCTTTGTCATGTGTGGTGCATTTCGACTGGCGCGATTTAATCTTCAGCAATCCAAATTGGAGGAGAAACTCCCTTATATGGGCTTGCCCATTCCTACCGCGGCCATAACCTTGGTGAGCTATGTATTGTTCTGTAATGAAATCTGGGGGACCGTGCG
>CAYOFL010000129.1:0-7900 GCA_964403165.1 uncultured Ignavibacteria bacterium
ATTTCTGATTCTTTAGGCATGCTTGATGAGACGGAGTGTGAGGATATCGAATTTGAAGACAGCAATTTGCACATGGTTGAGTATAAATGATCGATCTCTGCCGGGCCGGCACATCGGACCGGACCAGGCAGTAAACTGGCAATCCGCATTATTTTTGGGGCCACCAAACTATTCCTTTCTGCTCGGGAATTCATCGCTACGTGAACCTCGTGAGGATGTGGAATTTGGTATTTCCGGGACTATCGATCCTCGAACGGAATAGATATTCATCGATATCAATTCAGGAATAGTTAGCGGATTATTTGCTAAAAAGTCAATAGAATTTTAGGAGTCGGCGCATGAGATTAACTTGCTCGGTGAATTCCCTTCCACCGTATCTACGCCCGATCTGCTTAAGGGCCCGCTAAGAAGAAAGACTCGACCTGCATCATCTGGACCGCCACGAGGCCGGAGACCTGCTGGATTACTTCTTCGGGAAATCGGAGAAGAAGGACGGTCAGTGGGTGAAGACTACGGATGGAGTCCTGGAAGAGCGCAAGGCCCGGAGTGCGATACTTGCCTGAACTTGCATGAAAACAAAGAGGGCGCCTCACGCGGGCGCCCTCACCAGGTTAAACTTTCGACTTTTACGCCAAGCCCGTCACTTGAAATAGCACAACAAGGCCGGGTTTCTTTCCGAAATTGGTATCCGGGAATATCAAAACTTTTCCTTATCAAAATATCCATTATCAACCCAATGTTTATGAATATCACTACCCCAGATACCCGAATATCCTGAAGATTCAATCGGCTCAACACGAATGATCGGCTTAACTCAAGGCCGTGCAATTTCCAGATAGGGGACTTCGTTCAACCCCTGCTTGCACTCTGACGCTACGCGGTCAGGTGCGAAGCAGATTTGTTAGGCTTTGGCATCCATTTGCCCAGTTGCATCACGCGAATGTGACGCCCGGCCATGCAATCTCCTTTGCCTTCAACAAGGTCGCATCCATCGCTATCGATTTTACCACTGTGGTCGCGGGTAACACTCGGTTGTTCACCCGCCCGGCGAGTTCCTTGGAGCGGGATGGCCATGAGTTGACGTGGAGGGTCTTGGGAAGATGCGGGATCGGCGTTGGATCCCAGTTGACGCGTCTATGTACAAGCCGGTCGTCGACCAACCATCTTATCTCGCCTGGCTCCCATTCTATTGCGAAACGGTGAGCGGATTTTGAAGCGTCAAAGCCAAGCTCAACATGGCTTGGTGCACCTCTATATCCGTAGTCATACCTCGCCCCCTCGTCACCAGGATTGTAGAAGACATTCACCAGGAGGCAATCCGGTCGATTCCCTACGATTTCGACGTCAATCTCTTGCCGCGGCGAGTCGCGATGCAGGAAAAAACCGGTGACCACTCCGGACACGTTTGAAGCCTGAATGACGGCCTCGAACCTCCCAAACAGGTATTGGTCGCAACTAGAGATCGAGGCAGCGCTGTAGTTCCGAACGCCAAGGGACTCCTTCCGAACACTTAGTGCTGCTCCACCCCCGGCACGAAACTCGACGTTCGAGGGACGAAATAGCGCGAGGTTGCTCGCGAAAGTGTCGTCTCTGAGCAGCCAGCGTCTGGCGTCAAAGGCTTCTAGGCAGTCATTGATCGTAACGTGGATCCCGATTGCCGGTTGCGCCCGTTTTGCAGGTACGGAGTGGATGCCTTCCCAACCCCGACGGGACTCTACTACCCAAGGCGACCTGTCACGCTTTGGAGTCTTCTTGGCCGCGATCTGACTCGACTCGGTGTTCAAACCGAGAACTCGTCTTTGCCCGAGGTCTGCAATCTTGGGGAACGAACAGACAGGCGGTGCGCATTTGAGATGTTCACAGAGAACCCGCCACTTATTGGCTTCGTCTGAGCGCAGGATAACGTCTGAGCCATTTATGTCACCTATGCCGTCCAAGGAGATGCCGCTAACAGCCCCGTCCTCGCTCGTGGTAGTTATGAACTTAGCGCGAGGGTAGAGTTGCATAAGTTCCCGAATCTTACCCGTCAAGGATCCGATGTTTACGTATGCGTCAAAGACTCGATCGGCGCTTCCCGAGAGTAGCTTCTCAAACTCGCACTCTAGAAGCTCTTTGAGATCACTGCAGCATCTGTATCCAAGCATAGAGAGAGCCATAGCAAGCGATGACAGACCAGAGTCTTCAGATCCAAACGCGAATACGGGTCGTTCCGTTGGCCGAATCTGGAAGAGGGACGCGCCCTCACTGTCGATAACCCCAATCTTGCTTAGTGCGGGGAGTATGGAGTACGAGTTTGTGGAGTCACCATCGCGTCGCTGCGCTATGATTGACTGCCGGGTCGCGCGCACGTCTAGCGCTCCGAACTGGTGATTAATCCATAGGTCTACGGGCCCCCGACAAGGCAAGAGTCGGAGGAGACTCCCAGCGCCCTCGCGCGAGAGAACGTATCCAGACAGGTACCAGAGTCCGCGAACCGGACGGAAAACGTTCCGGGAAAGAAAGGTCTTCTGAGCACCGTGCTTCACTTCCTTGTAGGACAGGTACAGAATGTCGAGTCGCGTCATTCTTTCATCGTCGGCCTCGATCTCTCTCCACGCCTGTTCTAGATGGCATGCGAACTCGTGCTGAAACCACACATCGTCCTCCAGAACGAGCGCGTACTCGTGTTCTCCCGCAGCTATTCGTCGCCATACACCAATGTGCGAGTGCGCTACAGCGATCTCTTGCCGGCTCATTCGAATCGGGCGATCGAGTTCCAGTCGGTCCGGGAGAGCGTGCGGTTGGGGCTCTACGAAAAGCTGGTCATCTAGTGTATAGAAGGGATCGACTTCTTCGCGGTTAGGGGGAAACTGCGCGAAGTTATTCGCATCGACCGCGGAGTATCGCACGGTCAAATTCGCAAGCTCAACTCCCGATGCGTCCACGACGTGCCCAAGTTCTCGTTCCATCTCCGCCCAGCGGTCTGGCTGGCGATCGAGGTTGATGACATAGATCCTTTCTATCCTCGGCCGTCCCTTCGGATTCGAGGGGCCGAATGTCCGCCACTTTTGCCTTGGCATCAACCTCCGACTCTTCATACAAATGCGAAAGAGAAGCTTCGAAGGTGCTAACAACGGATGTGAAAGATTCACCCGTCCTCCTCGTTGTTTGCTTGCCTAATTAGCATCGATAGTCCCGCCGATTATAAAGTCTCCAGTTCCTCTCGTCATGCCGGTAGCTGAGCGGCCATTTGCTGGTTGCGACGTCCTCCCAATCGCGTAGAACAAGCAACGCCTCTTCTATGTGACCGTTTTCGGCAGCAGCGTCGAATATGGATTTCGTGAGGTTTCCGGGGCCGGTCGTTGACTTGATATCCGGCAACTGGCCCTCCGAATCTCGTTCAAGGGACGTAGTAGCGCTTACGAGCGCCCGCTCGACAATGGGGTGACCGTGAACTGCGATCAGTGGGTTGTTGTTGAAGTAGAAGATCCAGTTCAAGGCGTTTGCGCCCGAATCAGTGAAGATCGAAGGCGGCACCATCTTATCCGTCGAGATGTCGTAGCAGAGCGGCTGAAGATTCAGCCGCCCATCGCTGAAGAAGTGTTCGACTTCTGCTCCGCGATAGACATCGTCAGCATCTACATAGCATCCGCCCTCCATGAGGATGTAACAGAGCCGAAAATAGTCTGACTGCATTGCGGGGTGATAGCACGTATCATAGGCCTTCTCGTAACGCGGGCCCAACCTTTGCCGAATGAAGTCTCTCGCTAGGCTCTCGTCGAAGAGGAGCAGTTCGAATCCCTGCTCCTCGAGCTTCCTCCAAGATTCAATACACTCTCTAACGTCCTCTGGCAGTCTGCCCAGGTCGTTCCAGAAATGCACGATCCGCCTTTGGGGCCTCGCCAAGTACGCGGAGGACACCGCATTGGACTCGCCGGAACGCTGTACCAACCTCCGAACATAGTTGGAGCGCGCGCGGTGATCTTCCTCTCTAGGATTGCTCGCTTTCATGTAAGGCGCACCTGGTAGCAGAACGTTTCTACAGGACCGCAGGCGAGCATCATGATGGAATCTAGCATGGAGCTACTTTGTCATTCCAGGCTTGGTGACTTGATATCGAAGCGAACGAAGTAAGCTCCGACACCCAAGACCGTCTCCATCCATAAGCCTAACGTTTAGTTTCACCTGCTGAAGGGCCTGTTTGCACTGGACTTATGGATTTAATCATAACTTTAAAGAACGCACTAATTTTACGAAATTCACCCATCTGCCCTTCAGTCAGGTGGAAACTTTTGTTAGCTACTGTTAACTATTGATAATATAATATTTAGACAAGTAAGTTATAAATATATTCTATAATTTATGACTTAATTACTGTCATTTATCTTACTTAATGTTAACTTTAATAATAAAAAGGAGATACATGAAACAACCACACCAAATACACTGGGTTGAATTATTTCTTTATATTGCGTATTCATATAAACAATAGTTGCAAAAGTAGAAATGAGCATTGTTATAAAAATTGTATTGTTTAAGGTTTTTGAGTGTTGTTTTGAAAAGACACCAAAAATCACAGGTAAAATAATACCTGGGGCCCAAAGATTATAAGTTAAAAGAAGTAAATCAATTACATTAGGTAATACAAGCGCTAAAAGTATTCCCAACCCACCTATGAAAACGGAACTTATACGAGCAATTAAAAGACCTTTTTGTGTATTGGTATTTGATTTAGGAATATATTCTTCGTAGAGATCTTTAACAAAGATTGCTGTAGATGAGTTTAATATTGAATCAGCAGATGACATAACCGCACTCATTAAAGCCGCGATCATTAGACCACCAACATAAGGATTATTCAATTTAAGTATTGTTTTTGGTAGCGCCATTTCTGAATCGATATTGGGGAAATGCAGTCGGGCATAAAGAGCAATAAAAAACAGTATTATGGGAAAAGTTAATGCTAAAAAGACACCAGCGCCAACAATACCCTGCTTTGTTTCTTTAATGTTTTTAGCAACACAATATCTGGTAGCATAACCTGGCGCAAATAATTCACCTAATAAAAATGCCAGGAATGTTGTTATCAAAAAAAGCCATCCTTTTCCACCTTCTATTTGGAAAAATTCTGCAGGAACAACAACAGAAATCTGGTCAGAATGTGTTATTAAATCAGGTACACATAGCATTAAAGTAATAGCAAAACCTACAATCAAGATAATAAATTGATAAACATCGGTATGAATAACAGCTAATAGCCCGCCAGCAGTACTGTATAAAATAACGATGCCACCGCCAATAATAACAGCCCAAAAGTAAGATAACTGGGGAATCATTGTCGTGAAGATTTTCCCGAAAGCCACCATTTGCGCTCCTAAAACACCAATAGAAAAAAGAAGCGATAATATAAAAGCCACAAATCGACTTTTTCCACCAAATCGATAACCAAAATATCCCGCAACAGTATACAGTTCTGCTTCACGAAAACGGGGAGCTACAAATAAACCAGAAAATATAAAATGAATGTACCAGCCACAAGAAACCGCTAACATCAAGATTCCCCACTCGTAAGTTCTGCCAATAGCGCCAATTGAAGCGCCGCCGCCAACGACTGTGGCTCCCATCGTACAAAGCAAAAAAAACCAGCTAATATTACGTCCAGCAACTAAAAAGTCATCACTATCGCTAATGTCTTTTGAGTGACGAATTCCTTTGGTAACAATAAATATAAAATACACGACAATAATTATATATTGAATCCACATATTTTCCGTTAAACTAGCTTCCAGAGTTTAAAAATATCTTTAAGATGATCACCAAAATCAAGAATTGCCATCTGGGCTGGTTCTGCTCTGATGATATCTAAATCTTGCGTTTTAATATGATAAGAGCTTTGATTTTCCCAATTGTTATTGATTAATTGACCGATATGCTTAAAACTGTACCAATGTGATTTATAGTTTGAATAAGTATTTATATCACCTGTTTTAATAATTTGCTCAGTTTTGTCAGGGTCCCTTACTAAAACATGATCTTGTTTTATCAAATTATTATACATGTCAAAAACATCGACTATCAATTCATTATCTTTGCTGTGAGCAAGTTTGTATTGTTTTGGAATTTGTTTGAATTGAGACGAAGCATAACTATCGGGCTGCATCCAAATGGGTTGCCCTGAAACATCCATTGTCGATTCATACTGCCCTAATCCATAACTTTTGATATATTCCTGTTGATAACAGGAAATGATGGCAATTCCTTTAGCCAATTCAACAGCTCGGCGCATTGATTTAAATAATTCATTTGCCCCTTCAAAACCCTGCATTACACCGATAGAATTCACTAAACAAATTGCAACAGGTAAAATATTATTTGGTTGCTCTCCTAACTCAAATGCAGAACCTTGTTCAAATGTAAGTGCAATTTCATGATGATTTTTCAAACCAACTTTTTGCAATTTATCTCTTGCCAGATCAATCATATTTTGAGAGAAATCAATTCCCCATACTTCGCTGAGACTTTTCGTTATAACTGGATCGTAAGCAAGCTTTGGAGAATTCATTTTTAATGAAACTAAAGGATGTGATTTAGGAAGTTTATCTATACGTTTTGTTTTAGCGCCATATCGCACATGAAGACGACCCGAACCACAGCCTATATCTATCAACTTTATGGAGCGTTTTTGTTTTGCAGACAAATAGTGAAGGATACGATCTAAACAGTCTTCTTCAAATTCTTCAAAAGCTAAAATGTCGGGATGTCCAGCCACAATTTGTCGTTCATATGTTTCTGCACATTCATCCCATGTTTGTTTATCTATCTCGTACTTTTTTTGCAAAGAATTCATAAATTATTGCACTCCTTAAAAAAAATCATTTCAATATTATCGTATTTATTCGCTACAGCATTTGTTAGCTACCGTTTTATTTTTTTCCCAATATATTTTGAGTTTATTATTCTTAATGTACCCATATAATCCATTGTAAACTCAAGCAAATCTCCAACTTTGTAGTTTTTTTTGTTATCGCCTAAATCCATAACAAACATATCAGAACTGGCGCCTGCAAATTTTATGTATTTATCAACTGGTTCGATATGTTTTTCTTCTACATCTAATAAACCTAATTCAATTATAGCACGATATGATGTTTTACCTATTTGCTTATCGCTGAATTTAAAAGTCTCACCTTCGACATTAGTTCCCATTTCACCCATTGGAATATTTGGTTTTTCAGTTAATTCAATAATTTCAGTATAAAGTTTAAAAACATCACTATTCATTTTCTTAAATGTTGTATTATTATAAACATCCGTACCTAAAAATAATGTTTCACCGACTCGAAAATGATTAATTCCTTTAGGCAATAAATTTTGAAAAATCAATGGAATAGTAACAGATGAACCACCAGAGACATAAAGTATCTGCTTATTAAACTTTGCTTCAACTAATTGTTCGTAAAGACTTAATTGTATCAACTTGTCATGGTTTGGCAAAACACCGTACAAGCATGTTAAATTAGTTCCAATACCGACAACTTCAATATTCTCTAATTTAAAGACTTCTGAGTAAAAATTGATAAAATCTTCTCGCATAACACCTTCTCTCAACTCTCCCAGTTCAATCATAATGATTATTTTATGAATTTTGTTTTGTTTAACAGATTCTTCTGACAAGAGTTTAATTGTATCAATCTCAGTGTTCATACTAATATCTGCATATTTCAAAACATCCGCAATAGAACGTTTAGCGGGAGGTTTTATATAAATTGTTTCAATATTAGGATTTATTGATTTGATCATTTTTAGATTTGCTACTCTTGAATCTGAAACCTGTTTAATCCCAAGACTTAACAATTCTTCTAAATATTCTTTGTGTCCACTTAGTAATTTTGAAACAATCGACCAATGAATTTCATTTTTT
>CAYOFL010000130.1:0-7890 GCA_964403165.1 uncultured Ignavibacteria bacterium
GAATAGTGGTTAAGCCGGGATCGAGCAAAGAATATAAGACCGGAAGCTGGAGAGTGAAAAGACCGGTTTTCAAACAAGATAAGTGCACGGATTGTCGTATATGCGTGATGGTCTGCCCGGATGGGGTTGTATTCGGTGAGGATAAAAAATATTGGGCGGATTTGGATTTCTGCAAGGGATGTGGAATCTGTGCGGAAGAATGTCCGGTTGATGATATCGAAATGGTACTGGAGGTGAGATGATGAAAAAGGTGATAGAAGGATCCATGGCGGTGTCGCAGGCGGTGAAGGTATGTCGTCCGCATGTTATCTCCGCCTACCCTATAACCCCTCAAACTCACATTGTGGAAAACCTCTCCAAGATGGTGGCAGATGGGGAGCTGAAGTCGGAGTTTATCAACGTGGAGAGTGAATTTGGCGCCGCTTCAGTGATTTTGGGAGCATCGGTCACCGGTGCCAGGGCATACTCCACAACCACCTCTCAGGGTTTGCTTTTGATGGCGGAGGTTCTTTTCAACATCGCGGGCTTGAGGCTTCCGGTATCGATAACCTGCGCTAATCGTTCCGTGTCTGCGCCCATAAACATCTGGAACGATCATCAGGATGCCATGACGGTGAGGGACTCCGGATGGATACAGCTTTATGCTGAGGATTGCCAGGAGGTAGGGGACATGCAACTGCAAGCTTATAAGATAGGAGAAAATCCGGAGATCTCCCTTCCAGTGATGGTCAATATGGATGGATTTATCCTGACCCACGCCTTCGAACCGGTGGAACTGATGGATCAGAAGATGGCGGATGAGTTTCTCCCTCCATATAAACCCGAGATCTATTTAACCACCAAAAATCCAGTAACCTTTGGAGTTCTGGCCGACCCTACCTATTATATGGAGACCAGATATCGTCTTCAGCAAGCTATTGAGGCGGCAAAACAGGTGATAGATGAGGTGGCAGATGAATTCAAGGCGAAGTTTGGACGGTATGCCGGTGGTTTGATAGACAAATACAGATTAGATGGCGCTAAGATCGCCGTGGTGGGAATGGGGTCGGTGGTAGGAACCTTGCGAGAGTCGGTAGATGAGATGAGGGAGAAGGGTGATAATGTGGGATTGCTCAAAGTCCGCGCTTTCCGACCTTTTCCTAAAGAAGCTATATATGACGCACTTAAAGAGATGGACACCATTGTAATCATCGAAAAAGCCATCTCCTTAGGATTGGGAGGAATCTTGCTCAATGAGATGAGGTCTGTTTTCTATGGGAAAAAGAAACAGCCCAGAATATGTGGACTGATTGTTGGGTTGGGAGGAAGGGACGTTCCTACCAAGTCGATCATAGAGGGGGTAAAAAGAGCTCAGTCCGAAATGGTGGAAGATCATTTTGTGGATCTCAGAGAGGAACTTATCGGAATCGGAGAATGATTGAAGAGATACTATAAAGTGTCAAGAGGATTTCATGAAAGTCAGTGCGAAGCATTCATACGAATTTTCGAAGCTGGGTTAACGTTGGCGAAGCTGGTATCGATGCCCAGACGGGCAGGCAGACGCCCCCGTCTGGGCGTCTGTGCTGGAGGCTCGAAGTTGGAAACTGGAACACCTAATTGTCCACGGTCCACTGTCCACCGTCCACTGTGGACTGCATTTAACAAAGAGATGTTCGAGTGTCGAGCTTCGAGAGACAAGCTCAGACGAGCTCCCGTCTGGGAGCTTCGTTACGAGCTTCGACAACAACATCCGAGCATCGAGCCTTATTAAAGGAGAAAATCATGGGAGAGGAAGAAACTGCAATGAATAAAAAGACCCCGGTTGCAAAAAAGAAGAAGGAGCCGATCAAAGAAAGCTTGGTTGCCCCCGGACATCGTGCCTGCGCGGGTTGTGGGGAACTTTTGGCGGCAAGATTGGTGATGAATGCCGCCGGCGAGAATACCATTGCCACCTGTGCCACCGGATGTCTGGAGGTGGTGTCGTCTGCTTATCCGCAATCTGCCTGGAAGATGCCCTGGATACATTCGTTGTTTGAAAATCCAGCCGCCGTGGCGGCGGGAATTGAGGCGGCATTGAGGGCACTGGGCAGAGAGGATGAGGCTCATGTTATAGCTCAGGGAGGCGATGGCTCAACCGCGGACATCGGGATTGGTTGCCTCTCCGGAATGTTAGAGCGAGGACACAACATTTTATATATCTGCTACGATAACGAAGCTTACATGAACACTGGAGTTCAGAGAAGCGGATTAACTCCATTTGAAGCTTCCACCACCACCGATCCTTCGGGTAAGGTATCCTGGGGGAAGACCACCGATAAAAAACCCATGCCGGAGATAGCCGCCGCTCACGGTATTCCTTATGTTGCTACAGCTTCTGTGGGATATTACGCGGACCTTCAGAAAAAAGTCAAGAAGGCTTTGAGCATCAAAGGACCCAAGTACCTACAGATTCATTGTCCCTGCCCGCTGGGTTGGATTTTCGATTCGGCTTTAACCATCAAGGTGGGTCAGGTGGCAGTGCAGACCGGACTTATCCCCTTAGTTGAGATAGAATACGGAAAGGTTACCTCAGTTAGAAAGATTACCAAGAGGAAGCCGGTGGAGGAATATCTGAAGCTTCAGGGAAGATTTAAACATATTTTTAAAAAACCCGGAGGAGAAGAGGAACTAAAGAGAATTCAAGCAATTGCAGATCAGAACATTGAGAAGTATCACCTGGTTTGAACAAACCCCAAAGTTGAAAAGCGGGCGCAGGGTGATCTTGTGCCCGCTTTTTTTATACCACAAGAGATGCAGGGGTGGAGCTTCAGGGCTTGTTGAAGAAGCTACATTTTGGGGCGGGATGACGGAGACCCCCATACGGGAGGGCAGACGCCCCCGTCTGGGCGTCCGCTCGTCTGGTAATTCCCGGCCCCCCTATGGAAGATGGTTCCTTATCATCCATAGAGCCCGCCTTTGGCGGGCCAAAAGGTCTTTTCAACAGTCCCTGCTCTACCCAAAACCCACTTTGGCGAAAAAGTGAAATTTTTCACAAATTTCTCTTGATTTTGACATGCCGGTTGCGTAATTTGTAAGTTAGAAAACTGTAGAGTATCAAATCGAGTGCTCAAAAAAGATGGATTTCCGTTTTATTAATGGAAGATTGGAGGTATGGATAAAATGTTAAGTAAAGAGGAACTTATCGCTAAGGCGAAAAAGCCAGGGGAGGATGCAATGAAGTTGCATCCTTTTTACAGAGGGAAGATTGAAATAGTCCCTAGATGCATCATCAGAGATTTTAATGACTTTGCCATCTGGTATACACCCGGTGTGGCTCAACCGTGCAAGGATATCGATAAACATCATGAAAAGGTGTGGGAACATACCAACAAAGGTAATACCGTGGCGGTGATTTCTGACGGAACCCGGGTTTTGGGTTTGGGAGATATCGGTCCGGAGGCGGGGCTTCCGGTGATGGAGGGCAAGGCGCTTCTGTTTAAATATTTGGGTGGGGTGGATGTATATCCTTTATGCCTTGATACCAAGGACCCGGATGAGTTGATTCGGGTGGTAAAAATTTTGCAGCCTTCTTTTGGAGGGATAAATCTGGAGGACATAGCCCAGCCCAAATGTTTTCATATTCTGGATACTCTTAGACACGAAGCCAGAATTCCGGTATGGCACGATGATCAACAGGGAACTGCAACAGTTACTGTAGCGGCATTATTAAATGCTTTAAAAATCGTGGGAAAAAAGATAGATCAGATAAAAGTCTCCATGGTAGGAGGGGGCGCCGCCAGTGTAGCTTGTCTTCGGGTGATGATCTCAGCAGGGGTTAACCCCGCCAATGTCATAATGTGCGACATAGATGGCATACTACATCCGGGCAGAACCGAATACAAGAGGGGTGATCCCCGTTATGAATTCTGCCGGACTACTAACGAAGAAGGCAGAAGGGGAGGAATTCCTGAGACTATGAGAGACACGGATGTGTGCATCGCCTACTCAGCTTCAGGACCGGATATAATAAAAAAAGAATGGGTTGCCTCTATGAAGAAGGATGCCATAATTTTTGCATGTGCCAATCCCATCCCGGAGATCTGGCCCTGGGATGCCAAGGAGGCAGGAGCAAGAATCGTGGCAACAGGCAGATCGGATTTTCCCAACCAGGTAAACAATTCATTAGGTTTTCCGGGAATTTTCCGGGGGGTTTTGGATGTCAGAGCTTCCACCATCACTGATGAGATGTGCATCGCCGCCGCACTTGAGCTGGCACAGACCGCCGCAGATAAAGGCTTACAAGAAGACCATTTGATCCCCACCATGGATGAGTGGGAGGTATATCCCAGAGAAGCGGTGGCAGTCGGGCTCAAAGCAATTGAGCAGGGTATCGCAAAGATCAGAGCTTCAAAACAGGAGCTTTTTGATAGGGCTTCGGCGATCATAAAACGTGCCAGAGATCAGGCGAAGGTACTGATGGATTCCGGGATAATAAAGCAGCCACCACCAGAAAAATAGTTATTCTAAGAATAGATGTTTCTTAATTCAACAATGGTCTCATAGTAACAAAAAAAGGAGTTAAGTATGTCAAATGAGGAAAGCGTCAATCTTACTGAAAAACCCTATAAGGTAAAATATATAACCGATCCCACCCAGGAGGAACTGAGAGAGTTGGCCCTCAAGCATGCGCCTGCCATAATGAAGACCGCCTACGGCAACATCGACAAGATTACTCGACTTAAAGCCAGGAAGGCCAAGTTAACATACTGCATCGCTCCGGAATCGGAAAAAGACAATTTCTCCGGAGGCATAATTGATCCAGCTAAAGCGAGCGAACTGATAGAGAAGCAGAAAGCCTTCATCGAGAAACAGGGCACGCTAATCGCGATCAACGCATATTACGGATATGGCAAAGGAGCGGTTCCCATACAGTGGCTGTATACCTTAGAGGCAGCCAATCTGGCGGGCATGCAGCAGGTGCTTGCGTTCCCCCGCTCAGCCATAGAAAGCAAAGAGCAACTTAGTCAGCCGTTCAAACCGAAGTTTCGGTTGGTTTTCACCGCGGGACTGAGCCTTGAGGATATGCCGGGCAACCTGGCTATGTTAGTGGACTTGAAGAACTGGACCACTTACGTGATAGGATCGGATTATTTCGGCGAGACCAAGAAGGGCGCCTTGCGAATGCTGAATGAATATGTATACAGATTGGGTGGATTGGTGCTCCATGCCGGCGCCAAGAAGGTGACCATCGATGGAAAAGCCATGACCATGGGGATTATGGGTCTTTCCGGCACGGGAAAGACCACCACCACCTTCAGCAAACAAGGAGAGCTGGCTCAGCCCATTCAGGACGATATGATCGTAATGTGGCCCGACGGAACTCTCACCATAACAGAAAACGGTTGCTTTGCCAAGACCTTCGGGCTTACTAAAGAATCAGAACCGGTGCTTTACGCTGGCTCCACTCATCCGGATGCCTGGGTGGAGAACGTTTTTCCCAATCCAGATGGAACGTATGATTTCAGCAAGGTGCGGCTGACCCCAGAGGATGTAGCACGGCTTAAGGATATGCTTATCGACTCCGGAGCTCCGCCCGAAAATGTGGAGGCATTTATCAGCGGCAAGACGAAGATTGATGATGTGGTGGATGAATACGACGTCCCTGAGGATGGATGGGATTTCACCGTTTGGACACAGAATGGCAGATCCATCACCCCTATGAAAGCGATAAAGGATGCGGCCAGCTTTGATGACATTCCACCATTACGGTCACTGGGAATTCTGAACCGGGATGAGGGTCCGGATGCGGCTGTCCCGGGAATCGTTCGTCTCTCAACTCCGGAGTTGGCAGCCGGTTACTTCATGCTGGGTGAAACCTCAAAGACCTCCGCAGCAGGCAAAGAGAGAGGCAAGACCCGTTCACCCTTTACCCAACCATTTTTCCCCAGCCCATTTGGACTGCAGGCTGAGAGATTCAGTGAGTTAGCAGCCAGACTGCCAGGATTGCAAACCTGGCTGATGAATACTGGATACATAGGTGGAGATCAGAGGGATGAAGAGAGGGGAGATGCGCTCAAAGTGAAGATCCGTCATTCCTCTGCCATGCTTGAGGCTATGCTGTCCGGCAGGATAAAATGGAAAAAGGATCCGGACTTTGGGTATGAGATCGTGGATGTGGATGCTCCGGAGAATGCCGAGCTTTTAAGCAAGGTGCCAAAAGAGATTTTGAATCCAAAAATCTTCTTCGAAAGTAAAGGTCGAAGTGCAGAATATAAAGCCTGGGTAGGGAAGATGAAAACAGAACGAGAGGCGTTCTTGAAGAAATTCAGCGTGGACGAGAAGATCGTCCAGTCAGTGGTGTATAGATAAAAAGCAATACGTCGAAATTCACCTCTCCCCTTTAATTCCCCTCTCCTGTGGAAAATGGAGGGGGGATAGGGGTGGGGTTCTTATTACGAGTTCCATCCTCCCAAATAATGAAAGAGAAAAAAAACAAAGGATTGGTGATAATCTACACTGGTGACGGGAAGGGCAAAACCACCGCCGCTCTGGGCATGGCACTACGAGCGGCAGGGCATGGGAAAAAAATTTTAATCATTCAATTTATAAAAAGCTTTAAAAGCTACGGCGAATTAAAATTCGTCAAAAAATTCGATTGTGGGATCGAAATTAAAACCATGGGGAAAGGATACGTCAAGATCAAGGGTGATATCCACCCCTTTGAAGAACACGTGAAAGCCGCAAAACAAACTCTAAAGTTTGCAAGAGATCAGATCTTATCCAAGAAGTATGACATTATCGTTCTGGATGAAATAAATATCGCCTTAGATAAAAAGCTTCTCTCCATCAAAGAAGCAACCGACTTGATTAAGCAAAAGCCTCCTGGTCTTCACTTAATTCTCACCGGCAGAGATGCCCCCAAGAAACTTTTTCAGCTTGCTGATTTAGTCTCCGAAGTAAAAGAAATAAAACATCCATTTAAGAAAGGCGTCCCTGCGCAAAAAGGAATAGAAAATTAAGATCGTGTCTGTTTGTTGAGTGGGTTTATCTCGTTTGTGTCGGGTACCTTGTCCGTTCACGGTGAATCCGATATCAAAAGATAATGCGTCACGGACAGGGTGTCCTTGACTAACAGTAAGCTTAACCCAAAAGTCTTCTTTGTATCTAAAACAAACAAAAATATGGTCAAACCTCGTTCAGCTACGTAACTCAAGGAGACACTAAATTCGATTCTAATTGACAAACCTGACCTGTTGATTTAGTTTGCAATCAAGGAAATTTCAAAATTTGATAGAAAACAACTTAAAAATTTGAATTGGAGATCAAAGCATGAAAACAAAGACAAAAGAGAGAAGTCACGAAATAATTTTTAAGGACGGTAGACCAAAAGCGGTCATTATTGACATCGAAGAGTATCACGAAATGCTGGAGCGTTTGGAAGATATAGAGGATTTGAAAATTTTAGAAAAGATTAGGCAAAGACCGCTAAAGTTCAGAAAATTTAAAGAGTTCCTTAAGGAGTATGAACCGAGTGTATGAGATCTTGATAGAACGGACAGCGGAGCGAAATCTCAAGCGACTTTCAGCAAAAAACTTTCATTTAGTTGTTCCTCATATCAAAGCTCTGGCAAGAAACCCAAGACCTAAAGGATCTCGCAAGCTTTTTGGATCAAAGAATGATTGGCGCATCCGGGTGGGTGATTATAGGGTGATTTACGAAATCCTTGATCGGGCAAAAGAAATCAGAGTAATGAAAATAAGGCATCGGCGGGAGGTATATCGATAGGGTTGCAATCGTTATGATCTTAAGAACTCCGGATTATTTCTTTCCAACGTCATTATTCTCGTTAGTATCGGACACCTTGTCCGTTCTCCCGCCCTTCGGGTCTGAGCCCTCAGGGTCGAAGACCAAAGGCGGGATCAGGATGAATC
>CAYOFL010000131.1:0-1629 GCA_964403165.1 uncultured Ignavibacteria bacterium
CCCTTCGGGTCTGAGCCCTCAGGGTCGAAGACCAAAGGCGGGATCAGGATGAATCTGATACCAAAAGCATTACGTCACGGACAGGGGTGTCCGTTCTCCCGCCAAAGGTGGGATTCCTTCGACCCTGAGGTCCCACTTCGTACCGAGCGCACTCAGTGCGAGGCAGGACCTAAGGGTAGAATGAATCCGTGATGAACAAGGGCCTTGGTTACGCTTTTACCTGATGGGGCAGGGGTTGAACTCCTGCCCCAGTCTTAGGATCTTGAAACCTGCCAAGGCATAAAGCCTTGGCTACGCGCCCTGCTCAAGGCGGGTGTTCTTCACCCGCGTTCATTTCCCGTGGTGAGAAATACCAACGGGAAGCAAAGGGTGCTATAATAAATACCACCTGCAATATCAATATCCCCCATACCTTCCCGTGTTGCTGTTATCATGACGTGCTCTGGGCCAGGAAGATGATGCCAGAGGCGAAGAGCCATATATAGCGGTGAGTACAGGTGTCATAGAACTACTCCATCCGCACACATAAATCGTGCCATCCGAACCGATTAAGGGAGAACCAGCACTTGTTGGTATATCAAGGGTCCATTTTATAGAACCATCTGGATTCATCGCGGTGAAGTCTGGTTCTGTGCCTGGATTACAGCCAGCGAAATAAATAGTTCCATCTGAGGCTATAGCAACACTATGTCCCGCGGGTGAACCACCAGCATTCCATTTAAGTGTTCCGCTGCTGGTCAGAGCGTATAGATCGCCAGCTACGTATCCACTGCCTGCAATGACATAGATCGTGCCATCGGGACCAATAGAGGGGATACCTGGTGTAATAGGAAGAGTATATTCCCAACTTATTGTATGATTGGGGCTTATGGCAACAAGTTTGCCGCCGGCGCCGGCGGGTAGGGGCACGTATATTGAGCCGTCTGACCCAACCGCCATTCCACCTATGCTAACCCAATCCCCCAATCCTACAGACCACAGGACCGAACCGTTGTCCGGGTCGACCGCATAAAGAGGATAATTGCTCTCCCCATTGGCATCACTCACATAGACCTCGCCATTTTGCCCAATAGTAAGTCCTGTATGAGAAGATCCAGATAATTCAATAGACCACTTTTGGGTTCCATTCGGATTGATGGCAAATACCTTTCTATAGTAAGCACCACTTCCGTGGTGTCCGACATAGATGGTTCCGTCATCACCGAGCGCAAGACCGTTGATATCAGACACTGGATCGGCTGCCCATTCCCACTGCAAAGTGCCATTTGGGCTTACGGCGTCGACATATGCGTAACTAATCGCATAAATTGTGCCGTCTGAACCTACTACAGGATAGTCTGCCCACCAGGTGGACAGCTCACACTCCCACTTCTTCGTGCCATCAGGGGTAACGGCATATAATTTAGCAGGTCCGATAAGAGATTGTGCTGTGGCGTAGATGGTCCCGTCCGGTCCCATTGCCATGTCGCGAGCGGTGCTATACAAGTAGTCAAGATTCAACTGCCACTTAATTGTTCCTTCAGGTTCTGTGGTATAGGTAACGGTCAGGCTGTCCTTTCCAGTATTGTTTGCCGAATCGCTGGCAGTTATCACGATCAAATTATCTTGTGCCTGCAGTGTAATTCCGGA
>CAYOFL010000131.1:1729-7686 GCA_964403165.1 uncultured Ignavibacteria bacterium
TCCCTGATAAAACTTTGGCATGCTCCTCCTTTCTGGGGCGGACTTGTCGCTCTCCACCACCAGGCCGACCCACAGCACAGCTTTTATGCCTCTGGTGCCATAGGTTCCTGTTTATTTAAAGCGAATTACTTAGGTTAAGCCTAAATCTTAATTTGTAGGGACGCGAATGCTCTACAGTTTAATGCGGGGACGTAAAAATGGTAAGCTTTTTATCTTTTTATTTGAAGCTTTATTATTCTTTTCGGAATTTTTTAATTACTCCTTAATTTTTCCCAACTGTTTTAATGGACTGCCACTCTCCTTTGACTCTTTACCGCTTCAGGCGGGTGCTTTCACCCGCCATTCATTTTCCTTTGATGAAGCCTGCCAGCCATGCACGGACGCTCACCCGTACGGGTGCCTGCCTGTCTCCGGAAGCAAAAAAGTTGGTGCGGCGGTCGTCTCTGCCAAAAGGTGGCAAAAATTGTAAGGGCGGATCTAAAAGATCCGCCCTTACAATGGGCGGAGCTAAAGCTCCGCCCCTACGGTCAAGCCCATTGCTCAATTTGCTTTCAGTCCTTCAATATACTTTTCCGCCACGAAGGCGCCGCCTTAAGCTTCTTTTAAGATATTTAGAAACATTTTTGGAGTTACAATTTTTAGACCTTTATAATTTTTCAGCTTTAGCAAATGTTGATCACCTGTGACAATAAAATCAGCCTCACCTTTTTGGGCACACGCAAGGTATTTATTATCGGTGGGATCTTCTTTTATTACGTCAATCTTGGGCTCTTTTGAAACCATTATGCCAAACTGAGCTAAGCCGAGCAAAAACTCATTTATTTCCAAATCTGACCAATTCAGTCGCTTCCTGATCTTTGAATAAAGAATCACTCGTCCTATTTCATTTAAAATGGACAGAGACATTACAAGATCAAAGGCACCCGTTTTCCATTTGTTCAATATCTTTGCTGGATGTCCTTTTGAGGTCAATATAGCGCTAATGAGGACATTAGCATCCAAAACAGCTTTGATCATTTTGCTTTTTTGTTTTTCTTTTTCTCTTGAACCTCGATATATTTGGCAAAGGCTATCGCTTCACTGACCTCTTTTTCCAATGTTTTTTCACTCACCCTTCTATTTCTCTGGCGCACTTTGTTGAGCATCTTGAAAAACGCCTCCCTTTTTTCTTTCCATTGCTCAAATTGCCAAACAGGGATCACCGCAGCCATGGGTTTGCCATTTCGCTCGATGATAAATTGGTCATTTTTCAGCAATACCTCATTTAAAAGTGTTCCTAAATTTTGTCGCACCTTTAAGGCATTAATTGTCTTTCGCATCCTTTAGCCTCCTTGAACTAAACTTTGTCACAATTAATACGATTATATCAATCATAGCGATTGTGATAAAATGAGATATTCTGTGGAAGTTGATTATTTTTTGCAAAATCTTTCTTCACGCGGTCTTGGATTCTTGTTCCTCAATATATCTTTCCGCCATGAATGCGGCGACTGTACCGTCGCTCACGGCGGTGGTTATCTGGCGTAATATTTTTTCTCTCACGTCGCCCGCGACAAATACTCCAGGTGCTGAAGTTTTTGTGTCCTCTCCGGCAATCACGTAGCCCCACTGGTCTAAGTCTACCTGCCCTTTTAAGAATTCAGTTTTGGGATCCCAGCCCACATAGACAAACACCCCAGCGGCTTCTATGGTTTTCTCTTCTTCCGTTTCCCGACTCTTTATGGTAACCGACTCCACCTGATTTTCTCCGTTGATGGATGTGACCATGTGATTCACAAAGAACTTGAATTTTGCATCTTTGTGAGCCCTTTCCTGCAGAATCTTCTCAGCGTTCAGGTGAGGCATGAATTCTACCACAGTGATACTTTTTACAAATTTGGTTAAAAATAAACCCTCCTGAATGCCGGAGCTTCCACCACCAATCATGACGACGTTTTTGTCTTGAAAGAACGGACCATCACAGGTGGCACAATAGGAGACACCGCTCCCCTTAAATTTGTCCTCACCAGGGATGTTCAATTTCTTGGGCTCAGTTCCGGAGGCGATGATCACTGCTTTAGCCCTGAATTTTTCGTCATCCACCTTTATAGTTTTGGTCTGACCTTTAAGATATGAAAAATCAACCTCTTTAAATGGAACGATCTCCAATTCAAACTTCACAGCCTGCTCCTCCATCTTTTTCATAAGATCAGCGCCGCTTATCCCTTTAGGAAAACCGGGGTAATTTTCCACCCAGTCTGTGGATGCCACCAGGCCGCCCGGATTAAGTCTTTCTAAAAGCAAAGTGTTCAATTTCGCTCTGGTGGCGTAGATGCCGGCGGTTAAACCGGCTGGTCCTGCCCCGATGATAATCAAATCGTATATTTTACCCTCAGTCATCTTTTCTCCTTTCTGGACTGTATACAAGGTAGCCGCAGGTCAGTTGACTCAAATGAGCTTTCAGCCTGCAAAAGTAAAACGCCCAATGGGCGGCTACCAATTCAATGTTGATTTTTTACATAGGTTTCCATTTGTTTCATACGTGGAAAGCTGAAGCTTTCCGCTACAGAATGAATATATTTGGTCTTGCTTTTTGATGCACAAACGTTATTTTAATTTAAACTGTGGGCATGGTGATGTCAACAGTCCTTTTTGGAGGTATACGTGCAGGTCAAGCGCCCTGAGTGGTTAAAGGTTAAAATTTCCTGGGACGAAAATTATCGAAGAGTTAAATCCTTGCTTGCCCGATTTAATCTACATACTGTCTGTCAGGAAGCCAATTGTCCCAACATAAGCCACTGTTTTGAACAGGGGACCGCCACGTTTTTGATCTTAGGAGACGTTTGCACCAGGGGATGCAAATTCTGCGATGTGAAAAGAGGCGTCCCCCTGTCGGTGGATGGCGATGAACCCAAAAGGCTGGCAGAGGCTACAGAAAAACTGAAACTGCAATACGTGGTGATCACCTCAGTCACCAGGGACGATCTTCCTGACGGAGGAGCGACCATATTTGCCCGGACTATCAGGGAGATAAAAAGATCGATTCCGGACTGCAAGGTGGAGGTGTTGATTCCTGACTTTGCCGGATCATTTGAGTCTTTGAAAATGGTGCTGGAGGCAAAGCCGGACGTGCTGAATCACAACCTGGAGACGGTCAAAAGGCTTTATCCTAAGGTGAGAGATGGAGCGGATTATCAAAGGTCTTTGAATCTTCTTCTTAACGTGAAGAGAATTGATAAGAGCATCATAGCCAAATCAGGTATAATGCTTGGGTTGGGGGAAAGCTGGGATGAGATCGTCAGTTTGATGAATGATCTGAAAAATGCAGGCTGTGAGCTTCTGACTATCGGACAGTATTTGAGTCCTTCTGAAGCTCATCTCCCCGTGGCAAAATTTTATCATCCGGATAAATTTGCAGAGCTAAAAATCATCGGAGAGAGGATGGGGTTTGCGCATGTGGAATCCGGTCCTCTGGTGCGAAGCTCCTACCATGCCAAAGAGCAGATCAAATACATAAAGGAGGTGGGATGAAACTATACTATACCACTTTTAAATCTCCTGTCGGTGAAATACTTGTCACGCGGACGGAGAAGGGATTGAATTTTATCACCTTTCCCAAAAACAAATGGCAGAGATTTTTTTCAGCTTTGAAAAAAGATCAAAACGTCGATCTGAAGAAGGATGAAAAGAAGTTTTCGTCTATGAAAAAAAACCTGAAGCTGTACTTCGCAGGCAGGAAAGTCAAATTCAAGGAATCGCTGGACTTGACAGGTGGCACACCTTTTCAAAAGAGAGTGTGGAGAGCGATGCTTAAGATTCCCTATGGACAAACCAGAAGCTATGGATGGTTAGCCCGACAGGTAGGAGGTAAAAACAAGGCAAGGGCAGTGGGAGCCGCCTGCGGAGCTAATTCCGTTCCCATAATCATCCCCTGTCATCGGGTGATCAGAGAGGACGGAACTTTGGGAGGATATGGTGGTGGGTTGAGTTTGAAGAGAAAGTTGCTAAAAATGGAAGGAGTAAATATTTGATCCCCTTACTTCCTGTTTGTGTTCGGCTTCCTGTTGGTGTTCCTCACCAACAGGAAAGAGCACTTGGTTGTTGGTCAAGAAGACCAACAACCAGCAGGGAACATGGTAAATAGGAGAGGATCGGAGAATGCGTGGCAGAATCCGCGATGTTGTTGCCAACAATCCAGTTCTCTACTTTTTGGCGGGTTTCATAGTTGTAGGGTCTGTGTTTTTGGGCTTGAGGCGACGCTATCCCGTTGGAACAAATGATTTACTGGTAGAGGGTTTTGGTTTCTTGCTGGACATTATGTTGTTTGGTGTGTTTCTGAGTCTTTATGACAAGTGGAGAGAGCGAAGAACGAAGATTCGGCACTACCATGATCAACTTATCGACTTTCTCTCATGGGAAGGAGAGGAGGGTGTTCTGCGTAAGGTTGGGATAATAAGACGGTTAAACGAAATGCAAGCTCGGTTACCCGATATGACTCATATAATCCTTCCCCAAGCCCATCTTTCTGGAGCTGATCTTAGGGAAGTCCACCTTGGGGACGCTAACCTTGCGGACGCCGACCTTGAGAAAGCCAACCTGAGGGGAGCCGACCTTAGGGGAGCCTACCTCAGGAGAACCGCCCTTCTGGCTGCCAAGCTTGAGGAAGCGAACCTTGAAGGAGCCGATTTTAGAGGAGCCCACCTTGAGCAAGCTAACCTTAAGAGAGCCAACCTTTCGGGAGCCTACCTCGTGGACGCCAACCTTGAGGACGCCGACCTTGAGGAAGCCGACCTTGATGGAGCGAGCATGAGGGGAGCCGAGCTTGTGGGAGCCAATCTGGTCGGAGCAAAGGGTCTTACTTTAGCACAATTGAAAGAAGCCCGCTTGGATGAGGAAACCAAATTGCCATATTACCTGAGGAGCGAAAACAAGAACGGAGAATTAGACAAACAAGATGAAGAATGATAACAGAAAGTAATGGGGGTAAACGTGGTAAACACAGTAAACACAGTAAACACAAAAGGAGCTGTTTCAGATACCAAGGGAGAAAGCTGGAGTTGAGATATCCTGCTTCCTGTTGGTGTTCCTAGCCAACAGGAAGGAGCACTTGGCTGTTGGTGGGGAAGATCAACAACCAGCGGAGAAGGGGTGATGATTTGATCCTAAAAACGCTTACCGTAGGTCCACTTGAAACTAACTGTTATATTCTTGGTGATGAGAGAAGCAAGGAAGCAGTTGTTATCGATCCAGGTGGGGATTTCAAAGAAATTGAAGAGCAACTGAAAACGGCAGAACTACGAGTCAAATACATAATTTTGACTCACGGTCATTTTGATCACACTGGCGCATTGGCTCAGCTCAAGAAGGCGACTGGGGCGGAGATTCTGATTCATGCAGAGGACGTACCCATGCTTTCTTCAACTGGTCAAGCTCAGCCATTTCTTATGGAAAGCGGAGCAGATCCTTGTGCGGCAGATGGCACATTGCAAGAAGGAGACAAGATTCAATTCGGGCAACACAGTCTTGAAGTTTTACACACGCCCGGACATACTCCCGGAGGGATTTCGCTCCTCGTAGATAAGATGATCTTTGTCGGAGATACCCTTTTTTGCGGCTCGATTGGCAGAACGGACTTGCCGGGTGGATCTTTCCAGAAACTTATAGATTCCATTAAAAGAAAATTGTTAACCAAAGGAGATGATTATCTGATCTACCCCGGTCACGGACCTGCAACCTCCGTTGGGGAGGAGAGAAGGAATAATCCTTTTCTAGATGGAATATAATGCGTCAGGATGTATTGGAAAACTTTTTGTAAAGGAGGTTTTACGTAGGGATAGGGCTTGTCCCTGTCCTGACCTTAAGGAGGACAGCCACAAGGGCTGTCCCTACGACTTCGAAAATCTTATGTGAGGATAAACCTGAAGGTCACCAACTATTTAATTTGACAAATTCGCTTTGGAGTGCGGAAGCGAAGCTTC
>CAYOFL010000132.1:0-7678 GCA_964403165.1 uncultured Ignavibacteria bacterium
ATCTCTTTAGCGTGGAGGATAAAGACTCTGGAGATAATCAGGTGGGAAAATTCGTAATCATAAAATAGGGAAAGGAGAAGGTTATGCGGAAACTACTTTTTGGAGCTGTGATACTGATTCTGCTTGTTTTTCCTGAATGGGTCTGGGGCCAGGCTAAGGTGGGGACAGCAGGAGCCCAGTTTTTGGAGTTGGGGGTTTCGGCTCGAGCTATCGGCATGGGAGAAGCATTCCTATCTATTTGCGATGACGCCTCCGCGGTTTATTATAACCCGGCTGGATTGGCCCAGTTGATGCAAAGAGAAGTGCTGTTTACCCATATTTCCTATCCGGCGGAGATAAAGTATGACTTCGTAGCGCTGGCATTTCCTACTCCCAGATTTGGTGGTGTATGGGGGGTAGGCTTCTGTATGCTGAATGCTGGCGATATGGATTACACTGACTATCCAGTGGCATTCTATCCTACTCAGACATTCACCGCCAAGGATTATGCTTTAAGCTTAAGCTATGCCAGAAACCTCACAGATCGCTTCGGTTTGGGGATAACCCTGAAGATCATAGACGAACTCTATGATACGGAAAGAGCCACCGGTTGGGCGGCAGATGTAGGGACCCTATATGATACCGGGTTCAAAGGTTTCAAGGTAGGGATGATGGTTAGCAACTTTGGACCTGATCTCAAACTCATCTCGGAGTCGTATCCTCTTCCCATGAATTTCAGATTCGGGGGTGTGCTTGACCTCTTCCGAGGTGAGAATCATAGCGCTGTTTTCGCAGTAGAAGGGAATCATCCCAATGACAATATGGAAAAGTTTAATACGGGAGTTGAATACTGTTTCAAAGATTTTTTCTCGTTGAGATTTGGGAATTATTTTGAATATGATGTGGGTGGGATTTCGGCTGGTGGCGGCCTGAGGCTCAATATATCAGAAAGAGAGCTAAGCTTTGACTACGGCTATCACGATATGGGCTATCTGGAAAGCACCCATAGATTTTCGGTGGGGGTTGTGTTTTAAAACATCATAAAGACTAAGAAAAAAGAATATAAGTTTGGTCAAATACATTATCAAAAGGAGTTTTGAAACCATGAGAAAATTCAGCTTCTATTTAGTGATTTTTTCCCTTTGTTTTTTGTTCCTTTCCGGGTGTGGCAAGTTAGAAAGAAAAGGGACCCCACCATCCAACACCCCTCCTAAGGTCTATTTTGCTAACGTTCCCCCCGAATCGACTAAGTTTTCGGTGAACCCTCCGGTTTACTGGTTTGGAACAGACATTGACGGATTCATAGCGGCCTATCAATATGCGGTGATGGTGACGGACAGTGTGGTCAACGCCGGGGGGCTGGAGGCGGTGAAAAGCTTTCTTCACAGCATCCCTCCAGACAGCGTATCCTGGGTGGATCAGACCATCTTGGAAAACATGATTGGAGTTCACGTGGTGGCTGAGCCGGGAGGACACTCAAGGAAAGTGAAGATGTATGCGGAGATGAATGACACCATCTACACTCCCCAATATGTATTCCTGCGAGCGGTGGACAATCGCGGAGCCGTGTCAGAGGTCATAAATAGGTTGTACTATCGCAATAACCATCGACCTGAAGCATTCATTGATATGGACAGCGCCGCCATGGTTGAGTTTACGGCTAAAGGTCACTATTGTTTAGAGGAGACCACCTATACTTGGAAGGGGATTTCGATCTCCTGGTTTGGTCAGGATATTGAAGACTATCCGGATGAGCGCTATCAGCCTGAATTTGAGTTCAAATGGGAGTTGGTAGGTCCATTCGATGCTCCTTTAGGGTCCCCCTCTGAGCCAGGGAGCACAGCGGTTGTCGATTCTTCACTGGACAGCCTCTTTATTGCTGGGGAATGGATTTACACCCGATGGAAATTTGAGAAAACGCACGTATTCAGAGGGTTGGAAAACTTCGGCGATTCCGTCTACGGATGGTATCAACTAAGGGTAAGAGCCCGGGATGACGCTTTAGTGAGCCATGATACCCCTGCGTGGCTCGATTTCCGCATAGTGAAACCAAAATTCCGTTACGCTGACAAGGAGAGGAAGACCATTCTGATAGTAGATGCCACCGCTTACAAAGGGGTGGATGGAGCAGCGAAAGATACTGGAGATGTTAGACCTTTCTATCGAGAAGCTCTCTCACAATTAGCGACGTGTGATGAATGGGAGATGTGGTTTGATCCGGACAAAACCCCAGGCGCTGTGGGGAAAAGCGCTCCAGAAGAAGAAGTTCTATCACGATACGATTTGACCATAGTGCTCAACTTTGGATCCAAATCAGACCTCAGCAAGCCTAATTATGATGCATATAAGGAATACTTAAACATCGGCGGGCGTTTGTGGCTTATTGGCTTGAACAACTTCAATTTAAGCCCCAGTAACGAGAGACCCCAGCATGTTAGTGATTTTGTAACTCAATACTTTGGAGTAGACGAGGTGTTTGCCCCCAGTTGGACGCCTGCGGATACCATGACTTTAGAATTCATTCAGGCTGAACCATTTGGCTCAGAGTGGAAAACACTTCCTACCTTGCAAGTAAATGAGACTGCGTGCGAAAAGCTGAAAGGATACGATTCAACAAAGACTGAGCGCCATTTCGGGGTGCGGGGCATCCCGTATGTGTGTTATGTGGCTATGTCCAATAAGCTTGATTCTGAGTCCAGAATTCCTGCGGAGAGACGAATCTTTACTTTTATCTCCTACTATGGCTCGATTTCGCCTATGCACGACAAACCTTGTGCGGTAAATTATATCGGTCCCACCTATCGAACCGCGGAATTCTGTTTCCCCCTTAACCTGATGAAAAACGACGCACCAGACTACCCGATATATGAGGTTATGGAAAAGACGGTTGAGTGGTTCTGGGAGGATTTACCTTAGTTCCCTCTCAACCTTTCTTGTGAGTAAAAAAGAGGTCGGAGTTATTCTCCCGACCTCTTTTTTTTACTGGCAATCTATCTTCCTTTGATTTTTCAAAGCTCTTTTTTTGGGAAAGCAGATAATAATTACCGGGGTGAGATGAATTCCTTTGATATGTAGAAGTTTATATTTAGGATGATTTACCGGGCATCATTCTAAATTGAAAAATCGTGCCCATAGCATTTCCTCTTAATGTAGAGGAAGGTTTTAGCCTTCCATTTATCCCGGACTAACTATGGAGACCTGAAGGTCTCCGCTACATTTTGTCATCACAAATGGTTTTTTAGTTGCAGCCCTAATAAATTGTCGATATGAGAAAAAGCTTTTGCAAACTTAGAACAAAACCTTCCACAAGAAAATTCCGAGCATGGCACAGCCGACAACGAATTTGATCATAGTTCCGCTCAAAAATCCCAGGAACGTTCCCACTCCTGCCTTCAGAGCCTGAGGACCTTTTCTTCCTCCTAAGATTTCGCCTAAGATGGCACCCAGAAATGAACCCAGCAAAAGCCCCACCAGTCCAGCGGCAAAAAGCCCGATGAGCATGCCCAGAAACGCTCCCAAAACTCCCCATCGGGTAGCTCCCATCTTTTTTGCTCCATACAAATTAGCCACATAGTCCAGTAGTGTAGTGACTGCGGTCAAGAGACCAAATATCACCAAGAAAGTCCAGTCAATCTTTTCAAATCCAGTGATGAGAGCATAAATCAAAGCCCCCAGCCACATAATAGGCAGGCCGGGGAGCATGGGAATTACCGTCCCAGCCAAGCCAATCAGCATGATAAGAAGCGTCAATATGAATAATGCAATCATTCCGACGTTCATTAAGGTGTGCCGATCCTCCTTTCCTCAATTACAGGCAATTTGCGCTTCCTTTGGATTTATACTTATATTATCCACACACTAAAAGCGCAAGGTTTTTTTTCAAAAATTTCCTTGACTCTTAGAAAAAATCGAATTACATAGACATCAAGAACAAAAAAGGATGATTTGATGACGATGGTGGGGCAAACTGAATAACCACGTAAGACGTTTTACTGAATAGAAAGATCACACATAGAGGTGCAAGAATGTGTTCAGTCTATAAAACATTAATATCATACTATATAGAAAAGTTAATAAACGCACGCACTCTGCAGAACATATGCGTGCTTGCCCTTTTCTTCTTAACGTTTTGCTCTGGAATCTTTGCTACTGAATGCATTACGCCGGAGTCCCATGCCAGGAGATATTTTGGGGCGGATCTGGTGATCTTTGGCGAAGTTGTCTCCTGTACGACGAGGGTGGTATCGATAGAGGACGTCCCAGGTGACAGCGGCTGGACATATCACCGCGTGTTGTCCGTAGATGAGGCAACGGTGAGAGTCGACAGTGTGCTGAAAGGATCATTTGGAGACTCTGCCATTCTCGTCCAAACGGAGTCTTCTCAGGAGTCGAGGTGGCGCCTTGACAAGGTGACCGAAACCGGTGATTCCCTCCCTATAGGCCAGTTGGTCCAGATGGCGGTATTACCACCGGGTCCTGGAGATGCCAGCGAAATCCCTTCTTCTGGGAGTTGGATACTGTTCCTGACTGAGAAAGACGGGGCTTTCGAGTTCATGTGGCGAGCAGACCACAACAAGTCGAATCTCGATCTTTATAGAATCTTTGAGGATGAGGGGGAAGATATTTTCGAAAAGTACGATCTCTCAGGCTGGGAGGGGGTTAAAAAAGATTCTGTGTGGGAGTTGCGTCTGAGGAGAAAACCTTTTCCCGAATGAATAACCAGATATCTCTCTTCCCTGTAAACCTCTCACTCTCAAGTTTCACTTCCGTTTAGCATCCGATCTGTCCATACCCTTTTAGTTGGAAACGGACACCTTGTCCGTTCTCCCTCGCCTTTGGCGGGGGATCAGGATGAATCCGTTACCAGGGTGCGTCACGGACGATGGCGTCCGTGACGAACGAAGGCTTTTCTTGTGTGCACGAATCTTAAGCACGAACGAAGGAATTCAGAAGGCGCCTGCCAGACAAAACCTTAATTCCTTTCTTGCAATTTTATACCAAAATCAGAGCTTCAAAAAATTCAGAAGAGAATACGGGGCATAATCAAGTCTGCTTTTGTTTGACAAAGCGGACGCAGACGGATATATTTTGTTTATGTTCAAAGCACTCCCCGACAAAGACAGAGAGAGGATAATAGTCTTAGGTATATTCGTCCTCGCTTATGCTCTAAGGTTCATATACCTGCTTCAGATCAAAAGCAACCCCCATTTCTTTTTCCCCACCATGGACCCGCTGTATCATGATGTTTGGGCACAGAACATAGCCAGTGGGAATTTAATTGGTGGAAAAGTATTCTTCAGGGCTCCTTTTTATGCGTATTTTCTGGCGGCAGTTTATAAGATATTTGGACATGACTATATCATTCCCCGCTTGATTCAACACCTCCTCGGCTCTTTCTCGTGTGTTTTAGTCTATTTTATAGCAAAAAAATTGTTCAACTTCAGAGTGGCGGTTGTATCCGGTTTGATCGCCGCCAGCTACGGGATGTTCTGGTATTTTGAAGGTGAACTGCTTTTGGATTCGATTTTAGTATTTTTTGACCTTTTGCTGATACTGCTTCTGCTCAAAGCCAGTGAAGCGCCTAAATTATCCCGATGGTTTGTCTGCGGGATAGTTCTGGGATTTTCTGTCATCACCCGGCCCAATATTCTTTTCTTTATCCCCTTTGTCGGGCTATGGATTTTTTTGATTTTCAAAAAAGAGAAACCACTTAAAAAGATTCTCACCTATTCGGCTTTATTCCTCTTAGGAAGTATTCTTTTGATCTCGCCGGTCACCTTAAGAAATCTGTTTGCTGGCGGAGACTTAGTTTTGATCGCCTCACAGGGCGGCATAAATTTCTACATAGGAAATAATAAGAATTCGGATGGGATGAGCGCCATCTTTTATAAGGAGGATTGGCAATATCGGGACTTTCAACAGATGGCAGAAAAGGAGAGAGGCGTGGGTCTGAAGCCCTCTGAGATTTCGAATTTTTACTACCGGAAGGGGATTTCTTTCCTTTTAGAAAATCCGGTGCATGGTTTCAAACTTTTGGTCAAGAAACTTTATCTCTTCTGGAATCGATTTGAGATCAGCAATAATCAGGATATATATTTCTTTCGAAGGTATTCCTCCCTCATTGGCGCATTACCCCCGGGATTCTGGTTGGTCGGGCCCCTGGGTTTGGTGGGGATGGTTTTGTCCTTTTTGGTGGGTAAGCGTCGGTCAAAAACTGATTCCAATCGTTTGAAAGATCAAAGAAAGAAGGTGTTTTTGCCCGTTCTTTTTGTCTTCTCTTATATGATCACTGTGGTGATGTTTTTTGTTACCGCCCGATTCAGACTGCCGATAATCCCTTTTTTGATCATATTCTCTGGTTTTTCACTGGTGTGGCTTGCAGAGAGAGTGTTCAAAAAAGACATCTCTTCTTTGAAGTTGTTTTTTTTGATCCTGGCTCCTTTTCTGATTTTGACCAATTCAAACGCTTATCATTTAGGAGTGGGAGACTTCTCGCAGGCTCATTTCAGTCTGGGAAATGTTTATCTAAAAGAAGACAAACTAAATTTGGCTTTAGCAGAATATGACTCTGCCCTTGCGCTAAATCCTCATCTCAGCCGGGCTCACCTGAACCGGGGGATGGTATTCTTTAAAAAGGGAGAATATGATGAAGCTGAAAAAGAGTTTCTAACTGAACTGCAACTGAATCCGGATGAGGACAAAGCTTACAATAACCTCTCGGCAATTTACCTAAAACAAGGGTTTTATGATAAGGCAGAACAGATGGCAAAAAGAGCGGTAGAGCTTAAAAGCTACTCGGCAAATGCATATATGAATCTGGCTTTGAGTTACTGGAATGGTGGAAAAATCGACAAAGCAAAACAGACTCTAAATCAAGGTCTTTTAAATGTTCAACCTTTTTTCGAAGGTGAATTGCTCCTGGGGGAAATTTACTTAGCTGAGGCAAAATTTGATTCGGCCATAGAAAGATTTGAAAGAATTATCCATCCTCCAAGGTCTTACCGGGATGTGGCTTACGATCTGGAGACTCTGGCTTCAAAAGGGGGTGCCTATAGACTGGAAAGTAGTCATGTCCAGGCAAAGGCACATTTTAATCTGGGAACCATCTATATGCAAAGGGGAGAGGTGAAGTTGGCAGAGATACACCTCAAACAGGCGCTCTCCTTAAAACCGGATTTTGCTGAGGTGCTTGCCAATTTAGGAATGCTCTACGATCACACCGGGCGTGGAACAGATGCCGTACCTCTCTTAAAGAAAGCAATAAGCTTAGATGTACAAAATGCGGTCTATCATTTTAATTTAGGCTTGGCTTATGCCAAGCAGATGAAGCTGAAAGAGGCAAAAGAAGAATTTCAAAAAAGCCTTATGCTCGACCCAACGCTTTCCGAGGCTAAAGAAAAACTCTTTTTGGTGGATTCATTGCTACAACTGGAAGGCATCTCGCCATGAACTTAAAAACGTTGGTTCGGGGTGCCCTCCCAGACGAGCCGACGCCCAGACGCCCGGACGGGGGCGTATGCCGGGGCGTCTGCCCTCCCGTCTGGGGGTCACCGTCACCCCGAACCGAATGAGTTGCGGGGTTAAGGGCTTGCCCTGAGGACTCAGGACGAAGGGTACCCCGCAACAACAGCGAAAAGCTCCTTCTGGTGGATTCATTGCTACAACTGGAAGGCATCTCGCCATGAACTTAAAAACGTTG
>CAYOFL010000133.1:0-7599 GCA_964403165.1 uncultured Ignavibacteria bacterium
CCCACTCGCTGCTCCAACGAGCCATCTCCAGAGGGATATCAGGCTCGATGATCGACGCAAGCGCATCGATCTTGGCGATGACATTCGCTTGGTGCAGCGTGGTATTCAGCAAGTCCGCAAACCGAGCTTTTCGTGAAAACATTCAAAATCAGGGCTATCGAAATATATACTTCTGACGGTATAGGAATTGCTATCCCTTCCGCGACAATGCTCATCCATCTCAAGATGGGGTGCTAGGAAATCGACCACTCTTTCAGCAACCTCCGGCCGCAGCACGTGTTTCAGTTCGTATCGATGCACCGAGGAATATCGTCCGAGTGTCACGATGAATCACCTAGCCAAGAGGGCAAAGGATCGAGGAGGGAAAAGAGGGCGGAAAGGTCCGCTTCCCCTTCCCGAAACATCTCCAGACTTGTCACCCCGAGCATCTCAATCAGGGCGTTGAAGAAGTTCTCGATCCCTGCAGGGGATGCCGTCATAAGCAGGGGAGGCAGCCACTCCTGAAGGGACACGCCAAGCGAGGCGTTGAGCGCGGCCAAGAACTCCGTGTTGTCTCCGAAAAACCGCACGAGCGCCGCTGTTACAAGCCCTGGATTCTCCTTGCGGACCTCTGCAATTCCCTCACTGAGCATCCTTCCCAACTCCTGCGGCAGAGCAAGGTACGGATCCCCGACCGGCTCGCTTCCGGATAGCCACTGGATGAGAAGCGGTCTTGCCTCGGCAGGGGTCCAGTTGAGCTCCACTGTTCCCCCAGCCACCAGCGTTCCTTCCGCAAAGTCAAAGGCCCAGGCTGTCTTCTCGCTTCGCGCGGGGAGGTAGCCGCCAAACTCGATCTTATGCGTAATCGTGACCTCGCGATCGAACTCGACGTGCAGCCCGGTCACCACCGCCCCAACCGTATTTGAGAACATCCCAATGCCCGTTCCGTCGCCCTTGTAGAAGGTCAGTCCCGCTTCCTCCCTTGTGACCGGATGTCCTTCCCTTAGCGCAGTCCGGTGGGCTCTGATGCGGCTTTCCGTGGCTTTCCCGAGCAGGCTGTAGGAGTAAGGGTCCTGTGGCAGTCCCACCTCTTCCCCCCAGATCAGATAGCCGGCAAACCAGGGCTTGTTGCTCAGCACGGAGAAAGCCGCTGAAAACGCGTCTGCTTGCTCGGCCGCATCGGGTGAACCGGGCCACACATAATTCCACGGGGCTTGATTGGCCCCGTCCTTACTCTGGTAGCCCAGCTCCCAAAAGACGATCCGTCTGTCATACTGCGCAGAGAGCCGTTCCAAGTCTTTCACGATGTCCTGGCCATTTGCGTCCTCATACCATGCGGATTCAAGTTCTTCAACGGTGGGATCGTTCTTCCGCGTTAGGTCGAAGTAGGCGCTGATCCCAATGAAATCAAGTGATTGCCAAGGAGACCAGCGAAGAACCCTCTCGTACTCATCACGGCTGGCCCACCAGTTGGTGAGATAGGAGAGCTTTCCGCTGTAGATCTCCCTCAGTTCGACGATCGCTTGTTGCCATTCATCTTGATAGGAAAGCATGCTTTCAAACTCCCAACCCAAAAGCATGGCCTCCACGCCCTCTTCCTCGGCGAGGGCCGCGTAGTCTCGGAGAATCTCGCGCCAGTTCTCAAACCATATCCCGACGTCTGTGGGCGCCAGATCCCCTACCCAATCCTCGATGACCTTCCCCTCAAATCTCCGTTCAGACTCGACCAATAGATAGGGCAGAAGGACAACACCAAGGCCGAGTCTATGGGCTTCCTCAATGGCGTGTCCCAAAGTCTGTCGGGAAGGGGTATGACTTGGGTCGGGATGAGGGTTCAATGCGCTCAAAGAGTCTTGAACAAGCGGGACGATGAGGCCTACGTACTGGACCCCTAGGGCGGTCTTAAGCCGTACGAACTCTTCGGATACCTTATCGGAGGCGTAAGCGCTCTGCGTCCACCCAAGGTACCAGACGCCCTTAATATCACCCAAGGACAGCAGTGCTTCGAGAGAGTGACGGTCAAACGCGGCCGGCTGAGACGACAGTCCGAGTTGACTGAAAAAGGCGGAAAACATCACCAGCCAGAATGCTGTGCCGACCAAGATCATCCTTATCAACGAACCCACAACGTATCCCCCCTTACTAATCTCCACAGATATTCCCAAACACGTCTTCTGCCGGTTTTCCTAGTACACCATACATTTTGTGTATTTTGGGCAGGCCAATCCGCTCCGCGTAGATGCCGTATCCTTGGAACCACTCGATGCCTGAAAACACACTCAGAAAGGCTTCCCAGCAATCCGCCTGCTCGCCCAGATCCTCCTTCCCAGAGCGAGGAAAATCCCAAGGATAGATATTGGTCCCGTCTTTGCTCGTATAGCCAATCTCCCAGAACACGATGGGTTTTCCATACTCATGGTGCAGTGCTTCCAGATCTGCTAGGACGTCCTGGCCTTTGCGGTCACTGTTCCAAGCAGCCTTGAGGTCCTCTATGGACGGGTCGGCTTCGTTCGTGAGTTCAAAGTAGCCGGTTACCCCAATGTAGTCGAGGTGCCGCCATTGTGTCATCTCCTTAACCTGTTGGTACTCAACTCGGTCGGCCCAGAAGTTCACCGAATAGCCAAGCTTGCCGTGATAGATGCTCTTCACTGCGACGATTAGCCTGTTCCAGTCATCCGTTCGGTTGCGCAGTGTCGCAAGCTCGGAGCCTAGGAGCAGAACCTCAACATGGGTCTCCTCGGCAAGCGTCGCATAATGGAGGAGGATCTCACGCCAGTGGTCGAACCACAGTTCGACATTGTTGGGCCTGATCGCTCCTTCCCAACTCCCATCATCGGGGAATAGCGGGGTAAGGAGAATCACCCCCATCCCCATGCGATGGATCTGGCGGATCACGTTTCGAAGCGCCTCATCGGACGCGGTCCTCTCGAGATCGCGATGGGGATTCGAGGAGGTGATATCGTCTTGGTACGTGATGGCAAAAAGGCCTATGTAGTTAGAACAAAGCCGCGATTGGATCTGCCATAAATCATTGATCACACTGGATTGCTGATAGCTTTCCTTGTCCCAACCAAGATACCATACGGCGCGGATGGGAGAATGGTCCTCGTCTACCGAAGAAGCGCCGCTTTCTTGGAGCGCCAGTAACGCCTCCAAAGTGTCAAACGCGTAGGCATCGTGAGTTGTGGCTGAGAATGCGCCGTAGACAGGAGATTGCCGAGCCGCCTGTTGACTGTGGATAAGCTTCTCCGAGACGATTGCACCGGCAAACGAGGCATCCCCCAGTCTGAGCGCCGTTTGCGCAGTCAGAGCGTACACGGCAATGTTCTCCCAAGCCACTAGCGGAGTCCCTGCTTCAGGATCATAACGGCCGAGTATCTTGCCATTTCTGGCATATTCTTCCTTCACGAAGCCGAGGAAGGCTCGCGCGGCGTCAAGAGCTGCCGAGTCCGGATCGCTGTGGCCGTAGACGGCGAGTTGATAGGCGATCTGGGCCATGTGAAGCATGCTGCCGTCGCCCTTTTCATACCGTTGCTCAGCCGGAAGATAGTTTTGATAGAACAGGCCTTGATCTGTTGTCCCCGCAAGGACGATCTCGAGGTTTGCAGCAAGCGGCGCTTCCCAAGATCGATCCCACCAAGCGAGCCCCCTCATCCCTGCAAAGTTCAGTTGAGCCAGGACCACCCTGTCGCCATATTCCACGAGACTGAAGTCAGGCTTCCAGGCGGCGTAGTAGCGTAGAGTATTGTCTGGGGCGAGATTATGGGTTTTGAGACCATCACCGATCCTAAAGGCAAGATCCCAGTAGAACTCCTCTCCCCAAAGATCATAGGCCGAGAGAAGCGCGTCCACCAGCCTCAAGCTCTCCCCCGGGTCGTTGGAATAGGTACCCCAGGAGCTCTGCATTGGACGCATGTGGGTATTCAACTTCCAGTGCAAAAGCCCAACAGGTTCTGCCAAAAAGCAGTTCTTGATCAGCTTCACCTGTTGGTCGAAGAGCTGTTGATCCCCTGAGCCAGTTGCATAATGCATGAGCAGGCTGCTGTTCTGAAGCAGGACATCATGTCCAGCGGCCAGCTCCTCTTGAAGAGTAACAACGGCCCGATATTGAGTATGGATGCCCCCTTGTGCATTCATCATTTTGACCAAGATGAACGTGAGGGCCTGGTGGACAGGTGAGACCGAAGCCGCAGCGCCAAGGAGCATTGATCCCAAGGAAGACAGGAGGACCAGGACTACGAGCACTCTCTTGGCCGTCATTTTGTCATCTCCCCAACTGCATAGCGTTTGGTCTTGACCCAGTAAGATTTTTTGTGAGCGAGGATGCTCCCCCACCCCAAAATGAGTACCGGAATCCAGTGATAGGCATAGATCACCGACAGCGGAACCAGCACCGCGATTTTTTTTGCGGGTATCTTTGCCCATAGCAATCCCAGGATCACCATCGGGATGAAGCTAAAGGAGTTGGCAAGTAGGAAGGCAAGACCAAAACTGTTGGTAATGGTAACTACTGCGGCAAGGTGAAGAACGGAGAGGAGCAAGGAGGAGACAACGACGAACGGGACGATCCAAAAACTGAGATAGTAGAGTAGATCTAGCTTCCTTGCCAAAGGAATCTTGGCTTTGAGGACCCTTCCTCCCAAAACGTATTTCAGGAACACCTGCAATGTCCCCCATGCCCAGCGATGGCGCTGCTTGAACAACGCCTTAAAGGACTCCACTCCTTCCTGCTCCACCCACCTGTTCAAGAATCGTATCCTTCCTCCCTGCAGGTGAACCCGGACCCCGATGTCCAAATCCTCGGTGAGAGCGCACTCATCCCAGCAGCCTTCCTCGTGGCGGAGACGGTCGAGGACGCTTGCGCGGATGAACTGACCGTTTCCCCCGAGAGCCACCGCCCCCGAGGTTCGGTCGCGGACGGTCTGGGTAATGAACGAGAACGTGGTGAATTCGACACCCTGGAGAGCTGCAAGCAGGTTATGGCCATTCCTGATTCTCACCCCGCACTGCGAAGCGGAAACCGAAGCGTCGCGGAATACCCTCGCAACCTCAGTGAATAGGTCTTGCTCCATCGCTCTCCCATCGGCGTCGAAGACTCCAATCAGCCAGTCTTCCGGTTCTCTTTGAGGGAAACGTGCACACAGATGGGAAAAGCCATGATTCAACGCGTCTCCCTTTCCTCGCCGCGAACGGGACGCTCCTCTTGACAATAGGAGGACGTTCTCATACACGGTGCCTAGCCTCTCAGCGATCTCCGCGGTACTGTCGTCGCTGTTATCATCGATGATCAGCACCTCTAATCGGCCGGAATAGGGGAGGGTCAACAGGTTGAGGATCGTCCTTTCAAGCACCCTCTCTTCATTGAGCGCGGGAATCATGACGGTAATGATTGGGGGATCTTCGACCGAATCGGGAGCGATTCCGTCCGTATTTACCCTGCTTTTCTTCCGATACGAAATGTGACAGCCGAGGAAATATAGGCACAGAAAGAGATTGTAAAGGACACAGTAAAAGAGGAAAAAGAAGGTGAGAACGTTGGTTGAAAGTGTCATTGGCGCTTCTCTCCACTCGGAGACCGGGCAAGGTCAGCACCAGGGATTGCGATGGTCTCAGCGATCTCATCGTTTCTTACCGCTGCAATCTCCTCTCCCTTTTCCATGCGGGCCACGGCCCAGTACAGAAGCTCAAGGGCCACCTTCAAAACCTCCGTACGCGAGGCGGCTCCCATCAGCCTCTTGAGGCGATCAAGTTTCTTGATCGTCTGGTCCGGGAAGATGAACTGGACTCTTCTTTTGGCTATGCCATTTGATTTCTTCATCGTCTACCCCTTCTGGGCGTTATTCCTCGTCCAGCAAGGATGACACCGGTTTGAAAGTCCAGCCCTGTTCCTTCAATCCTCTAACGAGCCGCTCTAACCTCTCGAGCCCCTCGCCCTGCCGCACGTGGTAGAAGAACGAGGCAAGTGCGCCATGGGGTAAACCAGAGAGCAGCCGCGCTTCGTTCAGAATCCTTTCCACGTCAGCATCGGGAGAGCTCCCTTTGACATAGTCCAGGTTTGTTGGTACGTACAGACTGTTTTTGACCTCCACCGGATAGGGGATTAGGTTCAGGTCAAACCCCCAGTGCGGGTTCTCATACAACAGATCGAAGTGCCGTTCAAAAACGGTGTAGGCCTCTTGTCCTGCGGCATAATGTGGCGTCTCCCAGCCGACAAGGTAGGGGCGCAGGCCAGAGAACTCGACCTCCATCAAGGCATCGGCTACCCGCTGCTCGGCGTAGTCCGCGCCATCTACGGGAGCACCGCTCTTCTCATCCCAGAACTCGTAGTCCGCTGCCGTCTCACCATCGTATTGGTGCGTCGCCCCATGGAGGACGAACTCTCCCCCGTCCAAAAGGGCGTTCTTGATCTTCACCCTACTATCGCTGTCCCAGCTCAGGCGGGCCTTTTCGCCACCCGCGCTCACATATATTGGGATCAAAGCCAACGTAAATGGGACGCCTTCGCTTCGCAGGAATCCGGTTATCGCGAGCAACTGCTCGGAGTCCGTGAAGGGACTGATATCTTCAAGCCTCACGAGGGCCACCTTCCCCCGTTCAATCCCGTAGACTTCGTTCAGGATGTCGCAGAAGACAAGATGAGCGCTGAACGGGGCGTAGTATGCTGTAGGATGGAACCCCACAAAATAGAAGCATTCTCCGTCCTCTAGATGGCCTTCCTGTTTTGCACTGACGATGATCGGAGCTCCATCGACGGCGGCACGCACGCGAGCCAGCTCACTGTCGATTACGTCAACAAAGACGCGATCGGGAGAGAACAGCCCATAACCCACGCCGGAATCCAGATAGAGTAGCTCGCCTCGGGCATTTCCCGCGGAGAGCATCCCATAGCGCAGCCCACACTTAGGAAGGTACGCCTGGACCTTGTCCAGGTGGTAGCCCAGCCAAACGATCTTTTTCTTAGTTCTGCCCTCGCTTTCAAAGATATCCTCTATGAGCTCTGGGGGAGGGGGCTGGTCATAGTCCGTGGCATAATAGATGAGCACATCAAAATCCGTTAGGAGGCCCCGGTGATAGGCCTGATAGATGCCTTCTTGGTAGATGACCTGTACTCGAGTCCGATAGGCTGCCTCGAGCCAGACAGAGAGCCTAGAGACAAACGGTTCGGTCAACTCTGTACGTCTTGAGGTAACGATAAGCGTCCGCGTCTCCACCTCTTGGCCAAAGATGCTCCTGATGACGAAGCTCGTGTAGGCCTCGCAGTAGGTCTCCCCGGACTGGGAAAGGAGCATCGCGTGGACCTGATACTCGCCCATATTCCGAAAAGGCTCTCCTGTTACGGGAAGCGTGAGCAAGGACTCATCCCACTCGGCCCCCTTGCGCAGGGAAATGCCCCCTCGATGGGACAGGGTTACAAAGGTTCCGAACGGCTGCCTCATTTCCACTTCCAGGCGCGCGTTCTCAATTCTGGGTACGGGTAGGTCGGTGTTTACCTTGAGCCACATGAATAGTTGAATAGACTCATCCGGATGATATTCATACTTGTTGGTCGATATCTCCATGACGGCCAGAGGCGGTGCCGCTTGCACACGATGGGCCAGCGCCTGTGAGAAGAGGAGAAGC
>CAYOFL010000134.1:0-7588 GCA_964403165.1 uncultured Ignavibacteria bacterium
TGATCCTTACATTGGGCGGATATTGCATCCTGCTCACCCCGGCAGTATCCGCTCCCGCATAAGAACACCAGTTACAGGCGAAAACGACGATTCTGGGTTCAAAATTGTCATCTTGTTTTTTCATGACGCCTTTTCTTTGTAGGTCGGATATGTCCCCAAATGGGGACTATCCGACGTCTAACTAAGTTGGTGGTGCGCCTCTATAAGCGAGTTGGGAAACAAACCGTCTCAAGTTTTGGTATTTCCACACCAAAACATGTTTATTAGGCAGATTGTCATTTCTGGCAAAATATCTGCCCCGGATAATTAAAATTGCATTACGTTCCTTGACATTGTCAATAGTAATGAAACCACCTTTCTTTAATGTTCGGTTTCTCACTAAAGTCGTCTGCGACATAGTATCACCAACAGATAGCTCATCCAAGACTGTAATTTCATCTTCGATTTCGGCAATTATTATGTAGTCAAAACTCTGGATGTCGATCTTCTCAGGGCCGTTGGACAGAACATCTTTAAGGTATTGAATTTTTCCGCCTCTGTAACCAATAACATAAGGGCAGGAACCAACTTCAATCAGATCAGACACAGTCAACGTGTTAGTTATATCGAATTCGTGAACTTCCTCTGTTATATTGGCGAAGCCTATCTGAGCAACAGTCAATGAAGGACCTATGAGGTGAAATCCTTTTTCTATCTGAGACGGAGTAAAGGCATACAGAAGGTCGAGCCAATCTTCATACGAATCACATTTTATTTCTTTTGCATTGTGTGTCGGGTATGGTTCGATGGGTGCCAACAGAATGAACTCCGGAATGAGGATGCTTTCTTCTTTTTGCAAGATATTGAAAGGTATGTCTCTTCTATAGTTCTCTCCTTCGCTGAATGAGAGCCCTCGGTAGTCTAATTCAAGATTAGGATAATACATATTTCCACTGTAATCACCCACATCTATTGGGCCATCTGAGAGGTTTTCTATCCAGAGCAACACAAGCCACAGTGGCCTAAATTCTATCATCTCTGCGACCTCTTCTCCGCATCCTTCATCAAAATAGCTGATTCTACAAAAATCTCCAGGATGAACTGTTTTGTTGTTCTTCGTTAGGTTTGCTATGATTCGACCTGTAATTATAGGATCGTGCTTTTGGCTTAGTTCGATTAATTCATGAATGTCTGTAGTTCTTTCATAAGTGCTAAGATTCGGATCACGCAACGCCGAAACGGGGGTTTCATCCCAGTTGTTATAACGGTTTTGGGACACATGATCCCTATATATCGCCTTCAGGTAGTTCAAAACTTCATTATTTTGCATATATACCCGTCTAGCGTGCAATTGCTCATAAAAAGTTTGAAAATGGCCGTTTAAGAGTTGTTTCACTACAAAATCAGATTTTACTACAAGATGTTTTATCGAAACAAATGGTTTCCCATCTCTTTTGAGGACTTTAATTACGCCCGCTAGGCCGGGTATGGTTTGAATCACTTTTAGGATTGTTTCAGCATCCAGCATCTACTTCAGACCTCAGCTATTTCCGCTAACCATTAAACGTGTTTGCCCCAAAACCCAATTGCTCAATAAAAGTAAGTATATCAATCATTTATCCCATACCAGAAGCGAATCTATCATCACGTCAATTTGCTCATCCGTAGGTCGGATATGGTCGATAGACCTATCCGACATCCTGTGTCTTCGCTCGCTGTTGGTCTTCCTGATCAACAGCGCAATCCATCCTGTTGGTGAAGCCTGCCAGCCATGGAACGCCAACAGGGCGCCGGAGTTACATCACAACTCCTGCAAATATTTGTTATATTCCTCCACGTCCATTTTTATCTCTTTCAAGATTTCTCTAATCAAGGGACGCGCCAGCATCCTTCCTTTATGGTGCGGAACCGTAGTGTACCTTCCATCCGGATGCCTGTAGAAAACATGACTACCCTTCTGTCTCACCTTCTCAAAACCAAGTTTGAAAAGGAGCTTTTCCATTTTTGAGCTGTCAATAAGAATCAGTTTGGTCACAACTAAATCTCTATCTGCTGAATTCCCACAAATTCAGGTAAAAGCCTTTTACTCTCAGGGTCCATTTCGTCCAGGCATAGCTCGATCACTTCCCGGAGATTTTTCTGAAGCTCGTCTAAAGTTTCTGCCTGCGTATGAGCACCAGGAATTGCTGGGACAATAGCGACATACAGACCCGTCTCTGAGTCTCGTTCAATGTAAGCGGTTAACTTTTGCATCTTAACACTCCCGATAGTGTCCGAGGATTCTCTGCAATTTCCGATTTAGGTTTATCATTTGTCCCACACCAAAAGCGAATCTATCATTACATCAATCTGCTCGTCAGTGAAGTGACGGGCGGTGATTGCCCCGGTGGGGCAGTATGAAGCACAGGTGCCACAGCCCTTGCACAATGCTTCGTTTATCTCGCAAACCAGCACGCCGTCACCTCTGTCTACCAGTTGCGGAGCGTTGAACTCACATATCTTCACGCATATTCCGCAGGCTCGGCACAGGTCCTTATTGACAACCTGACAGACAACAGGCTCCAGTTCGATATGATCTCTGGAGGTTAGTATGGCGGCTTTACCTGCCGCTCCCTGGGCGGAGAAGAGGCTGTCTGATATTCCCTTGGGAGAATTTGCACAGCCGCAGATAAATATCCCTGCGGTATTTGTCTCCACCGGACCTAACTTGGAATGCCTCTCCAAGAAAAATCCATCCAGTCCTCTGGGAAGCTTGAAAAGACTCTGCAACTCGGCAAAATCCTTCTCCTTGGGCACCATTCCTACTGATAGTATCACCACATCCACCGGCAGTTCCAAGTGCCTCTTGTAGAGAGGCTGATACAGCTTGATCCTGGTTGCCTTCTTCTCTCCAACAACCTCTGGCGGATGTTTTTCGTCGTATTTCAGAAACAGAGCTCCCTTTCCTCTTGCCTCTCGATACGCCTCCTCCGCCCCTTTATCAAAAGTCCGGATGTCGCGGTAATACACAACACAGTTGATTCCTCTTTCCTGAAGCTCGGTCGCTTGCTTGATAGCCACCTGACAGCAGTATCGAGAGCAGTATTCGTTTCCGCCTTTCTCTCTTGATCCCACGCATTGAATGAAGGCGACGTTTTCCGGCTTCTTGTTGGCGATGGTCAAATCCTTCTTATTCTCTGTCAAAAGCTTTTCTATCTCCATGTTGGTCAAAACGTTGGAGAGCTTTCCGTAACCAAATTTGCCTTTTGGATCATAAAGATCAGAGCCTACTGCCAGGATGATTGATCCAAATTTCAACTTTTCGGTTTTGGCCTTTTTGCTTTTGCCGGACGCTTCTGTTTTTAAGGTAGTCTCAAAATTTCCCACAAAGCCGTTCACCTCTTTAACTGTGGTAGAGGTGAGAACTCTCACCTTTCTTTTCTTCAACTCCTCCAGCTTGCTTGCAATCAACTCCTTACCGGTTAACTCAGAACCCAGAAGCTTGTCTAACTCTTTTACCCGCCCTCCCAGTTCTTTTTCCTTTTCGATCAGGGTGACTTTTTCGCCTTTGATAGCTAAATCCAGGGCGGCTTGAATTCCAGATATGCCTCCACCGATTATCAAAATCTCAGGATTCATGGGAACTTTTCTTCTTTCCAGAGGTTCAAGATGATACGCTCTGGCAACTGCCATGCGGAGCAGGTCCTTGGCTTTTCTGGTCGCCGCCTCCGGCTCGTGGGTATGAACCCAGGAGCATTGATCCCGAACGTTTGCCATCTCAAAAAGGTAAGGATTCAACCCGGCTCTTCGGCAGGTCTCCTGAAAGATGGGCTCGTGGGTACGGGGAGTGCATGCCGCTACCACCACCCGGGTCAGATTATGTTCCTTGATATGATCTTGCATGAGCCTCTGGGTTCCGTCCGAGCACATGAATAGGTCCCGATGCACGTGCACCACGCCGGGGAGTGATCTGGCGTATTCCTCCACCTCTTCCACGTTCACCACCCCACCTATGTTGGTTCCACAATGACAGACGAATACCCCGATTCTGGGCTTTCCATCCACACAGATAGGTTCAACTTCTTCAGGCTCTTTTTTAACCTGTTGCCCTTTTAAGTGTTCTGAGACCTTCAAAGCCGAGGCAGAACCTAATGCTACCGAATCGGTGATATCCTTAAGCCCGGCCGCACTTCCACACAGATAAATACCTTCCCGTGTGGATTCTAAAAATGAGATTGGATCCTTCTGTTTAAAGAAATTAGTGCTGTCCAGCTCGATTCCCAAAATCTTTGCTAATTGGGCAGTGCCTGCTGACGGGATCCCGGCGGCGGAGAGGATGGTGATATCCGCCCTGATTTTCTCCACTTCCTTAGTCTCAGTGTTCTCGATGAAAATTATGAGATCCTTGGTTTCTGGATCTTCTTTAATCTTGGCAGGTCTTCCCTTGTAGAAGAAGATGTCCGGATCTTCTTGAGCTCGCAGATACAGTTCCTCGTATCCCTTGCCGAAAGCTCTTATGTCCATGTAGAAGATGTAAATCTTGTCTATGTCCGGGTCGTGGGTCTTTGCCAGAAGGGAGTTTTTGATGGTGTTCATGCAACAGAAATAGGAGCAATAAGGATAACCACGCTCGCCCACTGATCTGGAACCCACGCATTGAACAAAGGCCAAGACCTTGGGAGTTTTCATGTCAGACGGACGAACCAGATGACCGCCTGAAGGTCCGGAGGCATTCAGAATTCTTTCAAACTCCAACCCGGTCAAAACATTCTGATAGCGGGCATATCCGTAATTGGTCAGACCCCGGGGATCATATTCATCAAATCCAGTGGCAACCACAATGGCGCCAACGTTGACCGTCTCTTCCTTAGGTGGCATATCGAAGTCGATACAGTTCAGCTTGCACGCTCGGGAACAGTTTTCGCATACCAGGATGGTCTTGTTTAAGCAAACTTCACGGTCAATCGCATAGGTTCGGGGTGAAGCCTGAGGGAAGGGGGAATAAATGGCTTTTCTTGCACCCATTCCCAAATCGAAAGAGTTGGGAGCTATCACCGGACATGCCTCGGCGCAATCACCGCATCCCACACAAGTATCCTCATTCACAAAGCGTGGATTTCTTCTGACCGTAACTTTGAAGTTTCCTACTTCCCCTTCAACTCCGACCACTTCAGAATAGCTCCACAACTTGATATTGGGATGTCGACCGACATCCAGCATACGCGGACCCAGAATTCATATGGCGCAATCCATGCTGGGGAAGGTTTTGTCAATCTGTGCCATTCTTCCACCTAAAGTGGAAGATCTCTCCACCAGATATACCTGAAAGTCAGCATCAGCTAAATCCAACGCCGCCTGAATTCCAGCCACCCCTCCCCCGATGACTAAGGCACCTTTCTTTTTCTTATCCTTCACCATTCCTCCAAAATATTCTTCAGAAAATGGTAGCCGCACCCTTTAGGGTGCGTACCAGTGCGCAGGCCATGAAGATATTCTGCTTTTTCGCTTCTTTAAGTCTAACAGCTCGTCTGAGTTTCGCCTTTTGTCTAAGCCTTCTTTTTCAACAAATCCTTTCCAAACTGATATCCTTTGTCGAAGGCTTTTAAGTTCATCTCTATCAATTTCTCTCTGAAGGAATCCTCGATTGCCTTTTTGGCGGATTCGGCTCTGATCAGGTTGGTGACCGCAGTAAAGAAACCAAACATCACGATATTTGCCACAATTTTTGCTCCCATCTCCTCGGCGAAGCGGGTAGAGGGTATGGCAAAAAGTTTGACTCCCTTTTTTGTCCGCTCCGGCTTGACCAGGTCTTCATCAATGACTAAAGTACCCCCTTCTTTGATATTATCCCCATGTTTGGAAAATCCTTCCTGCGACATAGCCACCACCATGTGAGGCACGGTAATATAGGGATATAACACTCTATCATCGGATATCACCACCTGAGAACTGCAGGCGCTTCCCCGTGCCTCTGGTCCAAAGCTCTGAGTCATGGTGGCTTGTTTTCCGTCGAAGATGGATGCCGCCTTTCCCAGAAGGTATCCGAAGCGAATCACCCCTTGTCCACCGAATCCGGTTATCCTCAACTCCGTCAGCATTGGGGACCTCCGTATGCTACGAATTTATCTTTTAGCCTCTGCTTGAGCCAATCATTATAAGCATCCAAAAATGTGGGTCTTTCCCGATCGATGAATTTCCCTACGATGATTTTTTTCTGATATTCGATATCTAACTCCCGGGTATCCGCCCCATGTTTGATAACGCTGTTGTCATGATAGAACTTCATCAGATCCAGACCGGTTCCCAGTTTGTTTCTCCGGGCGTAGATGGTGGAGCAAGGGCAGACGATCTCCACAAAGGAGAAGCCTTTTTTGTTCATCGCCTCTGTCATGGATCGGGCCAGCCTCCGCACATGCAGGGCGGTCCAGCGGGCAACGTACACCGCGCCGCAGGATTCAGCCAACTGAGGCAAGCTGAAAGGGTTTTCAAAATTACCATAAGGGGTGGTGGAGGTGGTAGCGGTAAGGGGGGTAGTGGCTGCCACCTGTCCGCCGGTCATGGCGTAAATGAAATTGTTGACGCAGAAAACCGCAATATCCATGTTCCTCCGGGCGGCATGGATAAAATGATTACCCCCGATCCCGGCTAAATCCCCATCTCCGCTGAAGACTACTACCTTAAGCTCCGGATTTGCCAGCTTCAGTCCGGTGGCAAAAGGAATGGCTCGACCGTGAGTGGAATGAAAGGAATCCAGCTTTATGTAGCCTGCCACCCTGCCCGTGCAACCTATTCCAGAAACCACACATACCTTCTCTAAGGGGTGGTCAATCTTTTTTAAAGCCTCGGCAAAAGCGGTTAACGCGGTTCCTATGCCACAGGTGGGACACCAGATATGCGGAATGCGATCCATCCGCAGCAAAGCTTCCATCGGATGTTCTGCAACCTCAGCCGGTTGTACTGTCGCAGCAGCTTTCATTTTACCGCCTCCTTAATAGCATTATATATGTCCTCCGGGTCGTGTACCCAACCTCCTCCATGTGGAACCAGAAGCGTCTTAGCCTTTCCGGCAACGCATCTTTCCACCTCATAAAAGAGTTGTCCGTAGTTCATCTCTACCACCACAAAAGCTTTCACTTTACTTGAAAGCTCCTTGATCTTCTTTTCAGGAAAGGGCCAGCATATGATCGGCCGGAGAAGCCCAACTTTTATTCCTTCTTTCCTTGACTTTTGAAGAGCAGGGATGCAGACGCGGGAGCTTATACCATATGAGAAGATCACCACCTCCGCATCCTCCATCTGCGTCTCTTCTATATCCTCTAACTCATCTGCATGCAATCTTATCTTTTCAACTAATCTTCTCACCAGTTTCTCCTGCACCTCCCAGTTCATCACCGGATAACCTTTCTCGTCGTGCGTCAGACCAGTCACGTGGATTTTATATCCGTCTCCGGCTTTAACCATCTCCGGCACCAGATCCTTTCCCGGTTTAAAGGGTAAATACTCTTCCGGAGGAAGTTTGGTGTATCGACGGGGATAAAGCTCAATTTCGTCCGCCTTTGGAATTATCACCTTTTCGGTCATATGCCCCACACATTCATCTGTCATCACCATCACCGGGACTCTATATTTT
>CAYOFL010000135.1:0-7565 GCA_964403165.1 uncultured Ignavibacteria bacterium
GAAGAGAAAAAGGAGGAGAAAGAAGAAGAAAAGAAGGAAGAGAAGGAAGAGGAAAAGAAAGAGGAGAAAAAAGAGAAGAAGAAGAAAGAGGAGAAGGAGGAGGAGAAAGAAGAAAAAAAGGCAGACAGGAAGGTAGAGAAGAAAGCAGATAAGAAAGAAGAGAAAAAAGAAGAAAAGAAAGAGGATGAGAAAAAGGAGGAGAAACCTAAAGAGTAGCTTTGCTCTGAGACATGGAGCTTGGAAATATAAGAGAAAAATAGAATTGAGGCTTGAAAGAAGTTTAAGAAATACGCAAAACCAATTTTTGAATTTACGAAAAGACACCAAAGCGTCGGAAGAAATTCTCCTGTTTTTTTTGGGTAGAGGAAATTATCAGACATGGATAGGGTGACCATAGGGCGGATCTCCCGGGTGCGGGGCCTAAAAGGGGGAATGGTGGTTGTCCCTTTAACCGACGATCCCCAAAGGTTTCTAAAACTCCAGAAGGTGATAATTTCAAAGGAGGAGAACACCAAAGAGTTTGTGGTGGAAGGGGCAAGAGAATTTAAGGGAAAAGTTTTGCTCAAACTTAAGCAGGTAGAAAGCCCGGAGGAGGTAAAAAAGCTGGTAGGGGGGTTCATAGAGATAGAAAAAGACCAACTGGTTGAGCTCCCGGAAGAGAGATATTTCATATTTGATATAGTAGGACTTTTTGTCATCACCACCAAAGGACAAAAAATTGGAAAGGTCAAGGAGGTAATCTCCCTTCCGGCAAACGATTTATATCTGGTGGAGGGCGACAAAAAGCTATATCACATTCCAGCTATTAAAAAGGTGGTCAAAAGAATTGACTTGGAAAAAAAGGAGATGATCATAGAGCCAATAGAAGGTTTGTTGGACCTGTGATTTTAAACCATCTATGTTGATCGATATTTTTACCATCTTCCCCGGCATGTTTTCCGGACCCTTAGATGAGAGCCTGATTAAGAAGGCTAAAGAGAAGAATCTTTTAAAGGTACGAATACATAACATCAGGGATTTTACGGAAGATAAACACAAGACCACAGATGATGTCCCTTTCGGAGGGGGGGGAGGGATGGTGATGACGCTGGAACCTTTGAGCAAAGCTGTTGGATCGGTGCTAAATCAGGGTAAGGAAGTTTCGGAAACCAGCATAATTCTGACCACCGCCCAGGGAGAGAGATTCTCCCAGAGCAAAGCTGTGGAGCTTTCTTTAAAGGATTACCTGATCATAATATGTGGACATTACAAGGGAACCGACGAGCGATTGAAAATGCTTTATCCTGTGGAGGAGATATCGGTTGGCGATTACGTGCTGACCGGAGGAGAGATACCTGCTTTGGCGATCGTTGATGCAGTGGTAAGACTGGTTCCCGGCGTTTTAGGAGATTTTGAGTCGGCTCAGACCGATTCTTTCTTTGAAGGAATCTTAGGACCGCCTCAGTATACCCGTCCGGCCAAGTTTAAAGGGTTGAAGGTGCCGGAGGTGCTTCTGTCTGGAGATCATGAAGAGATCAAAAAGTGGCGGAAAAAGGAAGCGTTGAAAAGAACTTTGCATAAAAGACCGGATTTATTAAATCGGGAACAACTTTCCGATGAGGAAAGAGAATGGATAAAGGAGATTGAAAGGGAAAAGGAGTAAAGCTTTTTTGAATTTATTTCCAACTGTTTGAAGATAATCCACGTTAGTTTTTAGCGGAGGAAGAAATGGATCCGATTTCTGCGGTTGAGGCTAAATACCTGAAAGATAAAATTTGCGAGTTTGGTCCTGGGGACACGTTGAAAGTCCATACCCGGATCAAAGAAGGAGATAAGGAGAGGGTTCAGGTATTCGAAGGTGTGGTGATTCAGCGGAGAGGTAAAGGGACCGGGGAGACCTTCACCTTAAGGAAGGTCTCCAGTGGTGTGGGGGTGGAGCGCGTTTTCCCCTTACACTCACCCAACATAACTAAAATAGAGCGAATGCGCCAGGGAAGGGTGAGGAGAGCCAAACTTTTTTATCTAAGGGGACTGAAAGGGAAATCTGCCCGTATACGGGAAAAGAGAAAAGAGGAAGAAAGTTCGGGATCCTGATGGTTGGAATAGAGAGGGATTTCGTTCTTTTAGAGACGGCTGAAAGAGTTAAAGAGAACCGGCGATCTGCTGAAGGTGATTAATGGGGGGGAAACTGGCTTTCAGGGCGAATCTTTGTGGCTGTCCTCTTTAAAGGTCCAAACAGACCGGCGCCTACTGGTGCTTCATCCCAGAGGAATCTGGATATAAAAAAACCGCCCTGAAGTTTTAAATCACCTCAAGGCGGCTTTGCCCCCCTTAATTTACCTCACCCTAAATGACCTCCAGGTTGAAGCCCATCTATCTCCTTCGGTGTCGATCAGAACAAGAGAGTAAAAATATTTTCCTCTTTTAACCCTCTTTCCATTGACCTTTAAATCCCACAGAACGCTTAATCCGGGCATAACCCTTCCGTGAAGCGTTTTCAAGAGATAGGGCTCTATCTGAGCCTGGTTCAGTCCTTTTGGCTTGTCCTTACAGATGTAAAGCGTCCATTCAGCGATATTGAAATTTATCTCAGGTTTCAATAGGAACAAAACGGATTTGTCTTTGCCAGTCGAGATTTGCGCCACTTGTGAATTCATCTGTAATTTCGAGTAATCATAAGATATGAAGCGAGCCTTTTTTGATCTTTCTTGATCAGATTTTCTTTCTCTAAACGTTACACTCTCTTGATGCCCTGCTTTAGAGTTGGGCTTAACCATGGTGGGATGTATGGTGAGGGAGATGCGGTGGTCGCCGGCAGATTTTTTAGTAGCCTGATAAGGGTATTTTTGCCAGCTGTAATCGATCTGAAACTCAAGCTGTGCGCCCTTATATCTCAAACCTCCTCCCAAAGCTGGTTGTCTCACATCCTGGTCATACTCCTTTCCCAGAGTATAACCAGCTCTGAGAGCAAGGGCTACCCGGTTGGTATTTAAAACCCATTCTTCGATTCCCATACTGGTTTGCAGATAGTTTTTTTCAGTAGGTCCCTTTACATTCTTCAAAACGATATCACATGCTAACCGGGCATCCAAATTATCAAAAAGATAAGACATACCGAGTCTGCCGGTTCGGGTTGGATAAAGTGTAACATTTGATTCATCAAAACCATCGGGAAGCATATCTGTGGCCAAAAGATTTTCCCCTGCCAGACCCAACCATAGGGAAGATGCAGGATGATAAAGAATTCCCACACCAAAATCTGCGCCTTTTTTGTTTCCATAATTGGAATTGTAAAGGAATTTGCCTGAGACGCCCACAGATATTTGCGGGACAAGTTGGGTGGAGAGGGTTAGCTGTCCGATATTATTGGTGACCACAACAGTAGGATCAGCCCAGGACCCCCTCTGAGAGCCTGATATCCCTAAAGATAGATCTTTGGCCAGGGGAACCACCAAAGCACCTGAGGCTAAGAAAGGCTTTTCCTGATCAGCCAGCCCATATTTGGATTTCTTGTCATAGAGAAAATATGTTTGCCAGGTTTTTAAATTTGCCAGTCCGGCTGAATTATAGAAGATGACAGAAGGATCGTCTGCCACCGCTACAAAGGCATTACCCATTCCGATTGCTCTGGCACTGTTACTCCAGTTGCCTGATCCTGTAGCGGGATTCGCATATATCAAAGTAAAAAAAGCCACCAGGGCGATTATGCCAAGCCGAACCCTTTGTCCTTGCACTGCAACCTCCCTTTCTTAGGTATATCAGGATAAAGAGAAATATAGTAGATGATCAGTTGCCTAAAGATTAGCTTCAGCCTTCTATCATAGGTAACCTGTCCCCAGTTTCCTGTGGAGAGGTCTTTATTCTATTCTTTTAGATTAATATCGGCTTTGGGAGCATATACATTAGTTTCACCAACCAAGGGATCAGACCTTCAAAACCAGATAAATTGGGTTAAGTAACATGGGAAAATGCCGAAAAAAACAAAGGAAACCTCAAAACATTGACGTCCCCTGATTTTTGCCATTGAATGGGCTATCTTTTAGAAAAACAAGCTTATCTTGAACTTACAAACTCTGGACAAAGGCATACAGCAGTGCAGACAAAGAGATAATATTTGTTAGTCACCGGTCTTTAAGGGTGATTCTTCCGGGTGGTCCTGTTTGGTAGAAGCTTTCGCCTGCATAAGTTTCCATATTACAAAAGAGGGGAGAGTAACTTCTGCCAAGCGTAATCTCTTTGGAGTAAAGTTTAACTCCACAAAGAATTGGAGGAAAATGAAAAGGAAATCCATATTGCTATGTGTGGCTACTATAATCTTGTTCTCCATTAACATGGCCTCGGCTGGCCTGATGGAGACGGTTCCAGTGGGAGAGAAGGTTTACGCATGGGTGTATGAATACCTGGGCGAACTTTATACCCGGGGGCTTATAATTGAGCTTCACCTGGGCACCAAACCATATTTCAGAGGGAAGGTGGCTCAAGAACTTTTATCCCTTCGGGAAAAGGTCAAAAATGATGAGATTTCGGTAAACTGGCCCGAGGACTATCTGCTCGAAGAACTGGAAAATGAATTCTTAAGTGAGATAAATGAATTACAGCTTAAAGTAAGTTCTCCGGACCATGGACAACTATTCAAGAAGTTTTCTTGGGGATTGGATTTTCAAGAGGGATCAAATTTCAAATCCAGAACAAAATCAGCCTTTCGAGAAACATATTACCCTTACGCCAAAGCTCAGATCGGCTCCAATTTCTTTGCCTACAGCCGTTACATGATAGACGAAAATTTAGCCAAGGATCCCAACTATGAGGGGAAAGTGTGGAGGGGATTTGCCGGAGATGCGGCGCAGGCTTATCTGGCGTTCAATTTGCCTTGCTTTAAGGTGCTTTTGGGGAGGGAAAGAATCGCCTGGGGACAGAAATCCACTCAAGAGCTGATACTGTCTGAGCGTGCCTTTCCTCTGGACATGGTCAAAATTGAAGGGGGTTGGGGAATGTTTCAAGGAACTGCCTTCTTCGCATTCCTGTCTCCCCTTACCATCCAGAATTCCTCCGGAGATTTCTCCCATATCAATCGTTATCTATCCGGTCATAGAATAAATTTAAACCTTTTTTCTAAGGCTCAACTTGGGCTTTCGGAGACCATCGTATATGGCGGAAAGAATCGCCAGGTGGAAGCCTACTACCTTAATCCCCTTCTATGGTATCATGGCGCACAATTAAATGAGGGAAGAGATGACAACACCTTCTTTGCCTTCGACTTCAATCTGCGCCCCCAAAAAAATGTGATTTTTTATGGAGAGTTTCTAATAGATGACTTGCAGATTGAGAAAAAATCTCAGGAGGATAAAGAACCCAATGAGCTGGGTTATTCAGGTGGCTTTTCTATTCTGGACATCTTCGGCTTCGAGGGCACCGAGTTGAATATGGAGTATATGCGCATAAATAACTGGACATACAATCAGAAGGAGGAAAGAAACCGCTATCTTAATCGGAAGAGACTTCTGGGCAATCCTTTAGGTCCGGATACGGATAACTTCAGTGCCAGCCTTTCTACCTGGTTGAGGAGAGGATTAAAATCGAAGATCACCTACCAAAGGAGAAGATGTGGAGAGGGGAGAGTGGACTCTCCCTGGAGTGAACCCTGGGTGTTGGCTCAAGGGGAGTACAAAGAGAAATTTCCCAGCGGAGTGGTGGAGAAGATGAACAATTTGGGCATAACCTTGCAGTATAATTATACTAATCTCTTCTGCTGTGAGCTAAGTTGGAATTATTTTGATTTTGTGAACTATCAAAACATACAGGATGGTAAAGAGGATTTTAACCAGGTTAATCTAAACTTGAGCTATCATTTTCTGAAGATGTGAAATGACACTTAAAGGCAGTTTATTTTGATTTAACAAAGTGCTTATCTAAAGCCCATTCACCCTTTTAAAGAGATGGGCTGCAAGATGTTGCAAGAAGAGATGTTGAGTGCTCAACCGTCCTCACCTTAAAAGATTGAGTTGTTAATTTCTCAAAAGCGATTGGCGCTATGTCCGTCCCCGAGATACTCCTAAATAAAGGAGAGGTGATGTTGAAGCAAAACCTAAATAGCTTCAAACGTCTCCATCTGATTGCTGACCTGGGACTAACCTTCCTTTCTTTTCATTTTGCTATTATCCTCCGACAGAGTCTGGCGAATACAGCCATCTTCGAACCCTTGAATATTGAAAAGCCTTACGGACTTTTGTTTTTTATTCTTCCCATCTGGGCATTTTTCTTTTTTTTCAAGGAGGAGTGTTATGAATATCGGGGTAAACCATTTCAAGAGATTTTCAAAAACACCGCAGTGGTGGTTTTAAAAAGCTTCGCTCTACTTTTAGCTTTTCTTTTCTTCTCCAAATCCTTAGACCAGAGCAGGGCACTTATTTTGATCTTCCTCCTTCTGAATTTTGCTCTTCTGGTATCTTTTAGAAAATTTGTGTCCCAGCTTTTGAATTATTTCCGAAAAAGGGGATATAACTACAAGAATATTTTGATCATCGGCACCGGCTCACCAGCAAAGGACTTCATCTGGGAGATCAAAAATAATCCAGAATGGGGTTTTCGTATTTCAGGGCTCTTAGATTGGGAAGATAGCTTAAAGGGGAAAAAGATTTTTGGCTTTCCGATTATTGGAAACCTGAAGGACTTGCCTTTCATTTTGAAAAATGACCACGTGGACTATGTGGTCTTTGCCGTTTGCAAAAGGTTCTTAAACCTAATTGAAGAAAGTCTCCTCATATGCGAAGAGATGGGGGTGCCCACCTGTGTTCTGGCAGATTTTTTCCCTTTGAAATTCTCCAAAAAGATGATAGGGGAATTTCAAAAAAAGCCGGCCATAGTGTTTTCCACAGCTCCGGATTCAGGCACCTGCCTGCTTTTAAAGAGCGTCTCTGATAGATTCCTTACCCTGGTGGGGGTAATTTTGCTTTCGCCTCTTATGTTATCTTTATCGTTTCTTATTAAACTTACCTCCAAGGGACCCGTTCTTTTCAAACAGGAGAGGTGCGGACTGAATGGAAGGAAATTCACCATGCTAAAGTTCCGCACCATGGTGGAGAATGCGGATCAGATGAAGGGTCTTCTTGCCGAAAAAAATGAGATGGATGGTCCGGTTTTCAAGATGACAGACGATCCTCGTCTGACCAAGATGGGAAACTTTTTGCGTAAATTCAGCTTGGATGAGCTTCCTCAGCTTTTTAATATCCTGAGAGGAGACATGTCATTGGTTGGTCCACGCCCTCCTCTGCCAAAGGAGGTCAGTCAATATGATTTGTGGCAGAGAAGGAAACTCTCCATGAAGCCAGGACTGACCTGTCTCTGGCAAATCAACGGAAGAAATAATATCCAATTTGAAAAATGGATGAAGATGGACTTAGAATATATCGACAACTGGTCATTGTGGCTGGATGCCAAAATACTTTTCAAGACCATCCCGGCAGTGATTCTGGGAACAGGAGCAAAATAAGAAACTTTTCCTTCGAAAAAACTTCACAGCGAAAGAACCAACACCTAACTTATGGTCACCAACTATTTAATTTGACAAATTCGCTTTGGAGTGCGGA